>DASZEU010000612.1:0-9438 GCA_035940535.1 Candidatus Angelobacter sp.
GTTCCCACCCACCTCTTTTGCCGATTCCGCCGACGTTGTGCTTATAATGGGCGTCTCCCGAGCAGCATACGTAAGAGTATGTCCTCTGCCCGCATCCCGTGGTGGATTTGGTTGATGGCAGCGTCTTTCATTGCCTGCTTCCTGGTGGGCTTTGTTTATTTACCTCTCAAACTTCCTGAGGCAACTGGAATCAACCCCAACTTCCGTGACAACCGCGTGCCGAATGTGACGCCGGGTAGCCCGGTTGACGCCGCCGGAATTAAGCAGGATGACAGGATCGTCAATGTGGATGGCCGAGCTGTAAGCAGCCCAACCGAGGTCATCAGTGCGTTAAGCAACACGGTGTTCGACCATCCGGTTTCCATTGTTGTACTGCGCGGGAGCCAGGAAGTTCATTTGCAGTTGACTCTCAATCGGAATCTGACGAAAGCTTGGACTCAGAAAGAATACCTGGGCTGGTGGGTGGAGGTCGCCGTCAGCCTGATTCAGTTGCTGGTGGGACTGCTCGTTCTCTTCAAGAGGCCGCGCGACCTCACCGCCGTTGCCGCCGGCATCTTCCTCTGCAGCCTGGGCACGGGCAATTTTTACTTCTTGTCCCCGGGTGCAGCGGTGGTATGGAGAAACCTGCCACTGGCTATCCAGTGGCTCATCTTCCCCGCGCTGACACTCGGTCTCAATGGCCTACCGGTTGCGCCCATGCTGTTGTTTTCGCTCTCATTCCCCAAGCCTCTACTCCATCGCCGCTGGGCATGGATGATGCTGGCGGTGCTCGCAGCGCCCCTCCTGGGCTTTGGCACCATTCTTAATTACATCGTGCTGTTTGCTCCAAAGCGCGCTATCGGGGCCTTCCCGGGCTGGCTGGGTGCAATCATGGGGATTGATGCCATGGTTTCTTTTCTGGCCCCCTTAGTGATCCTGGCAGTGAATTATTTCAGGCTCCGGGAGGTGAATGAAAGACGCCGCATACGGCTGGTGATCTTTGGCTTGCTGCTGCTCTTCGGGGATTTGCTTGCAACCATTCTGTTCTCCTTGTCACCAAAGACTATCTGGCTTTCGACGATTACTACCTCACCGCTTGTGTTTGGGCTTGCGCAAGTTCCGTTCACGATCTGCGTGGCGTACGCGGTTCTTAAGCAGCGGCTGTTCCAGGTAAGTTTCATCGTTCGCCAGAGCCTGCAATACGCTGTGGCGCGCGGCGCCTTGCTCATCCCCGTCCCGATCCTGATGGGAATTCTCATCTTCGATTTGGTTGTGCACAAAGACCAGCCATTCGGAGTCCTGCTCTCCGCGCACGGCTGGGCGTATGCCCTCATGGGAGTGGTTGGAATCGTTGCCCACAAGAAACAGTCGCAATGGATGCAGGTGCTGGACCGGCGCTTCTATCGCGAGCACTACAACGCGCAGCAGTTGCTACGGCAGACGGTGGATGAGATTCGCGCCTCCTCCAACCTCGCGGAGGTTGCGCCCAAAGCCGTTGCCCGCATAGAGCAGGCGTTGCATCCCGAGTTTGTCGCAATCCTGATGCGCGAGGCTACCGAACCACTCTACCGTTGCATCGCTGCGGCGCCGGCCGAATTCTATCCCCGCGGACTCAGCGCTGAGAGCAAGCTCATGTCGGTTTTCCGCCTTTTTGCCAAGCCCTTGCAGATATCGCTGGCCGAAAGCGGATGGCTCAAGCAGCAGCTTCCTTCAGAAGATACGAATTTCCTGCGGGATGCGCGCATTGATCTGATGGTACCGATTGCGATTGCGCCCCAGGGCCGCGAGGCGCTTATGGTCTTGGGCCTGAAGAAATCAGAGGAGCCTTACAGCAGCGAAGACCAGGAATTACTCTCGGGGATTGGCAGTGCGCTGGCTCTGCTCTTGGAGCGTCCGGTTACGAGTGCGCTCGGTGGATTTGAGGAATGTCCCCGTTGCGGTTTGTGCTATGAGAGCGGCATGGGCCGCTGCGCCAATGAAAGCGCGCAACTCACGCGAATGGCTTTTAAGCGGTTGCTGACCTTGCGCTACCGGCTGGAGCGAAGGCTGGGCCGGGGTGGAATGGGCACGGTTTACAAGGCCACGGATACATCCTTGGAACGTGCCGTTGCGGTCAAGCTCATACGTGAAGACCTCGTCAGCAGTAGCGACGCGGCTGAACGCTTCCGGCGTGAAGCCAAGGCGGCAGCGTCGTTCGCGCACCCCAATCTGGTTACCGTGCACGATTTTGGTGTGGATTCGGACACACGTGTGTTTCTGGTGATGGAGTTGCTCGAAGGCTTCACCCTGCGGCAACGATTCGAGCAGCAAAAGAAATTCGCAACCCAAGAAATCTTGCAGATTCTTGGAGGCGTGTGCGCTGGTCTTCAAGCTGCGCACGAACAAGGCTTAATCCATCGCGATCTGAAGCCGGAGAACATTTTTCTGACCCAAAGCGGCGAGGGGGACGTGGCCAAAATCCTGGACTTCGGTCTGGCGAAGTTTCTGGTCTCGCCGACCAACTCGGCTGCGGCTACAGTTGACACTCTTCCAGGCGTTCTGATGGGTACGCCGCAATATATGTCACCGGATCAGCTCAACGGTGAAGTCGCATCTGCTGCATGGGATCTCTGGGCCCTAGCGGTGATTACATACGAGATGCTAACCGGGGCGCATCCTTTTCCCGCAACCTCTGTGGGCCAGATGCACCATTCCATAGTCAGCAGCCGCTTCACCCCGCTTTCTACTCATTTGCCGGACGCACCTGCCGAATGGCCGCAGTTTTTTGAGCGGGCTCTCAGTCCGAAGACCGCCGCACGGCCGCAGTCAGCAAAAGAATTTGTTTCCACTTTGGGAAAGGCATTTGCCTTTGCCGGGAAAAGCACTTCCTTAGGAAGTTGAGACAATGCCGAGGCTAGGCGGCAACGTAGCCGTCTGGTCCGCCATCTCAAGGCTAGTAACATGAAGCGTCGTGTAAAGGTCTCTTATGAAACGCCGAGAATTCTTTAAAGCCGCTGCAATTTGCGGCGCTGCAGGCACACTGCCCCGAGCCTTGGCTCAGGAAAAACCTATCTCAACCCAGGAGAACGGCCCCATGAATCAAATTCCGCTGACCTCATCCGCGGGAACCCGTAAGGGCGACATGCTTTACCGTTCCCTAGGACGCACCGGAGAGCAGGTCTCCGCCATTGGGATGGGCGGGTTCCATATCGCGCAACATGGGCTCACCGAGGGCGAGAGCATCCGCCTGGTGCGCGCCGCCGTGGATCGCGGTATTACGTTCATGGATAACAGTTGGGACTACAACGAAGGCCAAAGTGAAATGCGCATGGGGAAGGCCTTGAAAGACGGATATCGTCAGAAAGTATTTCTGATGACCAAGATTGATGGTCGCACCAAAGAGGTTGCGGCGCGGCAGATCGAAACTTGTCTGGAACGCCTGCAGACCGACCACATCGACTTGGTGCAGCATCATGAAATCATTCGCTTCGACGATCCCGATCGCATATTTGCGCAGGGCGGAGCCATGGAAGCCGTTCTAGAGGCCAAGAAAGCGGGCAAAATTCGCTACGTCGGATTCACCGGCCACAAAGATCCGCACATTCATCTTTATATGTTGAAAGTAGCTGCCGAGCACGGCTTCGGCTTCGACACGGTGCAGATGCCGCTGAATGTGATGGATGCACATTTTCGAAGTTTTGCGCAGATGGTTTTGCCCGAGTTGGTTCAACAAGAAATCGGCGTGCTGGGTATGAAGTCAATGGGAGACGGCGTCATCCTGAAGAGTAAGGCTGTGTCGCCGATGGAATGCCTGCACTACGCGCTGAGCCTGCCGACGTCGGTCGTGATCACGGGCATTGATAAGCAGGCAGTACTGGACCAAGCCTTTGAGGCCGCCAAAACTTTTCAGCCCATGAATCGAGAACAGCTGGCACAACTGCTGGCGAAGACAAAAGAAGTTGCGATGGCGGGAAAGTACGAGTTGTTCAAAACCTCATCTCACTTTGACTCTACGGCAATGCATCCGGACTGGCTGGGTGGGGATACGCCTGCGGTGCAAGCGCTTGCTCCGCCGAGCGCGTAGCTTCGCCTGCGATTCGTGCATACGATCCGGCGATTCTGCATGGCAAGAAGCGCGTGAGGCGAGAAAGCATGCCGGCAGAGCAAGCTTTGCAAATTCCCGAGAATGGCGGGGCTCGGCATCCGGTCATGAGAGGGACCGCATGTCTTTCACATGGCGGATTCTACGAATCCCGAGCCGCGATGATTGATGGGTTATAAATCAAAGCATGCAGATCCTTCGCGCTGCGAGGAGATTGCGTGGAACCCTATCCGACTTGTCTTGACGTTTCTCTTGCGGGGGCGTTTTCCTGAGGGTACTCAACCGCGGTCTCCCGGTCGGTCAATTCCACATAGGAGTGTGCAATCTGAGTTGCGATTCGTGGCCATAGATAATGTTCCTGAACTCGCGCTTGCGCCTTTCGCCCCGCTATGGTTCGGGTGTGCGCATCGGAAAGAAGGAACCGCAACATACGCTCCAAGTCGGTTGCATCTCCGGGTTGGAATGTGAAACCAGTATCCTCGATCACTTCACGGTTTTCAGGAATATCACTGGTCAGCACGCAGACAGCGGCTCCCATAGCGTCCAAAAGAGCCAGGGAGAGGCCTTCCAGGTCAGAGGGCAAGACGAACAACGCGGCATTTGTGAGCAATTCATCGAGAGCAGGACCGTGGACCCAGTCGAGGAAGACAACCTTTTCGCTCTGATGCGTGCGCAATTCGTCGACGTATGCGTTCGTGTAACTCGAGCCGCCGGCCAGCACCAGTTTGGCGCTGGTGTCGAGCTTTTCGTAGGCCTCGATCAGCAAATGGCAATTCTTTTCCGGAGAGAATCTGCCGAGAAACAGGATGTAGTTGTCGGGTTCGAGCCCCCAATCGGAAATCTGCGACGGAGCCACCCGTTGCCGGATCATCGACCCATTCGGCACGTAAGTGGCGTCGACCCCGTAGGCGGTCCGATAGTGCCGCCGCAGAGCTTGTGACACAACCATAGTGCGATTGGGCAGCCGCGCCGAAGCGACTTCTCCGAGGCGGAGGGTGAGCGCGGCGAAGCGGCCCCACTTCTTTCGTTGCCAATCTTGACCCTGAACTGTGACCACGGTCTTCTTCCCCACCAGGCGTGGGAAGAACGAAAACAGCGCTGGACCTTGGGCATGGTAGTGCACGATGTCGCATCCGCTGAACATTACGTGGACCGTGCTCAGCCAAGTATGCACAAACGTCTCCAGATGCTTAGACCGGAATGTCGGCAGGCGAAGCAGCCGCATTCCTTCGTGCGTGGACATTGGAGGAGTGAAGTAACTGCGGCAATACACCGTGACATCGTGGCCCATCTCCACGAGTCGCTTGCCGACTTCTTCATAATAGGTTTCGATGCCACTGTATTTTGAAACCATGCCGCGCCCGCCGATGAATGCCACATGTAGCGGCAGCACAGTGGCCGGCGGTGTTGCCGGCTTCTTGGCCCTGCCCGGCCATGGCCTCATCTGCGTATAAAGGCGCATCAACGCGCGATAGTGAGCTTGCGGCGCGTGCTGGGCCTCCACAAATCTGCGCCCGGCGATACCCATCTGGGCCGCTATTTCTGGCCGCTCCGCGAGGAAGGAGATGGCCTTCTGCAGTTGCTCCACGTTCCCCGACGGATACAGAAGACCGGTCTCGCCCTGCTCGATTAGTTCACGCCGTGAACCGAGGTCTGATGCCACCACCGGACGTCCCCATGCGTAGGATTCGAGAATCGTCTTGCCCAGGGTTTCGTAAGCTCGTGAAGGCAGCACCGTGAAGCGGGCCGAAGCGATCATTTGCTCCAAGACTTTGCCTCCGACATGGCCCGTGAATTCCACGTTTTTCAGGCCTAACCCCCGAGCTAGATTCTCGAGTTCCAATCGTTGCGGGCCATCTCCGGCGATCAGGAGTCGCACCTGCGGTAAATCTTTCATAGCCAGTAAGAGGTCAGTGATTCCCTTTTCGGGGGACAGGCGGCCGAAGTAGAGGATGGGCGCTTGTGGCGCAAAAGGTGGCGGCGCCTGCGCCGGTAACTTCTGGAAATGGGGAAGGACGGTAATCTTCTGCGCGTTGAACCCATTCTGGACAAGCTTTTCTTTCGCGAAGCGGCTAGGCGCCAGGAACTGATCCACGCATTTCTGGTAGGTTCCCAGCCAGCGATGGAAATAGGCCTCGGCCATGAGAAACAGCGCTGAACCGGGTGGGCCGGCGTAGCAGCCTTCGGTCAGAACATGCCTGAACCGTCCCCCGCGGCAGCGCTCGCAAACTCGTCCTTTCGAGACCATGTTGTAGGTGGGACAAAGCAACTTGAAGTCGTTCAAGTGATAGAGCACGGGCACGCTCTGCGCCTTCAGTTCCCAAAGAATTGATGGGGACAAGTGGTGATAGATGTTGCGCACGTGGGCGACCTCCGGACGAAACGCGGCGATAACCTGCCGTAGTCGCCGCCGGGCCTCGGTGGAATAGATTGCATGCGCCGCAAGTTTGGCCCGTGCGAACCATCCATGGGGAAGGCTTTTGAAATTGATGTTGGGCAAGAAATACTCGTCATAGGGCGTGGGCAGGCCACGAGGATCCGCCATGGAAAAAAGCGCCACTTCGTGTCCCTGAGCTCTCATCAGATCCATGAGCTCGAACATGTAAACTTCAGTGCCGCTGAAGGGAAAATTGTATTTATTGCAGTATAGGATTCTCATATGAATGGTGCTCCACGGTTCGATTGATGCGCACGGGGCTGACGCGCTTAAGAAGGAGATTGCAGAATGACGCGAGGTTTTGTTCGCGGTTGAAATGTTGAAGCACGTGCTGGCGGGCCGCCCGCCCAAGCGGGCCGAGAGCGGATTGGGAGCGGTGGACCGATGTTACTCGGGCCACGAAGTCTTCCAGCGATCCCGGGCGATAGAGAAAACCAGTCGTCCCGTCTAACACTAATTCCGGAATGCCCGTGATCGCGGGTGCAAGCACAGGCCTACCATGCGCCATGGCTTCCATGAGGACCAGCGGAATACCCTCACTGCGACTGGTGAGCACGACCAAGTCGGCCTGCGCGTAGTGAGCGTCGAGATGCTGGCGCGACAAATGTCCAACGAGCCGAACCTCGGCTAGGAGATCCAAATCCCTGATCAGCGCTTCGATGGCTGCGCGCTGCGGACCGTCGCCCGCAATCACGCATGCGAAGGGGACATCGCGGTCCTTCAGCAGGCGGCATGCTCGCACCAGGAAGACGTGATCTTTGACCGGATGCAAGCGTCCGACCGCAAGCATGACCAGGCTGCGTTTTTCGCGGAAAGATTGCGAAGCGGGAGGATTGTTTGTGCCAGGATCAACTCCCATGCGCCGTACCACAACTTTGTCTGATCGGACCGCGGGATGGCGTTCAAGAATATGCCGCCGGTTAAATTCAGAGATGGTCACGCAAAACTTGCAGTGTTTGAGTTTTGTATCGAGGTAAGCAGGGTGCAGCAGCAGATCCGATCCATGCAGAGTCATGCTGAACTCAATTTTGAGAAGACGAGCCTGCCACCATCGCAATCCACGATGCGAAATATCCGTGGTGCACGTGGATGTGTTCCACGCCAGATTTTTCGATCCGGAGAGCGTAATAGACTCCAAGCCAGGTATGCAGAAGAGCGCGCAGTCGCCGCCCCAGGGGCTCATTTCCATGCAAAAGCGCACGACAATAAAAATCCTTGAGCGTGGGGAACTTCACAAAGCACAGGACTGCGGCGTAGATCAATAGCTTGAGCTGGAGCGTCTGCAGGTAGAGCGTTTCACCGGTAAAGGCTCTCAGGTCGGAATCGAGGGCAGTTGTGGCATGGCGCGCGCTACATGGGATCACGACGACTCCACGTCTCCGGAGTTCCTGAATTTCCTGCGCGACGTAGGGCTCAACGGGGGAAGGAAATTGATTGGTGAGGTAAGCAACGGTTGGCATTAACTTTCAAAAAAATCGAGTTCGACTTCTACGTTGCGACGATTCTGTGCGACCAGCAAGCCCGCCATCGTGAATAGGAGCCCATTCACGAACTGGTAGTTCATGACCACAAAGGAGCCGTTGAGCAGATACACTCCCAGGAGCAAAGGCCATAGCGCCCGGAACTGTTGATCCAAGAAACCGTTGTCCGTGCGGGAGTTGGGCCGTTTCCGTCTTCGACCGAGCTTAAAGAGATCTACTACAATCCACAGGTAGAGCAGCAATCCCACCAAGCCGTATTGCACCACGATCTCAAGATAGGTATTGTGAAAAAAGAATTGTTCCTGGTGAAAGTCACTGATCCTTTTTGAGAGTTCCGCCTGCATATCGGTCGCACCCCATCCTGCAAGCGGCTTCTTTAAGAACATCTCCCAACCGGCTTGATAGATAGCCATCCGGAATATCACGGGTCCACGTTCTTCCAACCGCTCGCTGAGCGAAGTATCGCGATCCGCAAAAATGACGACCGCCGCGAGTCCCATGCCGCCAGCGAGGACGAAGCACAAGCAGGCGCGCCGCAGTCGCCGGCTGGGTGAAAAGAGCAGCAAGGCAAGAACTGACAAGGCAAAAGACAACCAAACAGCGCGGGTCTTGGTGGCAACGACGGCCAGCGGCAATGCGACCAGGAAGAGGAGCGCCAGCACTCCCCGGAGTCGCTTGCGCCGAAAGGAATTTAGGGCAATCAAGCCGAGCAGATTCAGGGTAACGCCGTTGGCCACGGCCTGAAGAAATGGTCCGCGCGCGCGGTCGGCATGATAGCCCAAACCTTCGTCCAGAATGTAGCGGGGAAAGATGAATTGTCTGGCGTCCAGCATGAAAAATATCGCGGTAAGACTGAGGTATCCCAGCACAATCAATGCGAAGGTCTCGAATCTCCGCAAAGAGCGAGCATCATCGAAGATGTAAGCTGCTAGCTGATACAGCGTGAACGGCACCAGCCATTTGGCGGCAAACAGGCTCCAAGACTCCGCGTCGTTCGGTTGTGAAACAACGCCATAAAACGCCAGCAGAAGCAGAGCCAGCATGGGCCATGTAACCGGGGCGCGGAATTGCAGCGGTTGGCGCAGCACGCAGACGCGCAGCAGTACTACAAGAATCAGTAATGCGAAGGCGAATCGATCAATCGAATGAAAATTAAAGTCTGGAGGATGGAAAAGCATCAGCCCTAGCGCAGCTAAGAATAGTAGCGACGGTTCGACGATCAATGCGTGCAGTGGTCGAAAAGCACCCCCGATTACCCAGGCCAGCAGATTACCGCTATGAATTCTGGCTACCGGATATGCGGTTGAGGACATAGCTAAACGCCGCTTCCATGCAGGACTACGGAAACTGTCTTATACAGAATCTTGCAGTCCCTCCACAGGGTCCAACTTCTTATATATTCCAAATCGAGAGCCAGGCCGCGCTCAAACGACGGATCGCGCCGCGCCGTCACTTGCCAC
>DASZEU010000613.1:0-8887 GCA_035940535.1 Candidatus Angelobacter sp.
GATAAAAAAAGGCCGGGCATTTTCACCCGGCCTACCATGGAGCGCTTACAACGCTATTCTTCTTCCGGGGAATGTCTTTCAATCACAAGACCTTTCCCACGTCGTTCGCTCTCCACCTTCGTACCCGGCGGAGGCTGGAAAAGCGAGGCATCGGGCTCGGCGCGACTGATCTCGGTCAGCCGGAAGACGGTCTCACCCATCCGTGGGTCGTTGCGCTTGCTGAGCACGACTGTGTGCAACTCCGGCGAATACCAGGTTTCCGAGGTAATCTCGATGGGACGTTCGTTGCCGATTGCGCCGGCAGCAATGGTTCTAGTCTCGCGCTTGCCTTCGGCAGAGACGCCTTCAATCGTCTTGGTGCCCAGGGATTCGTGTTTTACTTCGCCTGAGTGCTCAAACGAAAACTCTTTGGGCGTTCCTGAGGTGAACACTCTCACCTTCTTTCTTTCTTCAATTCTGATGACTTTCGCTTCGCCGTGCTTCTCTTCTTCGGCAGGCTGCCCACCAGACTTGAAGACGAAACTTGTCCCGGCGACCGGATCATAAATGGAAACCACCTTCAGGCCCTTTAACTGCAAACCACCAACTTTACCTACCGTCTCTTCCCGCCGTGTGCGGCCCTGACTGTCACGCGCCACAGAGGAGGAAGTTTTGTTGACGATGCGGTTGCCATCTGCCAACGATTGCGTGATCTCGGTCACGGCCGTTGCGGTATACGGAGCGCCTTTGACGGTCTCTCTGTCCCCGCCGATTTCTGCAAAAGCATACGCCATGGCTGTGGCGCCTTCAGGGCCTTCGAAGACCCATCCTGCGCCGTGTCCTTCACCCTGGCCAATTCCCTGCCCCTGTCCCGTGTGGATCGTTTCATTTTGGATAAACACTCGGTTGTGTTCCTGGTTGTGTTCCTCCGCCGCCGGCGTCTGGGCATACGAGATGGTTGCCAGTAAAGCAGCAACCATCAAGAACATTAATAGTTTCTTCATTACTCATTCTCCTTAAAAGTATCAAGACGTTTTACTGCACAAATCTCACAGCGTAGGGTGTGCCGTCGTGCCCGACCATGAAGTCGGCAACCACGCGCCGCTCCGACAACTCTTCGCTCACCGGCGCTCCGGCTAATCGGAGATCGCTGCCACGCCCTTCCAGCCGGATGATCCTCAGCCCCTCAGCCGCTATGGTTGGATCGTAGGAGGGCAACGCCAGAAAATCTTCTACTGTTGCAGCCCGCGACGCTCTCTCCGGCGCATGGGGCTTGGCGCTCTCTCGAAGGCTGGCTTGCGCGGCTGCCTGCTGGTCTGGAATCTGCGCATCCTGGGGCGGAATCAAATGGACTGCGGCATTTCCAGCATTGGGCTGGGAGTCGTGCATCGGTCCTTTGATGGAGCGGACCAGCGCCACGAAAACAATAAGGCACGCAGCCGAGGCTAGAACGATCCGTATATGCTGCACGCGCCGGCGACGAATATGATGCGAACGAAATGCTCCCGCGAGTGCGCTGTAGATCTCCGGTGGCGCGCTCTGCTCCGCAGTTTGTCTAAGGCTTCGCAACGCCTCGGACAGCCGCTCCTCAGGTTGTTTCCTATGGGATGTCATCGTGCACAGCCCTCACTTTTCATCTTGGTGCTAAACTTTGTTTTGAGCATGGTTCTTGCCCGGTGCAGTCTCGACGCAACTGTTCCCGAAGAGCATTGCAAGAGCTCGGCCGCCGCCGGATAACTCATCTCTTCCAGATCACACAAGATCACGACTTCACGATACGGTTCAGGAAGCGCCAGCACCGCTTTCTTCAGGTGCTCCAGCAAATCCGATTGGCTCAACTCTTCCAGCAGGTCAAGGTCGCTGGCCGTCTCCATCGAGTCATTTTCAATAAGCTCCTCTTCCCGTGGAAGCTGCCGCATGGTGCGCCGCGTGAGGTTGCGCGCCATTCCGAACAAGTACGCAGCCAGCGGACCTTTCGCGGGATCATAGCCTTTGAAGTTGCTGATCAGTTGCATAAAAACTTCCTGGGTAACCTCTTCGGCAGTCGAACGGTTTCCACTCATGTGGAGCGCAAAACGATAGATGCTGCCCTGGTAACAATCGTAGAGAGCGCGAAAGGCCTCATCACTGCCCTTGGCGAGTTGCCGGAGCAACTCCAGTTCGTTCCTTGCCGGTTCTGCCATTGGTCTACGGTATGCCTGAGCCTTGCTCCTACTATGACTTGCCGCGAGATGGAGCGATCGTTCCAATTTATTTTGAGGGGGTATGGGTAAAGACGTGCGGGGATGGATTTGGTTAGGCAAGCAAAAAACCAAAGTCAAAGGGGCCTAACCGCTGATGACGCTGATTTAGCTGATAATCGCTGAGCGAAAACTTCTTAATAACATGATCCCCAAAAAGCAGAATCTCTTTGCTTATCGAAGGAACGGGTGCTCGCTTTTGATTTTTGATCTAGGTTTTGATCTTGGTTTTTCAGCGTTAATCAGCGTAGATCAGCGGTAAAAAAGGGTTTTGAGCAATATCCTCATAAAATAATGATCGCAACCTCCCCACTACTATGTTATTACCTCTCTGAGGAGACTGAATGGCTGGCTATTCAAAAAGATCGTTGGTAGATAAGCTAGGAATCAAGCCTGGATATCGCGCCTATATTGGCAACCCGCCCGCAGGTTATGACAAAACCTTAGGTGAGCTTCCGCCCAAGGCTGCGATTGCAAAGTCATTGAAAAGCCCCTGCGATTTCATCCAGTTTTTCACCACGGAAAAATCCGTGCTCAATGAGGCTTTCCCAAAACTCAAGAAGAACCTCGACCTCGCCGGAACGCTCTGGATTTCCTGGCCCAAAGGAGCCTCCAAAGTAAAAACCGACCTCAACGAAAACGTAGTGCGCGAGATCGGGCTTAGCAATGGCTTGGTCGACGTAAAAGTATGCGCCGTGGATGAGGTGTGGTCAGGGTTGAAGTTTATGTATCGATTGAAGGATAGGTGAATAGAAACCCTACTCAGACCGCAACGCTACAATCGGATTCACGAACGTCGCCCGAAGCGATGGAATGCAGGCTGCTATCGTGGCCGCAACGCCTACCACTACAGAAACCATCATGAGCGTCATCGGATCACTTGGGCGGACGCCATGGAGCAAGCTGGCCATGAGGCGAGTCAGGGCAAGCGCCCCAGTCAATCCCACAACAATGCCGGCAATGGTTAACTGAGTGCCTTGGCGCAGAATCATGATCAGCACCTGCCGCTTACTGGCGCCCATCGCCATGCGTATGCCGATTTCACGAGTACGCTGTGCAACCGAATAGGAAAGCACGCTATAGATCCCAATCGCTCCCAGAAACAGAGCCAGGCCGGCAAAGATAGAGAACAACCACATGGTCGATCGCGGGGATGACTCGGAATGGGCGACGACCTCGTGGATAGTGCGCACGCGGCTCACTGGCACCTCCGCATTGATGGCAGCAACTGTAGCCGGCAAAGCCCGCCCTAGTGCACCCAGGTCTGCTTGCGAACGCAGAACCAGGCTCATTGGAGAAGGAGGCAATTGCGTGAACGGAAAGTAGATATCTCCTTTCAAGGTTGCCGCTGCATTCGCCGGAGGAACCTTGAAATGGCGAACGTCGTCTACCACTCCTACCACGCTGATCCATTGATCGCCATTCGGGTAATGCGCGTCAGACATTCTGAGGCGCTTCCCCAGCGGATCGTCGCCATGCCACAACATTTGCGCCAAAGTCTTGCTCACGATGGCAACGGCAGCCGTGTTCTGACGGTCTGATAGATTGAAGTCTCGTCCTTCCAGGAGCGGAATACTCATCGTCCTAAAATAAGCAGGACTCACATGGGCGTACCAGGCAAGATGGGGCGAGGTGTTCGTCTCGGGCTGGTCTTGCACGGTCAGGGGCACACCCGCCAGCGATTCCAAAGGCACTACCGCGGTCAGTGCAGCGCTCTTTACTCCCGGCAGGGTCTGCGCTCGACTGACAAGATCATGGTAAAACGCCACGCACCCATCATGCTCGCTGCAGAAACCATCGGAGGGAGCGAGGTCCGCGAGCAGAAGTTGATCTTCGCTGAACCCGGTGCGCAGGTGGCTTAGGCCCCAGAGGCTCTTGATGAGCAACCCGGCGCCGCTCGCCAAAATCACCGCCATGGAGATCTCGGCCACTACGAGAAACGCCGAGAGCCTCCTGCGACGATTGCTGATTCCCGCAGACTGAGCATTGGCTCTTAAGGTCTGCTCAATATCAGGCTTCGAGGCCTGCAGGGCTGGAGCCAATCCAAAAATTATTCCGGAGATGATGGAGAGCGCGGCTGAAAACCCGAGTACATACCCATCGATGCTTGTGCTCGCGAGACGCGGTGTTTCAGTGGGAAGCACAGCTTTCAACACCATCAGGCCAAAGTACGCCAATCCGCAGCCCACCACTCCGGCGACTGCGCCCAGCAGCAGGCTCTCTGTAAGTAACTGGGTCACGATCCGGAGACGGCTCGCCCCTAGCGCTGTCCGTATCGCTATCTCCCTCTCACGCAGGGTTGACCGGGAGAGCAGCAGGCTGGCCACGTTCACGCAGGCGATAAGAAGGATCAATGCGACCGCTCCCAATAGGCTGAGCAGCGTGGTTCGCGCCCCGGAGGTTGTGAACTCCCGCAATAGCCCCAGGTGCGCGTCTTTCCAGAACCAATCAGAGAGCGGAAAGGGGCAAGTCTTGAACACTTGTGGAAAGACCACGTCGAATTCGGCCCGTGCTGTTGTAAGGGTCACGCCAGGACGCATACGTCCAATAATGTCATAACCAAAATTCCACAGATCACCGGGATTGGATAAATCAATCTTTGCCGGGACCCACAGTTGGGTTGCCGGAGAGGGAAAAGAAAATTCAGAAGGCATTACACCTACGACTTCGCGGCCCACATCGTCGAGCACAACCGTACGACCGATGATCGCTGAATCTCCTCCAAACTTGCTTTGCCAGAGAGCGTAGCTGAGGATGACTAGACGATCTTGCCCGGGAACCTCATCTCCAGGATGAAACACCCGGCCCATCTGCGGTGCGGCTTTCAAAATTGAAAACAGGTTGGACGAGACTTCATTTCCCCTGAGACGCACTGCCTGGCCATTGCCGCTTAGGGTGAAACCTGCATCCAGAGCAACGGAGGCGACCTCTGCCTGCTTAAACCTTTGCTGTAACCCGATCAGGATGCCCTTCGTAAGACTGCTCTTCCCCATTCTTACTAACTCATGAGGATGATCGTACGGCAATGGCTCAAGAAGAATCCCGTGGACCAGGCTGAAAACAGCCGTGTTCATGCCAATGCCCAGCGCCAAGGTCAATACCACGATAACCGTAAAACTGCGGTACTTCAGCAGTGTCCGCAAGCCATAACGCAAATCCTGAACCAGATTCTCGATAGGACTGACTTGGCGCATATTCCGGCACTCCTCTTGTACTTGCGCGAGCCCGCCCATTGCGCGAAGAGCTGCGTAGCGAGCTTCCTCTGCATTCAGACCAGCAGCCACATATTCGTTGATTTGGGATTGCAAATGGAATTGCAGTTCGTCACTGAGCTCCTGATCAGCACGCTGCCTTCGGAACAACGATCTAAGACGAAGCGGCAACTTGTAAAACCAGCGCATAGGGTTCGTTCGTTACGTGGTCTCCAGGACGAGATCGATGGCGACTGAAAGTCTGTCCCAACTTGCCTGCTGCTTGCGCAGATATTTGGCTCCGTCTCGTGTGAGCGAATAGTACTTGGCCCGCCGATTGTTTTCCGAGTCGCCCCATTTGCTTTGGATCCATCCTTGCTGCTCCAGCCGATGAAGCGCCGGGTAAAGAGCTCCCTGGTGAACTTGAAGTACATCTTTAGAAAGCTGCCGGATTCGCTGCGCAACTCCCCATCCGTGCATTGGTTGCAGCGCGACGGTCTTCAAGATTAGCAAATCCAAAGTGCCTTGCAGAAGATCGGTAGGTTTGCCCATGACTTCCTGTCAATCAATGACAGGAGTCTAAATTGTGGATCGTCAAGTTGTCAAGCGAGCGAGAAGCACGGTTCCTTCGCAGGCTCAGGATTTCGCCTGCTGGCTCCCGCTCCGTTCACGCCGGCAAAACGGCTCAACTTCGGCCAAAGAGCGGCCTCCTAATGAACAGCTTTGTAAGTCTTTTAAAATCAAATGACAGGGGGTGAGAGTGTGGCAAAAGCGGGAATGCTTATCAAAACGGAAATGTTTCTCAACTTCGTACGCCCTGATCGCAGTTTCCATTCGCCGACCTATCATCCCCCTGTCATTCTGAGGAACGCACTTTGTTCCGAAGAATCCCCAAGATGCTTGTGGCGCGTGGGTGTTCTAAGCAGGTCAGGCAGCTTCTCTGATGGGCTGGCGAAAATGCAAAGGGATTGGCTCTGACAGCATCGTAGTGCTTCACCAACGTCGTGCGTGAGACAACGTAGGGATTCGGTTCCTTCGCAGGCTCAGGATTTCGCCTGCTGGCTCCCGCTCCGCTCACACCGGCAAAACGGCTCAACTTCGGCCAAAGAGCGGCCTCCTAATACTCAGAATGACAGCAGCAAAAAAGGGTTGGGCGTGGTGGAAGTGATCAGGGGATATGTGACTGCGCTCACTACACCGAGAAACCAAAAGCGGAATGTGAGCCTGATTGCTTGCACTCACATTCCGATTAGGTGAGCGTTAACAGTCCGGGCCTGTGCCAGTACCAGTCGTTGGAGCGCAAAGGCAAGGGGTTATTGGGTGGCAAGTTCCGTTGCAGCTATTAGGGGTTATCAGGCCACCGGCAACTTTGGTCAATTCGTGGTCATTGAGGCTACGTAGTACTTCCTGATTCAGTACAAGCTTATTGATCTTGTTTTTCATGAACAGGCCTCCATGATCACAATGATGTTATGCGGTGACGTGTGTCGTCAAGTTGAAAACATTGTTCTTTCTATTCCGAAGATACGCTTAGACCACGAAGTACTTCGCTTGGGGATGATGCACGACTATGGCCGACGTGGATTGCTCCGGCTCCATGTGGAAGCCTGCGGTCAGGCTTACACCGATGTTTTCTTCGGGCTTGAGAACCGCGAAGAGTTTTGTCTGGTCTTCGAGGTTGGGGCATGCTGGATAGCCGAACGAGTAACGTGAGCCGCGATACTTCTGGTGAAAGAGGTCGTTGATGCGCTTTGCGTCTTCGCCGGCTATGCCCAATTCTTCTCTCATGCGTTTGTGGAACAATTCAGCCACGGCCTCGGCGGTTTCTACGCTCAGGCCGTGCAGGTACAGGTACTTGGTGAACTCTCCTTGATCGAAAAGCTGCTTGGTGACTTCGGACGCTCGGCTTCCGATCGTCACCACCGACAATCCAATCACATCAAGCTTAGCGGACTCTTTGGGCAGGAAGAAATCGGCGATGGAGAGCTTGCGTCCTTCGCGCTGGCGCGGAAAAATAAAGCGCTGGATCTCCTTTCGGCCTTCGGGCGAGTCGTACAAGACAACATCATTGCCTTCGGACTGGCATGGAAAGTATCCATAAACCACCTTGGGTTCGAACCATCCACTGGCCGCAACTTCTTTTTGCAATTCCAGAAGCACTGGCATGTACTTTTCTTCCACCAGTCGCACATAGTCGCTCTGGGATGCGGTCTTGAGCTGCCATTGGTTCTTGAACAGCGCAGTGTGGTTGATGTACTGGAACAACTCATTCAAGTCAAAGTCTTTGCGCACACGTATCCCATAAAAAGGAGGCTTGGGAATATTGGGCGCTGGCTGAACCACCGCGGAGCGCTCGGTGCTGATGGAAACCTCTCCGCCGGCCGCAGCCGTAGCTTTGGCAAACTCTTTGATCTTGCGACCTTCCTCCAGGCGGGCTTCTCGGGCGCCATTGGCTGAGGTCAGGTCGTCCATGAAGTGCAGGCCGGCAAAAGCGTCGTCGGCATAGAAAACCCCATGACCGTATTCTCGGCGCAGATCGTCTTCAACGTACTTGCGAGTCAACGCTGCACCGCCGCAAATGACAGGGAAATCCAACTCCTGAGCATGAAGGTCTTGAAGGACGTATTTCATCTCCAGAGTGGACTTCACCAAAAGCCCGCTGAGACCAATGGCATGGGCCTTGTGCTCCTTGGCGGCAGCGATAATCACGTCGGAGGGCTGCTTGATGCCCAAGTTGACCACTTTGTAGCCGTTGTTGGTCAGGATGATGTCCACCAGATTCTTGCCGATATCGTGGACATCGCCCTTCACCGTCGCGAGCACCAGAGTTCCCTTCTGCGAGCCTTCCTTCTTTTCCATTTTGGGCTCGAGATAAGCCACAGCCTGCTTCATCACTCCAGCCGAGTCCAGCACGGAAGGCAGTTGCATCTTGCGCGCTCCAAATAGCTCGCCTACGGTCTTCATACCGTCGAGCAGGACGGTGTTGATGACATCCAGTGGCGAATAACGAATAAGAGCCTCTTCCAGAATCTGCTCCAGTGCCTGGCGGCTTGCGCCTTCGCCCAAAGCTTTTTCGCCGTTGATAATGCAGCGTTTCAGCTTATCCTCCACTGAGAGCGATTCCAGCGGAGCGACATCGGCTTGGGGCTGCTTGTCCACACCGGCGAAGTGGGCCATGTAGTTCTGGAGCGGATCGCCGTTCGAGCGGTCGTGATAAACGAGCTTGAGCGCCAACTCCACCTCAATGGGCGGAATCTTGTACAGCGGGTAGATCTTGGCGTAGTTCACAATGGCCATATCGAGGCCGTGATCTACCGCCTCTTTCATAAAGACGCTGTTGAGCACGCGCCGCGCATACGGGTTCAGACCAAACGAGATGTTGCTGACGCCCAGAATGGTTTTGACTTCAGGCAGCTCTTGCTTGATCTGCCGGATGGCCTTCAGGGTCTCGACTCCGGCGTTGCGATACTCCTCCTG
>DASZEU010000614.1:0-8801 GCA_035940535.1 Candidatus Angelobacter sp.
GCGTTCGTCTCATCGCGCGACCAACACTCGCTCGATGACGATATCAAGATGTTTTTTGCCCTCGATAATGCCCTGCTTGATGCCAGCATCGCTTGCTGGGACGCGAAGCGCAACTATGATTACGTCCGTCCCATTACTGCAATTCATTTCCTCTTTGCCGGCAAGCAGACCCAGGCATGGGCCGGCCCCGGATTGGGAACCCGCATGATTGATGGTGGCTCCTGGATGCCATATCAAAGAAACATCGTCATTACTCCGCCCTTCCCGGAATACGTCTCTGGACACAGCACATTTAGTGCTGCGGCTGCCCAGGTTCTTCTCCGCTTTACCGGAAGCGACAACTTTGGCGATTCCGCCAAAGTCATCGCTGGAGCTTCGAACATCGAACCTGGTATCACGCCCCACAATGATGTCTTATTGTCTTGGGCGACCTTCTCTCAGGCCGCAGACGAAGCCGGATTCTCGCGGCGCTGGGGAGGAATTCACTTCCAACCCGGTGACCTCCAGGGCCGCGCCGTAGGACGGCAAGTGGGCGACCAAGCCTATAATAAGGCGCTTACCTTCATCAACGGACATTAAGTTCTAAAGGATTTGATTGAGCTGATTTATGCAAAGCTGTATAAAGCTCCCTCTATTGTTTTTTGTGTTTTTGATTTTCTGTTTTCCATCTCCAGCCAGCGCAGCGATTGACGATTCTTCCAAGCCTGCACCACCGGAGAGGCAGTCTGTCCACATCAAGCGATTTACCAGCCCTCCAGCCTTGGACGGCAGCCTGGGACCCGATTGGAGCGACGCCCAAGTGCCTGCTGAGTTTTTTGAAGTAGCGCCCCTGGGCAACGTCGCAGCGCCCGTAAAGACTGTCGCCTATCTGGGATATGACTCGCAAAATCTCTATTTTGCCTTTCGCTGTTTTGATCCAAACCCTGGCGCGATCAGAGCTAACCTGACTGAACGTGACCACCTGAACTTCGATGATTTCGCGGGCCTCTATCTTGATACCTTCGGCGATGGCCACCATGCTTATGAGTTCATGGTGAACGCCCGAGGTGTGCAGATGGATGCCTTTCGAACGGAGGGCCAACCGGAAGACTTTACCTGGGATGGAAGATGGACCAGCGTCGGTCGTGTTACTGAGGATGGATATATTGTCCAGGCCAAGATACCTCTCACGAATCTGATGTATTCCGCTAAACCCGTACAAGACTGGAGATTCCTCCTGATCCGTGTATGGCCGAGGGAACAAGGCAAGGTTGAAATGATGAATTTCAAAATGGATTATGACAATCCATGTTTGATCTGCCAATTCCCGGAGCTCCAGGGTGTGGAAGGCGTTCGAGGTACGCAGCACGCCCAGGGTGAGCATGATTGGCTCGACAACTTTTCTGTTCTGGCAACCCTTACAACCCACCGGACTGACCGCCCCTTCCAACTGCAAAATCATACTAATAGTGCTGTAGATCCGGGAGTTTTTTTGAATTGGAGTCCCCGGCCCAGCACCCAGATCCAGTTCACCGCCCACCCGGATTTCAGCCAGGTTGAAGCCGACGTCAACCAATTGGCGATCAATAATCGCTTTGTCTTGTTCTTTCCTGAGCGGCGTCCATTTTTTCAGGAAACGAACGATATTTTTGCCGCTCCGGGAACGCCTGGCGGGTTCTATTTTGATGGCTATGGGGGCATCGCCAGCGGCACAAGTGGCCGGCCTTTGGATCTTTTTTATAGCCGTTCTATCACGCAGCCTCTGGCTGCCGGAAAGCTCACCCAAAAATACGGAAGAGGGCAGCTTTCGGCATTTTGGGCAACCGATGAGTTGCCGACCATCGTCGTGCCCAATCCCAACGGCTCAACCATCTTCCAATTGCCGGGAGAAAGCGTCGATACCGCTGCCCGCTACACCATGAACATCTGGAAAAACTCTTCGGTCGGCTTTTCCTTGTTCGACATGCAGTTGGGTGGAGGGCACAGCATCGTTGCCTCTACCGACTTTCTGCTCCGTCCGTTGCGTAACTTGGATATTACAGGGCAATACGCGCACTCCGATGCCGACGCTCTGGGCTCAATTGATCTGCTGGCGGCATTCGCCGGACGCAAGCCCACCGGCGATGCCTTTGACTTCCAGGTTGACCACAGCGGAGCTCACCACAACTTCCAGGTCGGATATTATGACATCTCACGTGATTTCCGGTCTGATCTCGGATTTATTCGCCAAACCGACCTTCGCACTCTGGATACCTCCGGCACCGTCCAATGGATCCCGAGCGACAACCCCGCAATTGTGCGCATGGGACCAGCCTTCCGGTTTATCAACTCCTACAATCACTTCGGTCTTTTGATGGAACGGACCTACTCCGCCGGATTGCTGGGCGTGACCCGAGGACAGATCGATACTCATTTGCATGTCGATTTCACGACCGAGAGAGTGAGCGGCGTCCAGTTTATGGGTGAGAAAAGAATCATCGGTGAATTTCAGGGCCGGCCCGCCAAGTGGCTACTTCCTGTCAATGCGAGCTTCATTGTCGGTGACCTGGTGGATCTGGTGAATGTCCGGCAAGGGCGTGGCTATTCGCTTGGTGTTGGCGGTGTGATTCGGCCTACCTCGAAGCTCGCCTTTACCATCGATACTTCGCGGGAACGGCTGGAGAGAAAGGACACGGGAAAAGAGGTTTATCATGCGCAGATCGTCCGTGTGAACACTGAATATTATTTTTCTAAAAAGGCAGATATCAGGTGGATTCCGCAATACAGCTATGTGGTACGTGATCCCCACCAGTACTTTCTTCCGGTGCTCCGCAGCAACCACACCCTCAATTCATATTTGCTCTTCACCTATCGGTTTCACCCAGCGATTTCGTTGATCTTTGGCTACAACGACTCGTTCGTTGGCCCGAAGGCGGCCCAGGTCTTCGACACCACACACGCAATCGATGACTTTAACCATCCGCGCAATCCAGGCTCTTGCGCCACCGATGCATCGGTGGGCGCGGCAGGATTTCAGGGTAGTCCCAGCGGGCTTGCCGGACAGGCACTGAATTCACGCTGTCGCACCGTCTTTCTCAAACTCGGCTACACATTTCATCCGTAGCTGAGGAACAGTATCCATAAGGGAATCTAATTTCGGAGAATTGAAAATGTCTTTGTCGCAGTTCATTCGAGACGCCTGCAAGTCGAAATCGGCTATTTTCCTGGGTGCTCTGCTTGCGCTGGCCGCAGGGTGCGGGAAAAACAGCAATGGCGGAGCGATTAACATAGGTTCCAATACAGGCGGGGGTACAGTGAGTAATCCTGTCGTTGCCTGGAACAATGTAAATCTTGCCGCAGTCCGCGTGCTGCAACCGTGCAGGCCCGGCTTTACTAATCCCCCTACCTGCGTAAAGCCATTCCCGACCGTGATCTCCCGTATCCTAGCGATTACCCAAACCTGCGAGTTTGATGCCTGGGCAGCCTACGATGGAAACGCCAAAGCGACAATTCTAGGTGGCTCGTTGCGCCGCTCGCCGGCCGAGAGGACGGATGCCAACAAGACCAAGGCCATCAGTTTTGCCGCCTATCGCTGCCTGTCGGATTTGTTTCCTGACCAGGTCTTCAGGTTTCGGGCGGAGATGCTAACCCTGGGATTTGATCCTGACGATACTAGCCGCGACCCATCCACTCCCAGCGGCATCGGCAATCTTGCCGCTGATTCGGTATTGAACTTTCGCCATCACGATGGCTCCAATCAACTGGGCGACCTCCACGCCGGTTTCTACACCGACTACACTGGATACGCGCCCCTCAACGGCCCGGACCAAATCAACAATCCCGACCATTGGCAGCAAATTCGCATTCCTGATGGACAAGGCGGTTTTCTCGAGTCCACAGTGACTTCATTCAGTAGCCCGTTTTGGGGACGGGTGATTCCATTTGCCTTGACCAGCGGTTCACAATTTCGTCCGGGGCCACCCAAGTTGTTTTCCACTGATCCGGCGGGATACAAAGCGCAAGTCGACGCATTGCTCAACATCAGTGCCACGCTTACCGATCAGCAAAAGGCAGCGGCGGAATATTGGGCAGATGGTCCGGCGTCGGAAACACCACCCGGTCACTGGATGTTGTTTGGGCAATTTGTTTCGTCGCGAGACCACCACTCTATCGATGACGACGTAAAGATGTTTTTTGCTCTCGCCAATGCCGTTTTCGATGCTGGGATCGCATGTTGGGACGCCAAGAGGACGTATGATTCTGTCCGGCCAATCACCGCCACTCACTTTCTCTATGCCGGCAAGCAAATTCAGGCTTGGGCCGGCCCAGGTTTGGGTACCAAGACGATCGATGGCGGAACCTGGATGCCGTATCAGCGCACCATAGTCGTGACGCCACCTTTTCCGGAATATGTGTCGGGCCACAGCACATTTAGTGCTGCCGCAGCGCAGGTACTGTTTCGTTTTACCGGAAGCGACACCTTTGGCGAGTCGGCCAAGGTCATCCAGGGCAGCTCTCTGATTGAGCCTGGAATAACACCAACGCAGGATGTCACGCTATCGTGGCCCACGTTTTCTGTCGCCTCCGACGAGGCTGGTTTTTCCCGCCGCTTTGGCGGCATCCATTTCCCTGATGGTGACGTGATGGGACGGGCCTTGGGACGCCAAGTAGGTGAACAAGTCTGGAATAAGGCCCTTACATTTATCAACGGCTCGAATTGAGCCAGACTGCTCTATTTCATCAACGTTCCCTGGTAATAGCGGCACATCCATTGCCCTTGCTGCTTCATCCACACTTCACCCACAGCTAGCTGCACCTGCCCCGAATTGCCGCCGGGAAGATCAATTTTTGCCACATAAGTGACGAGGGCGGAATCCGCTCCAAGAGAGGTTGCGCTTAGGCACGCAAGCTCGTAGCCGGCAATTGGCTCGGCGGTCATGGTCTGCAGCGTGGGTTTGCCAATGTGCAGAGTGCCATCAGGATGGACGGCCCTATAGTCGTGCGCGAGAACGTCGTTGTGGGTATCTGCCTCCTTGTTCCTCCAGGCGTCCCACAATCGAACTAGGCGTGGCAGAATCTCATCGCTCACATCAGTTTCAGCCGAATTCTGGGCTGGATTCATCTGTACAGTCCTCTATTTATAAATCGTATACTGCTCCTGGGGCTTCTGCATTTTGATGGTTATTTCGTGTGAGGGCTGGTTGATGTCGTAGTCTTCTCCAAAAGTGCGCAAGCCGTGGGCAATCACCTGTACCCGAATCTTCCCAAAGGGAATGCCGCTTATCTCGGCCTTGCCGTCTTCATGAGTCTTGAGTTCCAGGCCATCGGACCTCTGTTTTCCATGCTTGTCCACTCCATGAAGCACAATTTCAGCATTGCGCACCGGCTTCCCATTCTCATCTTTTATCACGATGAATTGCAGAGTCGCAGACTTATGTTGCGCCATGCCCGCGGCCATCATCAATACCACGAACAATGCAATATTTCTCAAGTGGATCATTTTCAAGTGGACCATGGCCGTATTTTACAGCGAAATGCGTCTTTGGTACCTGAGATTCAGCGTAAGCCCATCTCATAATCCGGATAGGCTCTGCTGCTGCGGAATCAAGGATTTAACGGCGATACCTGTGTTTTGTTTGGACCCCTGATGCATTTGTGATTACTAATGCCCAGCATCTGTGATATACAAAATCGTACATCACACCTAAAATTCTAAAGAGAACATGTTTAAGGTTATTTACGTACTTGGGGCTTGTTTAGCTGCATTGGGGATTGTCGCGCTGGTGGCGGCTTTGAGCCAATCCAACCGGGAGCTGATATTATCTGTTGGTGCTTCCTTCTTCTCGCTAGGCACCTTGGTGATCGCTGCCGGCCTCTATCTGCACAGCCGAAGACTTAAGTCTCAGTTTCAGGCCACAGCCACCAAGGAGAAGAAGGCAGACAGAAAGACCGAGAAGATCTGCTCCGTCTGCAACCAAGAGGCAGCCCAGGTTTTCTGCCGCGTCCACGTTTTGCGCCTGTGCTCGAACTGCCTTGAGCGACATGACGATGGCCGGAACTGCCTCTATGTGCCTGCAAAACGGGCTGCTGCGGCATACAAATAAGCCTGTTGACAGAATCCCTCCCGGAATGTCATGTTTCTAAGCTTTTAGTATTGGATTTCGATTGCCGGCTGAAAAGCGGGAAGGGAGGAGCGGAGTGAAGATCAGGGTCTTCTTTCACGATAAGTGCTTCGATGGAACTGCTTCTGCTGCGCTGTTTTCCCGTTTCTATCGGGAGCGGATCCGCCGCGATGTGGATTTTCAGTTCACTGGCCTGGTGCATCGGGCGGGCGCGCTCTTCAACGAGCAGGATTTCGACGGTGATGACAATGTGATCGTCGATTTCAAATACTCGCCATCGCCGAGAATTGGCTGGTGGTTTGACCATCACCAGAGCGCATTTTTGACGTTGGAAGATGCTGAGCATTATCGAAACGGCGACAAGTCCCACAAATTCTACGACCCTGACTTTCGCTCTTGCACCAAATTCCTGGCGCAGATAGCCCAGGAGAAATTCGGTTTTAATCCCACTCCGGTGGACGAACTGATCCAATGGGCCGACATTATCGATGGCGCCCAGTTCAGCTCACCGGAAATGGCGGTGGAGATGGCGGCGCCCGCCCTGAAGTTGACGATGGTGGTCGAATCCACCAACGATCCCGGCTTTTTGCCTCGCCTGATCCCGCTGATGGTGAGCGAACCTCTCGCCAAGGTAATCGAAGAGCCATTTGTGGCTGCGCTTATTCCGCCACTGCTGGAGCGGCATCGGAAATCCATCGACATCCTGCGGCAAAGATCGGAGTGCAAGAACAAAACCATCTATTTCGATATCACCGACTACGACCTGGAGGGATACAACAAGTTCGTCCCCTATTACCTGCACCGCGATTCGGTCTACAGCATAGGACTAAGCAGCAGCAGTTTCAGGGTCAAAGTGGCAGTAGGGTCCAACCCCTGGACCAAACAGCAAAATATGGTGAACCTGGCCAAAATCTGTGAGCGTTACGGCGGCGGTGGACACGCGCGCGTAGGCGCAATCTCCTTCCCTCCCGATAAAGGCGATGCCGCACGCAAAGCCGCAGCAGAAATCGTCCACGAACTGCGAAGCCAGGATGGTGGGTCTTGAGTGAAATCATGATTCGAGAAGCTGAGACCCACAACGAAAAAAGCTGAGAACTATAACGAATGCAAGCGCTGGAGGCGCGCCAACAATTCAGCCCGGGCTGCCAAGCCTGGGGAACAAATCAACAAAACTGAGCCCAACCCCGGCCGGGGTGAAACCATTCTGCCTTTTCATCATCAATGCATAAGGCTTCCATTCAGGTCTTAAGCATCCTCTTAATCCCGCATTAATCCCACGAAGCGAATTTTCTTCCAATCCCATTGATCCAGAGTAGATGCACCGATACGCTTCATGAGACGCGCCTTGAGGGCTTGCGGAAAAAAAGTCTTCTAGTGACAGAGGGCCGCAGGGGCTAACGTGTGATGTCACTTACTTTTAAAAAATTGCAAATTAGAGATTGAAAACTACAAATTCTTCTGGAGTTTCCGTTGCACCGTCGAAAAAAGATCTTCCTGGTTTCAGCGATCCTGTCCTTTACCCTGGTTGCCGCAGCACAGACATCCCGCAAGACACCACCTGTTGCAAAAAAGCTAACGCCCCAGCAAAAATTCGTTCTGGACACCGTGAAGCTCGCGGTATCTTTGCCTGAGCCTGATCCGCAGGACCGGCTGCGAGTGCTCTCCAGCGCAGCCAATGTGGTTTCGCCCATCGACCGCAAAATGGCCAAGAGCCTGTGGCGCGAGGGCGTGCGGATTGAATCTGAATTGATTCAGTTGGGCAAGACCCCAGCCGTGTCATTGATGTCCTCAGGGCAGGCAGATTGCGTTTCCGCTCAAAGTTTTGTGGAAAATCTCCTGGAGACCAATGTTGTTGCCGCTGAGCAGGCGCTCATCGGCGCGGTGACCACCTGTCCGAAGCAGACTCTGCACATCGTTGCCCAGCGGTTGAGTGCGGCGCTGGAAAAGAAGATTGTTGCGCCCCGCGCCCTGATGGCAACCGCTGAAGCCCTGGGTACGAAGTCGCCCTGGTCGCAAACTCATTTCGAAAAACTATTCAGTTCGCTGCCGGATTCAAATGATAGCGGCGCTGAGGCGCAGAACTTTGCCGCCATGTACGCCCGTATGGCGACCGAGGTCGATAAGAGTATCGCCAGCAAAACCGGCCTTGAACTGCTGGAATGGCTCGCCAAGACAGACGATAGTCCTTTGCGCACCTTGTCGGTGAACATCGCCAGCGGAGCAATGAAGCAGGCGCTGGGCGACGAAGGCTTTCAAACCGCGCTCCAGGGCAATGTTGTTGCCGCTTCCCTGGTTCGCAACGCGCAGAATTCCGGAACAAAAGGCAGAGTCGAGCGCCCTCCGCTGGAAAGTGTCTCGGTATTAGGCGCGATCAAAAATAATGGCGCCGATCAGAGCGAACGCTTGCGTGAACTACCAGCCAGCCAGCGAGCTCGTGAAGCTGCTGCCCATGGTTTTGCGGCCGGCAACGCCGGAGACAAGCAACACGCCGCCAGCTATTTTGATATGGCCTATACCGCGGTTGATGAAGTATGGGAGTCACGCACCCCGGAGCAAAACACCGCCGCTGTAGTAGAAGAAGTAAGCGAAGCCGCAGCGCAAATCGACGCCGTGAATGCCCTGACCCGCGCCCAACAGTTACGTGACCCTTCCGCAGAAGCAATCGCCATGCTAGCGGTAGCGCGCGTAGTGTCCTCCAAGGGGATGCGGTAAGAAGCGTTC
>DASZEU010000615.1:0-3233 GCA_035940535.1 Candidatus Angelobacter sp.
TTTCCCAACTATCGCGCCGGTTCATCGGGCCCCAAAGAAGCGGACGATCTCATTAACCGTGACGGCCGCTTCTGGAGAAAATTACCCGAATGATCCTGGCCGGAGACATCGGGGGAACCAACACCAGAATTGCGTTCTTCAACCATGAAGGCGGGCGTCTGAAGCTTGGATGGGAAAAGGTCTATCCCAGCCACGCGCACAACAGCCTGAATGAGATCATCGGGTTGGTGCTCGATGAGAGGAACGACATCGTGGAGGCGGCTTGCTTTGGAATCGCGGGCCCCGTCCTGCATGGAAAAGTTTCCACCCCTAACTTGCCTTGGGTCGTTGATGCCGCCGAGATTTCAAGCCAGATCGGCATCAGGAACGTCTGGCTCATCAACGACCTTCACGCACATGCTTCCGGTATCGACGACCTCCTGCCGGGCGACTTTGTTCATCTCAACCCGATTGAGATTTCCGGCGGAAACGCGGCGCTGATCGCTGCCGGCACCGGCCTGGGTGAAGCCGGTCTTTACTGGGATGGCATACGACGCCACGCGTTCCCGTGCGAAGGCGGGCACTGCGACTTTGCTCCACGTGACGAAATAGAAATCCACCTGCTGCAATATTTGCTGAAAAAGTTTGGACGGGTCAGCTATGAGCGCGTCCTTTCCGGACCAGGTTTTCGAAATATTTATGAGTTCCTGCGCGATACCGGCACGGAAGAAGAGCCAGCCTGGCTTCGACAAGAGTTAAGCCAATTGCCGGATCCTGTCCCTATGATCTCCCACTACGGCCTGCAAGGGACAACCGAGATTTGCGTGCGCACCCTGGAAATCTTTGTCAGCATCTATGGCGCGGAGGCCGGCAACCTGGCGCTGAAGATGATGGCCACCGGCGGACTGTTTTTGAGCGGCGGGATCGCCTTTAAGATATTGCCCAAACTGAAAGGCCCGGCATTCCTGCAAGCCTTTGTCACCAAGGGACGACTGCAAACCGTACTGGAAACTATTCCCGTCCGCGTCGTCGCTAACGATACTGTTGGGCTGATCGGCGCGGCACGCTACGCTCTAAATCATGAAAGACTAAGTTGACCGGCGAGACTCTATGCCTTCAAATACACCCGCAATCAAAATCGTCTCTGATGTCAATGAACTAAACCGCGCAGCCGCAGAGGAATTCGTGAATTGCGCAAACAGCGCCATCCACACCCGTGGAAAGTTCTCTGTAGCACTGTCTGGAGGTTCGACTCCGCGTAGCATCTATGAACTGCTGGCCAACGATCAGAAAACTCCGGAAAAAAGACTTCCCTGGGAAAGAATTTTTGTCTTCTTTGGCGATGAGCGTCATGTCCCGCCCACTGATCCCGAGAGCAACTATCGCATGGCCTATGAGTCGCTGCTCTCCAAAGTTCCCATTCCCGAGCAAAACATCTTCAGGGTCGCCACTGAATTGGACGCCAACACCGCCGCCCTCCAATACGAACAACAACTGCTCCGTTTCTTTGGTCTTGACCCCAGCCAATCGGAAGCATGGCCGCGCTTTGACCTAATCATGCTGGGCATGGGACCCGACGGCCACACTGCTTCGCTTTTTCCAGGCAGTCCCGCCCTTCAGGAAACCCAACGCAAGGTAGTCGCCAATTGGGTTGAAAAATTCAAAAGCTTCAGAATCACCTTTACATTCCCAGTCTTGAATCACGCGGCAGAAGTGATGTTCACCGTTTCAGGAGAAGGCAAAGCTGAAATCCTGAACGACGTTCTAAAAAACCCAGACAAGACCCTCTATCCAAGCCAGAGAGTACAACCAGAGAATGGCAGGCTGCTGTGGATCATAGATAAAGCCGCGGCAAAACTGCTTTAGCTTCTTCCCTACCCTGGCAAACAATTGCTCCCTTGGGATCGGGAACGGTCATGACAAACTACTGGGCTGTGAGGCGACGAACAATCTCCTCTGCCACTGCATCAGCCCGCGCCGCGATCTGCTCTGGCGTCTGGTCCTGAATCGGATGCGGGACATAAATGGCCTCAAACCCAGCGCGCCCCAGGGCACTCGCCTGGATGCGCGCGGGCGTAATGAACTGATCGGTAGCTACTGCCACAGCCGGGATTCCAAGATTTTCCAGCCGAACAATGTCGTGCAAACTGCACGTTGTGCAAGACCCTCAATCGGCTAGGGCTTCCACTACTGCGTCCGATTTGCGTAGCTGCTCAATCAGCGGATCGGGAGCGACCTTGGTAAAAGTTGGTTTTCTAGATCGAGTAACCTGGGCGACGGCATAGCGTTCACGCAGGATTTTTTCCAGGCGGTCGAGAAAAAAACTTCCACCACTCTTGCTGATGTCAAGCAGCCCAATACTCTTCCCTGCCAAAGTCTTGAGACGGGGCGGAGGCGCGACCGCGTGAGCAGCCGTTTCATTCATAGGATTTACGAGCGTAAGAGGCATCTATCCTCCTTCAACAATTACCGAATTACTAAATTACGCAATTACAATGGGCTTAGTCCGCAATCGGATAGGTCACCATCTGGCTTCCGACCGGGCCAGACGCCCAGCTTCCGATCACGGCAGAAAACTTCCCTGCTGTTCCTCCGGCGACCACAATATGGAGGGACTCAGGAGAGCGGAATTTGCGATAACAAGGCTCGCCATCGATGACGATCTCCGAATAATGGCCGGCCATCTGCAAGCCCTCTCCGTGATCGTCATTATCCTTATCCTTATAGTGACGCAAGGGTATTCCGGTCGATTCAAATAAAAAATCGCGCGCCTGCTGCTTTGTGAAGCCATCGCGATGGAGCGTCTTGACGTGTTCCGGGCATAAGATAACCACAGCCTCATTGATCAGGCACATCCGGTAGCTCCAGACAGTGGCCAAGGCGCGGGATACAGCCTTGAGAATCGTTTTGCCGCGCTGGGCATTATGCTCGCTCACGCCATGCGGAGGCTCGCCGGCAAAAAGAGTGACCGTACTCTGGTCCTTGGCAAACCCACGTCCTACCTGAAATGGCTCCCAGGGGCTTTCTTCTTCATTTTCGGCGATGCAATAAGAGAACTTGCCGGGATTGCCGAGCGCCGACATGTCGATTCCGTCAGGACGCGCCCCTCCTAGATTCAGCAGGATCAGTTGCAGCGCCCTTCCGAGCGTGCTGTTAGCGCGGGCCACATTGCTGAAAACATTTTGCCGCGACCAAAAGCCAAGCTGTTTTCTTACCGGTCCATTGACCAAGACCAACGGCGCAGCAAAGTGCGT
>DASZEU010000616.1:0-8958 GCA_035940535.1 Candidatus Angelobacter sp.
ATCATTACCGGAAAGGCAGCTTTTGCCGATTACACTCAGGAAAAGCCCGGTACCTTCCGAAAAATCACAGTCACCGATCTTCCCGAGCCGTTTGCGAGCGAGTCCGTGGACAATGGTGCTGAGGAAACCGCGCGTCCATCGGACGCATGGCCGCAAACATTGCCGGGATTCAAAGTGGAATTGTATGCAACCGGCCTGAACTATCCGCGTCTGATGCGAACGGCTCCCAATGGCGATATTTTTCTCGCCGAAAGCCGCAGCGGCGAAATCAAAGTATTTCGTGGTGTGACTGGCGACGGAAAGGCCCAGCAGACCGAGGTCTTCGCTACAGGGCTCAAACGTCCATTCGGGATAGCGTTCTATCCGCCCGGCCCAGACCCACACTGGGTTTACGTAGGCAACACCGATTCGGTGGTTCGCTTCCCTTACAAAAAAGGCGCCATGAAGACCAGCGGGGCGCAGCAGGTGATTGTCCCTGAGCTGCCCGGTGGTGGCCAGTTGCGAGGCGGCGGCCACTGGACGCGCGATATCGCTTTTTCCCGCGATGGCAAGAAGATGTATGTCTCCGTAGGATCGCGCTCGAACCACGACGACATGGACGATAATCCCAACGAACTGCACCGCGCCGATATTTTGGAATACAACCCCGACGGCACAGGCTTCCGCATCTACGCATCCGGTATCCGCAATGCCGTCGGTATTGCCGTCCAGCCGAAGACTGGCGATCTGTGGTGCTCGGTGAATGAACGCGATACGCTGGGCGACGACCTCGTTCCCGACTACATCACTCACGTCAAGGACGGAGGCTTTTACGGCTGGCCCTGGTTTTACATGGGCGGAACCTGGGATCCCAAGCATAAGGGCAAGCATCCTGAACTGAAAGATAAAGTCATTACTCCCGATGTGCTCTTGCAGTCGCACTTCGCCTCCCTGGAAATGACGTTTTATGAGGCGAAGCAGTTCCCAGCGGAATACAAAGGCGACATCTTTGCAGCCGAACACGGCTCGTGGAACCGCAAGAAACGCACCGGGTACGAAGTGATTCGCGTGCCTCTCACAAAAGGTAAGGCCAGCGGAGAATACGAAGATTTTCTCACCGGCTTTGTTACTCCAGAAGGCAAAGTCTGGGGACGTCCAGTGGGCGTTACCGTAGGCAACGATGGCTCGCTCTTTGTGAGTGATGATGCTTCGAGATCTATTTGGCGGGTGAGTTATACGGGGAAATAAAGTATGGAAACCAAAATCAACGCAAAACCTGAATTAGTCGAGATCGTTCAGTTCTCCGATGCTGGGGAGAGGCTCGCGACGGACCGCGTCCCCAAGGTTGTGAAGACAGAAGAAGAATGGCGGAAGCAGCTTGGACCGGAATCCTACGAGGTCACGCGCCATTCTGGCACGGAGCGCGCCTGCACCGGCCAATATTGGGACCTCCACGACAGAGGCCTCTACCGCTGTATATGCTGCGATACTGCTCTTTTCGTCGCCGATACCAAGTTCGACTCTGGAACCGGCTGGCCCAGCTTTGCAGCACCCATCGCCCCCGAAAACATCACCACCGAAGAAGATCGCAGCTACGGGATGCTTCGTGTCTCCGTCTCCTGCAAGCGATGTGACGCGCACCTTGGACACGTCTTCAACGATGGCCCCCGGCCAACCGGCATGCGCTTTTGCATGAATTCTGCGGCATTGCGATTTGTCAAATTTGCATAATGACACCAGCGTATCTTATGATGACAAACTCGGACGTTTCGTTTTCGGCCAGTAGCACCCCAGAACAAAACAGCGAGTTCTGATTCAAGTCATTGGTCCAAGATCACAACCCACCCTCTGTCATTCTGAGCAACTCACCCGCTTTACAGCGGGTTAGCTGCTCAGAATGACAGGGGGGAGGATGCGTCGGCCAATGGAAACTGCGATCAGGGTGTACGTAGTTGAGAAGCATTCCCTTGCGGTACGCAATTTTGCTTTCTCTTCTGACTCTTCCCAACTATTCAAATTCTTCCCTACTCAAAATTCAACTTTATTCCAGCACGGGCCAGGATTGGCGATCCCAGATTCACATTGGGTGTTCGGGCCACCACAGCCCGGGAGTTGAAGATGTTTTCTATTGCCGTAAAAGCCTCGACTCTGCTGCTCACGCGTTTGGCGGCGTAAGCATCGAGTTGAAAATAACTATCCAGAGGAAACTGGTTCAGGTCATCGTCGAATTGGCGATTGGCAGCCCTTCCCTGCACCGCGAAGGTCCAGCGATGCGGCGCGCGATAAAGCGTCTGGAAGGTGAATTGGTGCGGCGCTACCTGCGGTACCTCCAATCCTTGAAGCAGACGATTAGCAGGGAAACTCTGGACCGTGGCATTCACGAATTGGTATCCCGCCCTCACATCAAATTGGCTGTAGTGCCATTCAGCGTCCGCTTCAATTCCCTGGGAAAGAGTTCGGCCCAAGTTCTGGCGCTGGCGGGTAATGAGTTTGGGAGTGGAAGAGAGCGTTACGTTGGCAACCGGATCGGAAATTTGCGCCCAGAAATAAGCGGTGTGAAAACGCGCTCTTTTCCAAAACAGATTGACTCCCGCTTCAGCCCCAGACAATCTTTCTGCGCGAAGCTGCGCGTTGGCCTGGGTCACTGTATTCCCCAGCCGAAAGGTGCGATACAACTCATTGAGAGTGGGCGCACGAAATGAGCGATAGGCAGATGCGGTCAGCACCACATGATCATTGGCAGAGATAAGCAGGGCTGCGCGTGGACTAAAGGCATGTTCGCTCTCATCTGCGAAGTTGGTCAGGCTCGGCTTGACGGTCGAAGAGAACGAAGCGGTTCTGGTTCGCGCATCGTAGTTATTCCAGTTGCTGTAGCGTCCGCCAGCGGTAAAGAGCACTCGCCGGTGCAACTGGATAGAATCCTGCACAAAGATTCCGGAAGAAAGCTGGCGTCCACCGGCGCTGACCTCTGAAGTTGCCGTTCCGGCATTGAGGTTAAGTTCATTGCTGAATCCGCGCACCTGGCGGGCGTCGGCCCCGGCCACCACCGAGTTGCGGCTTCCCAGCTTGTCTGTCCAAACCAGGCTGCCGCCAGCCTGCTGTGCCGGTACATGCTGCGCATCGACCAATGATTCAGAGTTGCGGTTGGCGGCGACCGAAGAAAAAGTCTGGTTATAACTTTGCCCCGAGCCGAATCCACGAAGCTGAAGATTTCCGGCCCGGCCTTGAATATTCACCCCGCTGCCTAGCTGCCACCATTGCGTATCGTTGATCTGCACGAGCGTGCCGTTATTGCGGTTTTCGTTGTAGAAAGAGATGTTTGTAAATGCGTCGTTCTGGCCAAACGCGCGCCGCACTTCGAACCGGCCGCTCTCGTACTCCGAATTGGCGGCCGTGTCTACGGTTCCCTGCTGGCCTTCAGGAATAAGGACGAAACCGTCCGTGTGAAATACTTGTCCGGAGCTAAGCAGGCTCCAGCGTCCCAGTTGCCAGGAGTCAATGCCGGAGAAATCTCCCGTGCTCTCATTGCCACCAGAAAATTCGCTTGAAAATAAGTTCCGGCGCGGAGCAACTTCAACAACATTAATCACACCGCCGAGCGCATCGCTTCCATAAAGACTCGACCCGCCACCGCGCAGAACCTCGACGGAGCTTATGGCTTCCCTCGGTAAATGTCCCCAGTAAACCCATCCGCCAAACGGGTCATTCAACGGAATGCCGTCCTCAAGAACCAGGGCACGGCTAGCCCCACTGCCGCCCGTTCCTCGCAAAGATACTCCCAAAGTTGTGGGATTGGCGGTGCGGCTACCCGATCGGCGAAATAGAGTAAAGCCAGGGACTTGGCGCAACATGTCGTCCACGGTAGTTGCGGCTGTGACCGCGACCTCTTCGTGAGGCAGCAAGTTCACGCTCTCGGCAGTCTCACCCAAGATCATTTCGGAGCGGTTGGCGGTGACATTGATTTCCTGAGACAGCGCCTTGGGTTGCAGCGTTACTTCGGCTGTGCGCTCTTGTGCTCCAAGAGACTTGTTGAATGAGGCAAAGCTCGGGGCATCGACCCGCAAAGTCAATGCGGTCTCAGGGACGTCTTTGAATAGAAACCTGCCGTCCTGGTCCGTCAGCGCCGACTTGAGGAAACCACTGCCGGAGACAACGACCTCGGCGCCCACAACTACCGCTCCGCCTTGATCGCGCACTGTTCCGCTCACGCTGCGCGCGCCATTTTGCGCAAAGATTGGTGACGCCAGGCAAGCCATCAGAACCATTGCCACAAATCTCGGTTTCACGGTTCGCCTCCTGCTCTCAAAGCAGTGATAGGCTACCACGACCTCGCCTTGCTTGGCGCTTAGTTTTGTATTAAGAATCAGCCAGCCAAAAAGGGATTACTTCGCCTCGGCCTTAGCGCAATACTTCTCAAACGCCTGCTTCAACGCTCCCGCAATCTGGTCGGGATGGCTGGGCTCGATCTGGCGGCGCTCGATCATGTAAACCAGTTCACCATCGCGCAGCAGGCCGATGGAAGGCGAAGAAGGCGGATATCCAGTGAAATGACGGCGGGCTGCATCGGTTGCTTCTTTGTCCTGGCCGGCAAACACGGTGATGACCCGGTCTGGACGCACGCCATGCTGCAGGGCGGCACGAACACCAGGACGCATTCTTCCCGCGGCGCATCCACAGATGGAGTTCACGACGACCATTACCGTCCCTTTTTGGGCCAATGCCCGCTCCACCTCATCCGCAGTACGCGCTTCCTCGATGCCCACCGAAGTCAATTCCTGACGCATTGGCGCAACCATCATCTCTGGATACATTGAAAATTCCTCCCAATAGTCTTAATGGATTCTAGCAGGAAAGCACGGCGGCAATATAGAGCTAATCGTGGAACGCTTAGTTCGTCGGAGCCTGCCCTGAGTTTTGATTTTAAAATTACACCTCACAATTTGAATTTCAAATTCTTTCCGGCCTGGGTTTTTGATTTTTAAATTACAACTTACAAATTAGAAATTCCAAATTCTTCTTGGCGGTGTAATCTGAAACAAAGCATTGCTGATTCAGGAAAACATTCCGCTGGCCCCGCTCACCACTTTCAAAGTAGGAGGTCCGGCCCGGTATTTTGTCGAAGCCACCAGTGAAGACGATGTGAAAGTGGCGGTAGCGCAGGCCGCCGAGCGCCGCTGGCCGCTCTTCATCCTCGGCGGAGGGACCAATCTGGTGATCTCCGATGAAGGATGGCCCGGCCTGGTTCTCAAGATCGCAATCAACGGAATCACACAGCCGCAAGAACTCGGAGGTGATGTCTTTCAGGTCGGCGCGGGCCATGTTTGGGATTCCTTCGTCGCTCATGCAGTACGGGGAAATTATGCGGGGATCGAGTGCCTAAGCGGCATCCCCGGCACCGTGGGCGGCACGCCCATCCAAAATGTTGGGGCTTACGGACAAGAGGTAGCCGAGACCATCACCAGCGTGCACGTTCTAGAAATCGCAAACGGCCAGACACATGAACTAAACAACAGCCACTGCGGCTTCGCCTATCGCAGCAGCATCTTCAATACCACCCAACTAGGCCGATACATCGTGCTTCGGGTTACTTATCGCCTCGCACGCAACAGCGCCGCTAAAGTTGAGTATGCAGATCTAAAAAAGTACTTCTCCGGATTCTCAAGTTCTCCTTCACTGCAACAGCTTCGAGATGCAGTGCGGGCGATCCGGCAAGCCAAGGCCATGCTCCTCGTGGAAGGCGACGATGATTGCCGAAGCGCCGGATCATTCTTCAAGAACCCGATCGTCACTACTGCCGAAGCTGATCGCATTGAAGCCCACGCCTATCAGATTGGCCCAAAGGAGAGCATGCCTCGGTATTACTCTGATGATGGCTTGGTCAAACTCTCGGCAGCATGGCTGGTGGAACATGCTGGAATCCACAAAGGTTATGGGCACGGCTCCGTAGGGATATCGCGCAAGCACACGCTCGCCATCGTGAACCGGGGCGGAGCCACGGCCCGCGACATCATTGCCTTCAAAAACGAAATTCAGCGTCGGGTCTTGGATGTCTGGGGGATCACGCTGCATCCCGAACCTGTATTTGTAGGATTACAAGGGAGCTGTGACTAACGGAACATTAAAAAGATTTCGTAATTGTTCCGTTTCGGTCTACTATAGTTCCAGCCTTCAAAAAACAATCCTGACCTAAGACCTTTCATCTCAGGTGAAACGGGGAGAAACTATGCGCCACGGAGAGAATCCCAGCCAGCAACCACTGCCGCTCCAATCTCTTTCAAGATTTTGCGGACCGTACTTCCGGTCGGTCATCGTTGCCGTCATCAGCATCGCTCTAGCGTCCTTGGGTTATGCGATCCAAACCAGCGACCATGCGCGCCTGGAGCCAGTCAACATTGCGGATACTTCTACGACCGAAGTGCCACTGGCCAGCCAGGAGCAACGCGCGCCCGGCTTCGATATAAGTAAGTATTTGCCCCTACTGGAAGAACTCGGACGGCTGCAACAAAAAATGCAGCACGAAATCCAGTTTCCTGCCCTGCGCACTCAGCCTAAGCTGTTGGCGCAATTGCCGGCATCGACTGAGATCTTTTTTGCTCTTCCCAACTATGGCGACTCTCTGCATCAGGCAGTTCAGATTTTTCAAAAGGAACTGCTAGAGAACCAAACCTTGCGCGAAGGCTGGCAGTCATTCCCCGCAGGGCCCATAGTCGAAGATGGCCTGGACAAGGTTTACCAACTCTCCCAATATCTTGGGAATGAGGTTGTCGTTGCCGGTGAAGTCAAGCCTAAGGGTGGATCGTTTCTAATTGTGGCGGAAATAAAGAAGCCCGGACTAAGCGCGTTTCTTCAAGGACTGGTCAAGCAATTCGCGCCCGGACCAAGTTCTCCCATTCGCATCTTGAGTCCACAACAGCTTGTGACTGCAAAAGCCACACCTTCTAAGCAGCAAGCCTTGGTGCTGGTGCGTCCTGATCTGGTCGTTATTACTTCTGAAATGTCCACGCTCAAGAGCTTCAATGCCCAGCTCATCCGGCCCGGTGGCAAGCTTGCCCCAACACCCTTCGGCCAGCGGTTGGCCCAGGCGTATCAGGGTGGCGCAGGCATCTTGTTCGGGGCTGATTTGGAGCATCTCAAAGGCTTGGTCCCCGTCAATACGAAAAAAGACGCAGCATCTTTCCAGCAAACGGGATTTGCCGATGTGAAATATCTGGTCGCCGAGCACAAAGCTACAGCAGGACAGACATCGAACAATGTGGAGTTAAGCTTCAACGGTCCCCGGCACGGAGTCGCCTCGTGGCTTGCGGCGCCTGCTCCATTTGGTAGCCTTGATTTCGTCTCTACCGACGCGGCCCTCGCCACCTCTCTGGCAATCAAGAGCCCGGCGCAAATGTTTGACGACATTCTGGCCATCGCCAAGATCAGCAACCCCGATGTCGAAACCGGCCTCGCTCAAGGTGAAGCTGCGCTCAACCTCAAACTAAGAGAAGATTTGCTCAACAAAATAGGAAAAGACATCACTCTATCCGTGGACGGCCCTATTGCTTCGATGGATTCTATCCCTCCTTGGAAGGTAGTCCTTCAAGTGAAAGACTCTGCTGGCTTGCAACAGACCTTGAAGCAATTGTTGGCGTCCGCAAACATCTTTATGAAGGGAGATCAGCAGCCCACATTAGACCAACAAACAGAAGCCGGACAGACCTACTATACGTTGCGGTTTTTCAGCGGATCAAAGCCAACTGAAGTCAACTACGTTTTCGCCGATGGGTACATGGTGCTGGCCGCAAACCGCGATCTGCTGTCGGAAGCTCTTCGGGTTCACCGCCAGGGAAATTCTCTTGCGAGATCAAGCGGGTTTCATGCTTTGCGACCGCAGGACCATCCTGGGGATGCGTCCGCGATGTGGTACCAGAACTTTGGCCGCCTGCTGATTCCCATCATGCAAAAAACGTCACCAGACTTGGCCTCTCTGTTACAGGGCGCTCCCCCGCAAACCATTGCCAGTGCGACGTATGCTTACGGAGAAGAGAATGCAATCCACGTGGCCAGCAATGGCCCAGAAGCTGTGCTAGCAGGGGCATTAATAGGTGCGGCTATCGCGATTCCCAACTTGATGAGGTCGAAGGTCGCAGCCAATGAAGCCGGGGGAGCCGCCACCATGCGTATGCTGATCGTTACTGAAATCACTTATTCGAACAGCTTTCCAGAGCAAGGTTACGCCCCTGATCTAGTCACTCTGGGGCCCGGCCCTGACTCCGAGTGCCAACCATCCAAGAGCCACGCCTGCTTGATTGATGCCGTGCTGGGCTGTGCTTCTGGAACTTCAGGAGAATGGTGTACCAAAGGTGGATACCGGTACACGATTACGGCGACCTGCAAAGCAGGTGTTTGCGATGACTTTGTAGTTGTCGGTACTCCAGTGAATTCAAGCGCCGCAAACAAAAGCTACTGTGCAACATCTGACGCAGTCGTCCGCGCTCAGTCAGGGGCACCTTTGACATCGCCGATTAGCGTGTCGGAATGTCAGTCATGGAACCCGATATAGCCAAACAAGCCCGGCAGAGCCTGTCCTGAGGCAAGCCGAAGGAGCGAGTAGCCTCAATCCGGTTCACTTAAGGATTACCGCCGCAAAAACTTGGGACTTCGGCCGATCAGCCCCGACAGGGGCGGAATTATTGAGCCGAGCGCTTACGCGCTCGGACTGGAGCTCTACATTTGTACTCACAATTTTACGGGGTTAAGTCCCCAAAAGGGGACGCCTGACAGTAGCCCCAATACGGTTCACTTAAAGGAAGTGCAGCATGTTTGGGGTTGAGGTGATCAGCCCCGGCAGGGGCGGCGATCGGGATAGGGGGAGCGGTCACCCGCTCTCCCCTCCCACACCACCGTACATGCGGGTCCGCATACGGCGATTCGACAAAGTTGAACTAACACTAGCCGCTCAGCCGGGGGAGAGCGAGTGCATCGAAATAGGCATTGGGG
>DASZEU010000617.1:0-17208 GCA_035940535.1 Candidatus Angelobacter sp.
TCCTGGTTTTTGGAATGGTCCATCAGCTTCTGGGTTATTGGATCCTCTGCCGGCCCCAGCTTCTCGATCCATTCCACCATGACGTGGCAATCGCGCAGATCTCCGAGACTGGCGAAGAGTTCCTTGCCAGTCCTGCGCATCTTCTTCCACTCTGGATCAGGGTCGATCGCATGAAATCCTTCGGCGATGGAGCGGCAGCGACGAAGCGCCACGCGAAGATCATGAACAGAGTCTTCGTCGAAGGTGGTTTCAACCTTATGGGCTTGCTTCAGGACCTCGGCCATCCAATAGCCCAAACCGGATTTCTTATCTCTCGCAGTTGGTGATGTCACGGAAGTAGTTTTCGAGCAAGTTATGCCTTGCTGAATTCTATTGGAATGATAACTGGAGAAGGCGGTTTCAGGAATTTTCTAGTCCGGCTGAGGAGCGAGCGCTGACTACCGAACCATAGCCGAACGCCGCTGGCCTTGGTAGGCAATCTGGTGGCCCGGTTTCTGGCCGGCTACCATGCCGCTGGCACGGTCGATAATTCGGGCTAAGTGATTGGAATATTTAGGCAAACGGCCTTCTGATAAACGTTTTTTGGCTTCTTCAGGGCTGAACCAAGTTGGGTTGCGGTCGGCCTCTTCGGGAGCAGCCAAACTGCCCACTTCCAACAGATAAGCGGCGATTTGAATTTCGCAGCTTGGATAGCCATCGCCGAAAGTCCGTTTGGTGTCCAGATAAGAATCAAAATGGCTGGACTCGATTCTGCCAATAGCTCCCGCCTCTTCCAGGGCTTCCCGGGCTGCGGCTTCACTAGCGGAGAGCCTGGGGTCAAGACGTCCTTTGGGGAAAGTCCATTTTCCCGCGCTGGTATTTACCAAAAGAAACTCGATGGATACCCGGCGTCGGCGATAGCATATAGCAGCCACTTGGGCAGGCTGGAATGGACGTCGCGTTGTTTTCGCTAGCAGTTTAATAACCGAAACCTCGCGATCAACTGTGCAAAAGAAGAGCAAAATCACTGCACATTTTCTGTTGCATTCTTAACTTACTGCTACTGCTAGCGAATCGCAAGATATTAAGTAACTATTTCACCATTTTTTAAAACAATATTAATAAGTTAGTAACAAAAGTCGCTCTATCCTCGTTTCTCTTCCAGCTCTGCCCAACGGGCGTACAGCCCATCTACGAGTCTTTGTACTTGCTCCAACTGCTCGTGGGACTTTAATAGCTGGACAGCATCGCTGGCGATAGCCGGATCTTCAGCCGTTTCGCGGGCGGCCCGAAGCGACTGCTCGGCTTGGGCGATTCGTTCTTCCAGAGTCGCGTATTCGCGGGCCTCCATATAGGAGAGCTTTTTCCTGGTCTCAGGACCTTGGGGAAGCGCCGCCCGAGTAGCATCCGGCCTGGCTGCGGATCGGGCTGTCTGTTTGCGCTCCGCCTGCCAGATCTCCCACTGCGAATAGTCAGCAAAGGATTCGGCCTGGCCCATTCCGTCGAGTCCAAGGACCACATTGGAAATTCGGTCCAACATATAGCGATCATGGGTGACCAGAACCAGTGCTCCGCGATACTCAAGCAGGCTTTCTTCCAGGATCTCCAGGGTGGGAATATCAAGATCGTTGGTTGGTTCATCCAGCAACAAAACATCTGCGGGCTGAAGCATGAGTTGGGCGATCAACACGCGTGCCCGCTCACCGCCTGAGAGACGGCCAACCGGCTGATTGAGTTGCTCGCCGGTAAACAGAAACCTTGCCGCCCACGAGGCCACGTGAATAACGCGATCCTGGTAGACGACCGAATCGCTTTCCGGCGCAAGGGCGCGCCGTAGCGTCACATCAGGAGCAAGAATGCGGTTCTGGTCGAAATACACCACCCTTAGAAAGTCAGCTTTGCGAATGTCACCCGCGCTTGCTGCTATGTCACCGCGCAGCAGGCGCAACAATGTGGTCTTGCCGCTTCCGTTAGGACCTACGAGCCCTATGCGTTTTCCGGCAGTGATGGTGAAATCCAGATGCTCAAAGAGCGTGCGGCCATGAATGGCACAGGCCACTTGGTTCAGCTCGATCAACCGCTTGGACTTGCGATCAGTGGCTGAAAAATCAATCTTCGCGCTGGCCGTGCGGGTACGGGAATTCAGCTCCGCCAGCTCCGAGATCAGTTGGTTGGCGGTATTGATTCTTGCCTTGGCCTTGGTCGTCCGGGCTTTGGGCCCGCGACGCAGCCACTCGATTTCGTTGCGGACTCGATTTTCCAGCGATTCCTGGTGCTTCGTCTGGGCATGAAGAAACTCCTCTTTTTTCTCCAGGAAGCTGCTGTAGTTGCCGGAGACACGCAGCAACCCATCAGGATAGGCCCGGCTGAGTTCCACCGTCTGACTACCTACATTCTCAAGAAAATAGCGGTCATGGCTCACGACTACGCAGGCGAAGGGAGCATTTTGGAGAAGTGTTTCCAGCCACTCGATTCCTTCGATGTCCAGATGGTTTGTAGGCTCATCCAGCAGCAGGACATCCGGTTTCTGGACGAGCGCTTCAGCGATAGCAAGCCGCTTACGCCACCCACCGGATAGAGTAGCTGCCTCGGTGTCAAATTTTTCGAACCCCGCCCGGCCAAGTGTTTCAACCAGTCGGCCTTCCTGCTCGGCCTCGGGAACGGCACTCTGCTCCAGGGCCCGCGTGATGACTGACCGCACCGTTGCGCCATGTTGAAATTGTGATTCCTGGGCAACGAGGCTGAGACTGATCCGCTTGCGGATAGCCACCTCGCCACTGTCCGGCTCGATTCTGCTGGAGATGATTCCCAAAAGAGTCGATTTGCCTGATCCGTTGGGACCGATCAGGCAGATGCGGTCTCCTTCAGATATGGTAAAAGAGATGTCCTGGAACAAAGTTGTGGCCCCGTACGCCTTGGAGAGACCCTGGGCATTGATCAGCGGCGGCAATGGCTCATTGTTCCTTTAGAGATTGGCGTGTCCTGAAACTCAGGAGCTGTGAGAGAACAGTTTAGGCGTAAACCGTCTGGTATTCCTCGTAGGAACCCTTGAAGTCTTCGATTTTGTGATAGTCGAAATGCCAGATCCTGGTAGCAACCTCATCAATCAGGTCGTGATCGTGGGAAACCAAAAAGACTGTTCCCTGAAAGCGCTGTAGAGCAATATTCAATGCATTGATCGATTCCAGGTCGAGATGGTTCGTGGGTTCATCCAGCACCAGCACGTTGGGCTTTTGCAGCATCAGTTTACAGAACAGGATACGTGCTGCCTCGCCCCCAGAGAGCACATCGGTACGCTTGCCGGCCTCGTCGCGGGCAAAGAGCATCTGCCCCAGCAATCCCCGAATCTCTTCGTTGGATACGGAGGTGTCCCACTGATAGAGCCACTCAAATACGCTCATGCCTTTGTCAATCAGGCTCCGGTGGTCTTGGGGAAAATATCCAACCGCTGCCTCATGCCCCCAAATCACTTTGCCAGCATCGATGTAAGGGCCGGCGTAGCCATTGGACTTTTGCAGCTCAGCGGCTGAAGTGGTAGGAGAGTTCGCCAACAAAGCATTGAGCAGAGTGGTCTTGCCGGCGCCGTTCCGGCCCATCAACGCGATTTTTTCCCCACGAACTACGCTGGCAGCAAACCCTTTCACGACCTCGTTGTCACCGTAAGATTTTGAAACATCTTCTACTTCAAGGATGTGTTTCCCTGAAGGCCGCTTCATCTCGAATTTGATATAAGGGCGTGCGATGTTTGACTTTGCGAGTTCGGTCAGTTGCAACCGCTCGACCTCTTTGCGCCGCGATTGCACCTGACTGGAGCGGGTTCCGGCAGCAAATCGCGCAATGAACTCGTTGAGCTGGGAAATTTTCTTCTCCCGCTGCGCATTTTGGGACTCGATCTGGGAGCGTATCTGGGTCTTGGCCATCACCATGTCGTCGTAGCCGCCGGTGTAAGTAATGATGGTCTCGTAATCGATATCAGCAATATGAGTACAAATACTGTTCAGGAAATGGCGATCGTGGGAGATAACGATCAACACGCCGTCATAGCGGTTTAGGAAGTCCTGCAACCAGTGAATTGAATCCAGATCGAGGTGGTTGGTCGGCTCGTCCAGCAGCAGCGCCTGAGGATGCCCAAAGAGCGCCTGGGCCAGCAGCACGCGAACTTTTTGTCCACCTTGCAGTTCGCTCATCGATCGCTCATGCAGTTCGTCGGGAATGTCCAGACCTTGCAGCAGGATGGCGGCATCACTCTCGGCTGTGTAGCCGTCCTCTTCACCGACAATACCTTCCAGTTCGCCCAATTTCATGCCGTCTTCGTTGGTCATCTCGGGCTTTTCGTAAATCCGGTTGCGCTCCTCCATAGCCACCCACAGACGCTTGTTTCCCATAATCACCGTATCCATCACGCGATAAGCGTCAAAGGCAAACTGGTCTTGGCTGAGCACGCTGAGTTTTTTGGGACGAACGACAGAGCCCTTCTGCGGCTCCATTTCGCCCGCCAGTAACTGCATGAACGTTGATTTGCCAGCGCCATTCGGACCGGTGAGTCCGTAGCGCTTCCCCGGCGTAAACGCCGTGGAGACTTCTTCGAACAGTATTTTGGCGCCGTAGCGCATGGAAACGTTGCTAACTGAAATCATTGTTTTTTAACGGGAACTGCGGGGAAAATTCCAGCCAGGCAGGAACGCAGCTTGACTTGAATAGAATATCACGGCTTATTCCTTCAGAACTTCCTGGGGATTGAAGCGCAGCAGGCTCTTTGCAGGAATGAAGCTGGCGGCCAGCGCCAGCACAAAAACAACGGCTGCGCTCAAGAAGTAGATTGAAGCATCAAAAGATGCAACCCCAAACAGATAGACGGCCAAAACACGGGTGAAGCCCAGGGTAATGCCAGCGCCAATCAGGATTCCGGCGACTGTGCCTATCAATCCGAGCTTGGTAACCAGAATAACTGCGTTTCGAACGGTTGCTCCCAAGGCCATGCGAATCGCGATCTCACGCCGCATCCGCACAATCGAGTTTGCCACCACTCCATAAATGCCGATCAATCCCAGCAATACACCGATGGCCGCAAAGCCGCCCAGCAATAGCACTGTAACCCTGCGCTGGCTTATATGATTGGAAAAGAGATCTTCCAGGGTGCGCACGTTGTCAAGTGGAAGGTCTTTGTCCAAACCAGCGATCGCCTTTTGCACAGAAGTTACGATACTTCTCTGGTCGGTTTGAAAATCGACGACAAATGACATCGTGGCGACGGGTTGCTGAAACAAAGGGACATAGACCTGCAGTCTGGGAACCTCCCGCTCCGGACCGTAATGTTTCAATTGGTGAACCACGCCTACAACTTCACGCCAGGGAGGTCCTTTATCACCTTCATCAGCCAGGCGTATCAGTTTTCCGACAGGGTTTTGTCCAGGCCACATACGGGCCGCGAGCACATCGTCGACAATTGCCACCGGAAGCGAACTGGAGCGGTCTGATTCATTGAAATCCCGGCCGCTAGTAATTCGGCTGCGCAAGGTTTCAAAAAAACCAGGCATCACAGATGAACTATCGACAAAGGGATGCTGGGTGCCAACCGGCGCCGGCTGACCTTCTACCTCAAGGTTAATGAAATGATAGTTGTTGCTTAATGGCAAAGCGGAGACCACGCTGGCCGCTCTCACCCCCGGCAGCCCTCTGATATTTTGGACAGCAAGGTCGTAAAATCCGGTTATCTTATCCGGTTCGTTGTACCGAATCGAGGGCAGCGAAACCTGGAAAGACAGGACCCGTTCAGGATTGAATCCGAGGTCGACCTGCTGAATGTTATACAAACTCTTAATCAGCAGGCCAGAGACCAGGGTCAAGGCAAATGCCAGTGAGACTTCAACCACAATCAAAGCGCTTTGCCCGGCAACACGATACTTGGAGAGGACCGGCCAACTCCAATCTCCTTTTAGTTCACTATTAATGTTAAGGTTGGCCGTGAAAAGCGAAGGCAGCACGCAGGCCAGCAGGCTTGCACCCAGTGTAGTTGCGAGGGTGAAAAAAATCACCGAACTATCGATGGTGGTCTCTTCCAAGCGTCCGATAGCGTTCGGGAAGCGATTCACCAACGTGACGATGCCGATTTTGGCAACCAGCAAGCCAAGCGCACCGCCGATGCTCGCAAAAATCAGGCCTTGCACAAAAAACTGCCGGAGCAGAACCACACGGCCCGCTCCCAAAGCTAAACGGACACTCAGTTCTTTGCGGCGCTCCACGGCATTGGCCACGAAGACCGTCACGACATTGACGCAAGCCAGCAGCAAAATCAGGCTGGAGGCGACCATGATGTATTTCAGCGAAGTAGCCGAATTCGCAGCCATGCTGGCAATCGGTATGATATAGGCCTGCATGTCTTTATCACTTTGCGGATATTCTTGTGCGAGCCGGCGGGAAATGATGTCCATCTCCTTATTCGCTTGCTCAGTCGTGGTTCCGGGCTTCAATTTCGCAATGACCGCGTGATAGCGGTTATTGCGATTCAGCATTGTTGCGTCCCGGAATACTCCGTTCGGGACCCAGAGATCCCAGGAGAGGTAGCCGAGCGGGTTGGTGGGCGCAACTCCAATGATGGTGTACGGCTGATCATTCAATACAACAGACTTTCCCAAAACAGCAGGATCGGACCCAAATCTCCGCTCCCAAAGACCATGGCTGATAATGACAACGCGGTTGGCTCCAGGCTGGTCATCGTCCTCGGCGAAATCGCGTCCCGCAACCGGGGGTACGGCCAAGACTTTGAAAAATGACGCCGAGACCTCCAAACCATTCAGGTGCTCAGGAATACCATTGCCAGTCATGTTGGCGCTCAGCCATCGTACGGCCGCCATATCCTGGAAAGAATGGCATTGCGCCTTCCAGTCCAAGTACTCCGGATAGGAAGCTGGCATCTGGGCAGATTGCTGGGTCTTCATCATGATCAGGACCAGGCGGTCGGGATCGGGAACAGGCAAAGGGCGAATGAGGACAGCATTCACTACCGTAAAAACGGCGCTGTTAATGCCAATACCTACAATGAGAGCTGCAATGACCAGCAGGGTCATGCCGGGCCGCTTGCGCATGAGTCTCAAGCTGAACCGTATATCCTGGAGCAGAGAATGCATTCTAGGAGCCTGGCAGCGCTGAGTATTTGCGGCCCTGAATTTGCCCGTTTAGTTCTTGCGAAACATTGACTGGACCGAAGACAATTACCGCGGAACCCATATCCTCAATACGGTTGGCGTGACCAGCTAGCCCCGAGGACGCACCTCTATCGAGGCTTGTTCCTGCAAACATAAGAATCCTGAAATACCGCTTAAAACTGCCTTGGTAAGGGCCAATATTATTGAGTGTTCAACGATGGTTGTCAACCACGATTGTGGTTTTTCGTTGGCATTGCAGAGGTTACCTCAGGTTCCACATTGGGAAGATAATTCCTGGCCATCCATGAAGAATGGCAAGAATTCCCAAGAGCCGCAGTTTAAGACGGTATACGCCTCTCAAGTAGCTCTGGCCTTGGATTCAGCTCTGTGTCATGCTATGCGGATGGAAAAGAAACCTCCAGCACCTGATCCGAACAGCAAGTTCGCCGAAGTGAAGAGAAAAGCCGCTGAATTACGGGCCAAAAAGCAAAGTGCCCGCGAAGAGCAGAACCGTCGAGCGGAGCAGATTCCGCGCGAGCTCGATGAAGGTGAAGAATCGTAGCCCTGTTAAGCCGAATGACTCTTGCCAATGATTTGCTCAACGTGAATATTCCTGCACTCGACGTTTTGGCTATTGCCGCGCATCGCGATGATGTAGAGCAAACTTGCGGTGGCACCTTGCTCAAGATGGCGCAGCAGGGACGCCGCACTGGAATCCTTGATCTCACGCAAGGAGAAATGGGCACACGCGGCACAGCCGAAGATAGGGCCCGCGAAGCAAGCGAAGCCGCTAGAATCTTGCAGGTCGGCTTTCGGCAGGCGCTCGATATTCCTGATGGCCGCGTGGAAAATACTTGGGAGAACCGGCTGAAGATCGCGCGAGTCATACGCGAGCAGCGGCCGAGAGTGGTCATCCTCCCTTATTGGCAGGGTCGCCATCCCGATCACTACACATGTTCTACTCTGGGCTATGAAGCCTGTTTTCTTGCCGGGCTAACCAAGCTGCAACTGGATCAGTGTGTGAGTGAACACCAAAGTCAGTCTGCGATATGCCGTCCACATCGTCCTTTCAAGATCGTCTATGCCAGCCTTTATCACGATGTACGACCGACCTTCGTAGTTGATATCACGGCCCAGTTTGAGGGCCGCCTGGAATCTATCTTCGCCTACAAGTCCCAATACACCGACCAGGAAGCCGGACGCCACGACTTCCCCGCCCATGCAGAAATCCGCGAGAGAGTGGCGATCATGGCTGGCTTCTATGGCCTGCTGGCTGGCGTGAAATATGCAGAGCCATTTGTGCAGAAAGAAATAGGGCTAGTGGATGATTTGACGATGGTTCCGGTGAAGTCGATTTAGCATTTAGCCAGATCGGTTTTTATGGTTGATTCACTCGGGTTCTCTTCCAAGGGTAAGTTACTTTCGAGGGCAGCCCATCGCGAAACGGAGTGCATCCGCGACTTCGCATATTCTTGTATTGGAGAGCATTCGCAATGTCCCGAAGAGCCTGCCCTGAGTCCCCGCAGGGGACGCCCTGAAAGTAGCCCAGCATGGAGCGTAGCGGAATGCTGGGTCTGAAAAGAAAGCAGTGTAAGTCCGGCTCTAGCCGGACGACTGAGCATTTCTAATCAGTTGCAGAACGTACCGTGCCAAAATAATTGCTAAGAATTCCCTGGGGCTCGTGTATCATCTTTGCAATCTCGCTACTCCTAGATCGAATTTCTAATCTGGTCGAAAGAAGAGAAGCGGTGTCAGAACCATGTTCAAAGCAAGCTTGCAATCCACTTGGACTGTCTTTACAGCAGCGATCCTCTTCTTATTCTCCCTGCCTGCATTTTCATGTACCCGCACACCTCTGGAAGAGCGGTTGCTGGCCGTCTACAAAGACAAACCGCAGATGCTGCAAGGTTTCTATTGCGGCACGAAGCTGAGATTTGATGCCGACGCCAAGTTGCGGGATGGAGGGCAGCCGGGATCGTGGACCGTATGCGGAGATGTCCACATAGAAGACATTGAGATCAAAAATGACGAAGTCCGAATCAAGGCGCAGCGTGTCTATTTGTATTATGACCCTCGCAAAATTTCGTTTCAGGACGTAGAACTGCTCGTCCCCCAAAAAGAGAAAAATAACAAAACCCGCCAGCAAAACCGGCAGCTTGAAATTCATATTGCACGACCGGTGGGAGCAGACGAGGCCGCCATACAATCGAGCTTGGATAAGCTTTTCCGTCCCGCCGACAAAGATTTTTCCGACATTGCTCCCGACTATTGGAAACCCTATCTGCAAGGGAGGAAGATTGGAAAGCGTCCAGAGACGATCCAAAAGGAAGAACAATTGCCTCTCCTGAAACCTATTGCCGGCAGTGGGGATTCATCGGCCAACAAAAAAATTACGGTTCCCCATGTCATTTCCAGTCCAAACCCCGATTTTTCCCAGGAGGCACGCGAATACAGATTCCAGGGAACGGTCCTGGTTAAGCTCCTGATAGATTCGGAAGGCAAACCCGCAAATATATGGATTATCCGTCCCTTGGGTTTAGGGCTGGATGAAAAAGCTGTCGAGGCCATAAAGAAATGGAAGTTTGTGCCCGAGAAGGACAGCAATGCTAAACCCGTGGAATCTCACGCCGAGGTTGAGGTGAATTTCCGGCTTTATTGAGAAACGCTTCTAGTCAATAATCCTCACGCTGCCGGGACCGCATAGCTCTTCGACCCTGCTTCTAAAAGAGCGGTCTGGGCAAACGTTATATCCGTCGGCCTCCATGACCACCATAAAGTCACCAGAACGTTCCACGTCAAACAATACCTTGGCCTCGCCCTTGCGCTCGTGGCAGAGGGAATAGAGGGCGTCCACCGTGGCTGGCGTGGCGGTCTCCAGCGGGATGCGCACGCGGATGGATCGGGGCAGTTTAGGCTGGGCTTCTTCGAGCGATGTAAGCTGGCTCAAAGCGATCTTGGGGTTGGAACCTTCCTCTACGCGAACGCTGCAGCGTACCAGCATGGGAATCTCTTGCTTGAGCATTCCCTGGAGCCGTTTGTAAGCCTCGGGAAAGATGATGGCTTCAACCGCACCGGTCATATCTTCCAGGACAGCCTGAGCGTATTGCTCGCCCTTTTTTGATTTCAGCACACGCAGGCCGGTAATGACCCCAGCGGCGTTGATCTCATCGCGGCCAGTACCGCTCTTCATAGCCGAGATGGCTTCGGCGGTGAGGGCGTTGAAGTCTTGTAGCTTGTCTTTGTACTTTTCCAGAGGATGCCCGGTGATGAAGAAACCCAGAACTTCTTTTTCATAGCTCAGGCGCTGGTGCTCGTCCCATTCAGGAATGGAAGGAAGTTTTTCTTTCTCCGACAGCGAGGGCTGGTCCTGCTGGAAGACGCCGAAGAGGCCATGCTGGCCAAGTTCAGCGTCCCGCTGGGTTTTTTGCGCGCGCTCCATGGCCTTTTCGGTCACGGCTATAAGTTGGGCGCGGTGGCCGAAGGAGTCCATGGCGCCGCTCTTGATCAATGATTCAATCACCCGCTTATTCAGCAGGCGCAGATCGACTTTTTCGCAGAACTCATAGATGGAGCGGAAGGCGCCGACTTCTTTGCGCGCCGCCACAATCGATTCGATGGCGTTACCTCCGACGTTCTTAACTGCCGCCAGGCCGAAGCGGATGGCATTGTCATGGGGAGTAAAAAATGCATCGCTGACGTTGATGTCCGGCGCCTCCACGGGAATGCCCATCTCCCTGCACTCGTTGATGTATTTCACCACGTTATCGGTGTTGCTGGTCTGCGAGGTCAGCAAGGCTGCCATGAATTCGACAGGATAATGGGTCTTGAGATAAGCCGTGTGGTACGCCAGCAAAGCGTAAGCAGCAGAGTGCGACTTGTTGAATCCGTATCCGGCAAACTGCTCCATCAGGTCGAAGAGCTTGACGATTTTCTTTTCGGGAAAGCCTTTTTCCGTTGCGCCTTTTACAAAACGGTCACGCTGGGCGGCCATCTCTTCAGCAATCTTTTTGCCCATGGCGCGGCGCAGCAAATCAGCTTCGCCCAGCGAATAGCCTGCCAGCACGTTGGCAATCTGCATGACCTGTTCCTGGTAAACGATCACGCCCAACGTTTCTTTAAGAAGCGGCTCCAATTGCGGCAGTTCGTATTCGACTTTACGGCGGCCCCATTTGCGCTCGATGAAATCATCGATCATACCGCCTTGAATCGGCCCCGGACGATAGAGGGCGTTGAGAGCAGTGAGGTCTTCAACCGAATTGGGCTTGTAGCGGCGCAGCACATCGGTCATGCCGCCCGATTCAAACTGGAATATACCGGAGGTCAGCCCGGTATGAAAGACGCGTTCATAAGTCTTGGCGTCATCCCAGGGGACTTGATCGAGATCAACTGGGCCGTGCCGCTGGGCAATCAATTTCAGCGCGTCATCGACAATGGTGAGCGTGGTGAGCCCCAGGAAATCCATCTTGAGCAGGCCCATCTTCTCTACCGCCTTCATGTCGTAGGCGGTCACGATTTCGTCGTTCTTGGTTTTGTGCAGCGGCACCAGCTCGGTGAGTGGCTGAGGCGAGATCACCACTCCTGCGGCATGGACGCCGGAGTTACGCACCAGCCCTTCCAGCTTCAGGGCCGTATCAATCAGCTCCTTGACCTGTGGTTCACCCTCGTAAGCCTGCTGCAAGCTGGGCGAATCTTTGAGCGCCTGCTCGATGGTGATATTCAGCGTAGTCGGCACCATCTTGGCTACGCGGTCTACATCGTTGTATGGAATATCCATGGCCCGGCCAACGTCTTTGATAGCAGCCTTGGCGGCCATAGTGCCAAAGGTGATGATCTGGGCGACATTTTCGCGCCCGTATTTCTGGGTAACGTAATTGATTACCTCACCCCGCCGGTTCATGCAGAAGTCGATATCGATATCCGGCAGCGAGACGCGTTCCGGATTCAGGAAGCGCTCAAACAGCAGCTCATTCTGCAAAGGATCGATATTGGTGATGCCCATAGCATAGGCCACCAGCGCGCCCGCCGCCGAACCACGGCCAGGACCAACAGGAATATTATTTTCCCGCGCATAGCGAATGAAGTCCCACACGATCAGAAAATAACCGGAGAACTTCATTTTGGTAACGATCTCGATCTCCAGGGACAGGCGCTGCTCATAATCCAAGCGTGATTTTTTCAATCGTCCTGCGCCTTCCAGTTCGCGCAATACCTCCCAGCGACGGGCAAAGCCTTCGCGGGCTATATGCTCAAAATAACTATCGAGGGTATAACCAGCGGGTACTTGGAATTCCGGGAAGGGATTCTTGATCTTGTTGAGCTTGAAATCGCAGCGTTCGGCGATGGACAACGTTCGCTTGAGCACATCCAGCCGGTCGCGGAAGACGTGGGCCATTTCGTCGCCGGTCTTCACGAAAAACTGGTCGGTCTGGAACTTCAGGCGATTGGTGTCGTGAATGGACTTGCCGGTCTGGACGCAGATAAGCACGTCCTGGGCATGGGCATCATCTTCACAAAGATAGTGGCTGTCGTTGGTGGCCACCATGGGAATGCCCAACTCTTTTTCCAGGCGGAAAAGATCGGCATGGATACGTCGTTCCTCTTCCAGCCCCTGGTCCTGAATCTCCATGAAGAAGTTGTCTTTGCCGAAAAGCTCGCGGTAAAAACCTGCAGCATCGCGGGCAGCATCGTACTTGCCAGCCAGCAAATGCTCACACACCTCGCCGGCCAGGCAGCCGGAAAGCCCGATCAATCCTTTGGAGTGCTCGGCCAGAAATTTCTTGCTCACGCGCGGCTTGTAATAGAAGCCATGCAGCGATGCCTCGGAGGTGATCTTGATCAGGTTGCGGTATCCCTCTTCATTTTCCGCCAGCACCAAAAGGTGGTTGTAGGTGTCGCCCTCAGGCGGCGCGCGGTGATCATCTTTCTTGCAGATATAAAGCTCGCAGCCAACAATGGGCTTGACCCCCTTTTTTTGGGCGGCATCAACAAAGTGCACTGCGCCATAAATGTTGCCATGGTCGGTCATGGCCACCGATTTCTGGCCAATTTCCGCAACCCGGCTCACCAGCTTCTCAACGTCGCAAGCTCCATCGAGGAGTGAGTAATCGGTGTGAAGATGAAGATGAACGAATTCTGACATGGGCAGGTACTAAGTCCATTATAAAGCCAGAAAGCGGCCGAGGTTTTCCACAGATAGGCGAATTAAGACGTTCTCATTTCAACATTTGTCGCGATTTTTTTTCATTGCCTCGAAGCGCGTTGTCGCATTAGTGTATGCGGCGGGGTGCACACATCAAAATGCGCAAGCAAGCTTTGGTCCTGGTACTATTTACGGCATTTACACTCCTTTCCTTCATCCGTCCGGCGAACGCACAGACTGGCATTCCCAATCCCTGTCCCAACGCCAAACCCGTCCCTGAGGTGTTGCACCTTCCCGCAGACCTTCCAGTCAGTGGTGAGGACTTTAAATACGAAGAAAAGGTTTTGAGCTATCTCAATTCGCTCGACTATCGAAGACTCGGCTGGTGCGAAGACAAGGGCGTGCGCGATACCGGACCTTTCATCAATAACTTCGCAGCCATAGTGCACCCGGGAGTCCGCATTTTCTACTCGCCGGAAGTTTCCAATTGGCTGCTCAATGGACGCCAGGGCGCCATACCGGATGGCGCGGTGATCATCAAGGAGCAGTTTCCACACCCGCCCGCCGAACGTTACGCGAATACTCCGGTGGAGAAGCTGGGCTGTCCGAACGATTGGACGTTCATGATCAAGAACTCGAAGGTATCGCGCGACGGCTGGTTTTGGGGAGAACTCTTCAACCCGATGGACTTCAACAACCCCAATAGATTCCAATATCCCAACACCGGCTATGGCCTCTACTGTCTGCGCTGCCACGCCTCCGCAGAGAAAGAACTGACCTTTGCCTCTCTCACCAACATCAAGGGCGCGCCGGGATTCCCGTTGCAGTTTCGCGTCGACGATAGCTGGAGGGCCGGGATACAGCCGCTCCTGCCGACCGCAACCTGCAAGACTGGACCAAGCGGGTCCGATTTCAAAATCGGCGCGGCGTTCCCCTCACACGCCCAGAACGCAGCGATCTTGGCGGAGTTGACGGCAGAGAAACTCCCGAATCGGACGGGGCCCCTTACAAATGTTATTCAGATATTCCCGCCAGAGACCCTTGACAACGTCGTCGCCCCGCCCGGCAAAGCCGCGCAGGTGTCCGGTGCGGGCGTTTCGCCCGAGTTCGTCACCTCCTCGCAATGTCTTACCTGCCACAGTGGGCTCTCCAATTCTCCCTTTGGGCCAAGTATGGCCGTGGTTACCGGCACGAGCGCGAAACGCATTCCCACTGGCGTCAATTTCTCCGCCTACGGTGAATGGCGCTGGTCGCCCATGGGACTCGCGGGACGCGATCCGGTTTTCTATGCGCAACTGGATAGCGAGCTCGCCTTCTTGAGAGGAGACACAAAAACCCAGCAGGGTGTGATTGATACATGCTTGAATTGCCATGGTGCGATGGGCAAGAAGTCGTATGCGATCGAGCATCCCGACGATCCGTTCCAATTGGCATTCATTTTCGAGACAAACCCCTCGGCGCCGGGATTCAAGTACGGCGGTTTGGCGCGCGATGGAATCAGTTGCTTGATGTGTCATCGCAATGCGCCGCCGGCGGAGCCGGGCCCCGACTTTTTCTTCAGTAAAGATAGCAACGGCAACTTCCGTAATATCAATGGCAACTTCCGTCTCGTTCCAGCCGACCAACTGTACGGTCCGTTCAAAGACGACGACATCACCACTTATCCCATGGACACGGGCTTGGGCGTCAAGCCGAAGTTCAACGCCTACCTCCAGTCGTCGCAGATGTGCGGTAGTTGTCACACCATCATCTTGCCGGTGCTCGACAAAACGAACCAGGATGGCACGCATCCCTTTGAAGTGGAACAAGCAACGTATCCGGAGTGGCTCAATAGCCAGTATCGCAACGAGTACGGATCGGTCGGCGCCAAGCCGGAGTCCTGCCAGTTCTGCCATATGCCGGCTGGATACAGCAATGCGCAGAATCATCTCAACATTCAACCCATTCAGACTCGGATCGCGGTGACCCAGGATCTCACCTATCCAGAGGCCGACCATCTGGCCAAGCCCGACCAACTGAACGTTCGTTACCGGCAAGACGGCTACCGGCGGCACGAGTTGCTGGGGACCAACGGGTTCCTGTTGCAGATGTTCCTGAAGCCCGTGAACGCCCAGGACAACAACGAAATCCTCGGCGTGCGGCTGCCCGATTACTTCACCGGCTTCCTCGACGACTTGAAAGACGCTGCGGCCAATGTCGTGACCCAGGCGCAGACCATCACCGCCGATGTCCAGGTCACCAACCGCGAAGGCCTCAGAGGTGTGTTGACTGTCGACGTTACGGTCACGAATAAAACCGGCCATCGCTTCCCCAGCGGAGTAGGATTCCGGCGCGCCTTCCTCGAGTTCGTCGTGAAAGACAAGACCACCGGCGAGGTAGTCTTCTCTTCCGGGACCACCAACGAGAAAGGCCAGATCACCGACATGAACGGCAAGGTGCTGGAGACCGAAGGCCACGTCAAAAACGCCTATCAGCCACATTTCAACCGGCAAAATCCGATTACCAGTACCGATCAAGTGCAGATCTACGAGGAATTGGTGGAGGATGCCAAAGGCAATTTGACCTTCAGCTTTACCCGCCGCGATGAAGAGGTGAAAGACAATCGCCTCCTGCCCATCGGTTGGTCGAAGACGGGTCCCCAGGACCTGAAACTCCCGAAGCAGATTCTGGAGTCCACTATGCCTAAGGGCACAGCGAAGGACGATCCCGTTTATCTGCAGGGTAACGGCCAGTCGGTGGTCCGTTACAGGGTGAATCTGCCTAAGGGCAAGAACGAACGCAACTTCACCGTCGAGGTTGCGCTGTGGTCGCAGACGCTTCCACAGGATTTCCTGGATGAGCGCTATCAAACGCCCGGTCCGGCGACGAACAGGCTGCGGTTTCTGGCCGACAGTCTCGGAACGCTCGCCGGTACCGACTACGAGAACTGGAAGCTTTTGATCGCTCGGGCAAAGTAGAAGAACCATAGGGAAACTGGCATTTGCGTCTGCCTCTTAATAAAGGAAGGAAAAATAGCTCATAGTCGCTTGAACACAACCCAGCGCTCCTGCCGACAGGGCTCGCCCACGGAGTGAATTAGAGCGTTAGTTGTTCGATCGCGGAGCGCACAATCTCGATGATACGGGGTCCAATCATCCCGACGACGAGAATGACGTCATCCAGCGCGACATTTTTTTCGAAATGTCAGCAAGCCGGAAGCTATCCCGAAACGCTAGTGCTGTGATACTGATCGCGCCCTGGATTGGCTGGAAAAGAGTTACGAGGACAGGGTTTTCAGGTTGATCCACGCAGCAGTTGATCCAGTATTTGACCCAATTCGAAACACTCGCCGGTTCATCACTCTGGCGCAACGCATCGTCGGAGATGCCACAGCTCTCAAGAGGCTTGCCGAAGCCGATCAAGAGGATGGTGTGACACAGACGGTCACAGTGCCGGGGATGGCGGATAAGAGAGATGGCGCAAGAGTTATCTAGATGGAAACATCCGGACCGCTATGCAGGTTCCGAGAATTTTATTCGCTTAAACAGCCGCACCGGTGTCTTCACCATCTGGGCCCATGACAATTGAATGGCAAATAAGCACCAATAACTTTTGCGTTATGGGCTTCCATGAAGTAGTGTCCGAGCGCAGCAAATCATTGCAGGACAGTGTGCTTGGCACTCCCATTCCCCTGGTGCAACATCAGGAGGTCTGCAACCTTATCTCCTCCGTTATTCCTTTTAGATTGATTATCTTATGCTGGCATGCCGAATCGCCCGATGCTGCGGTCTTCAGGATGCATTTCTAGCGCGACGTATAAACGCTCGAAGAGCCTCATTGATTTGAGTCTGATTGGGCGCATCCCGCCTTGACGCTTTTGCTTTGAAGAACCGAAGAATGTCTCGGTCGAGTTTCACGTAGGTGCCCGATTTTGTTTCGATTCTACCTGAGGTCAGGTCTTCCCTG
>DASZEU010000618.1:0-5205 GCA_035940535.1 Candidatus Angelobacter sp.
CGCTGTCATCCTGACAGGCGCGTTCTTTGCGCCTGGAAGAGCCTGTCCTGAGGTCTGCCGAAGGAACCCCGAAAATGCATAAATATTTCACGTCAGATTAAGAGGCAACTCGGCAATGCTCGATTTTTTCAGCCAGAAGCCAGTCCCACGCAGCCCGCAGCTCGTATAGATCAAACACATGGCGGGTATTCTTGTTACAAAGTAAGTGACATTAGGCTTCAGCCCTTGCAGACTCTCTTCCCCCTGACGAATTGATTTTTTCCGCAGCCTGCTTTTAGCCCTTGCGCAGTTGTCTGACATCAAGACATTCAAAATGACCCACAGAAATCCACAGCGAACGCTTGACGAAAATCGGAAATCGTGCTAGGCTTGCCTAGTAGTATCGGTATTTTGATAACCCAGAGGCCGCCCAGGCGGTCCCGGAATCTGTGTTCTTTGACAAATTGCCACATCGCCTGAGGGGAAATTCCCTTTTGTACATCTGCGGCTTGCCTGAGAGGTCCTACATAATGAAAGCCGTTACAGCCGTAACACCCGTAACAGAAATCGCCTGTATTCATGCGGGTTGTAACGGGTGTAACCGGTGTAACGGCTGTTTTTTTACACACCCGCCACCCCGGATGCTCGTAGCGGCGTAGCGGCAGTAATGTCCAGAAGGCGGTGGTGGATCATTTTGAAGGTCTCGATGTCAGACAACTGCGCAGGGGCTAAAGAGCTTGCGGAAAAATGGCTTTCGAAGTTGATTTGTATCAGCCCCAACCATCCCTGCCGGGATGGTTGCGAAAGCCAGAAACTCTTCTGGGGACTCCGCAACGGGTGCCCCCTGTCATTCTGAACGAAGCGCTACGAACATGCCGTTCGTAACTCAATCCTATGGCGCGCAGTGAAGAATCCCTTTGCCTACGACGTTCTTTCGGGACCCTGTCCAGCCGGTACTGCATAAAAATTCAACTTGGCGAAGCGCCCACCCTATTCATCCAAGGAGTTTCTGGAGAGCGTGCCCAAGTTGTTTAGAATCAAATCCCTAGCAGCTAAACCCGGGTTTGGCTGGATGTCGAAAGATTGTTTCCATTCTCATTTCGTCAGGATTTGCTCCAGGTAATCGAGGGCGCGGGCATCATTGGTCATTCCCAGCCAGCGGATGGCTTCCCGGCGAACGACCGGGTTCTTGTTTGTCTTGGCAACATTTATCAGCAACGGTATTCCCTCGCCGTTGTGCATCTGGGCCAGGGCGAAGACGGCGCGTTTCTTTACCTCGGTTTCGGGATCGTTTTCGATGGCGGCTGTGATCTGTTCGGCCTCTTTGCGCCCGCCGATTTGTCCTAGCCAGAAAATAGCTTGGCCGCGTACGTGAGCGCTTGAGTCATTGCGGGCAATGGAAATCAGCTCCCTTAGAGCTTCCGGTTCTTTGCTTTGCGCGAACCCAAAGACTGCTTTACCTCGAAAATGCTCGTTGGGGTCATCTTTCACATATTTGCGGAGAAGCTCGAATCCTTTCTTGCCTCTCTCCACTCCCAGCCAAAAAGCCACACGCTCACGGGTGCGCTCCGGTTGGCCTGGCTGGATCAGCTTTTCCAGGGCCGAATCAGCCGAGGAGTCATCATGCAGGGCAATCGCCATAATGGCATGGTCCGCTAGATTACTTTTTTTCTCATTCTTCTCGGCATTCTCGGAGGTCGCCGTGACCGCGAGGTTCAGCAGCAGAGCGACGCTTTCTGGCGGGCTCACATTTTCCAGCCAATACAACGGCAGATTGGCGAAGTCGAGGCCACAGTCTGCACTGTAGACCCTCACTTTTTGAATTTCCTTTTGCTCCATGCGCAGGAAAACATACGCATAGCGAAGAGGTTCCGGCGGCTCGCAGTCGGAAGAACTGCCTATAAATGATCCGCTTTCATTGGATTCCACGTTGCAGCCCATACAATGGCGGTTGCAGCACATACTCCGCTCTTTCGGGACTGTTGGTATCTTGTATCCAATCCATGCTGGGCCTTCTTGCTTTTGCGTGATCGAGTTGACAGTGGATTGCAAACCGCCTGCGACCGAGACCTCTTGGATCTTCGCGTTCGTAAGTTTCGGTTTTTGTGCATGGCAGAAAGGAGCGAGCCAGAGACCCAGGAGAGTTAGAGTAATTAATTTGCGAATCATCATGTTTCCTTTCTGCGAAACAACAGCTCGCAGTGGTTTAAATGAATGCCCTATTTGTTCAGGATTTCCAGCATGTACTCGGTGGATTCGGGCGAATGCATCAACGAGAGCGTGCGTACCAACTCTTTCTTCAGTTCGGGATTAGTTTCCTTGCGGGCGATGGCAACCAGGTCCTTGGCCGAGCCATGCAGGAAGAGCGCGCGAATCACCTCTTTCTTAGTTTCGAAACTGGCTTGTGAGTTATAGATTGAGAGCAACGCCGACTTGGACTCTTCGCCGCCGGCCAGCCCCAGGGCACGGATCGCGTGAGCAAGCACTTTCGGGTCAGTCTCGGTTTTGGCCACTTCCGAGAGAGTCCGCACGTCGCCCGATAATCCTATTGATTGAAGAAGGGTTTCTTTGGTTCCCTGATCGGTAGTTGATTTGTAGAGCTGCTGAAGCTCAGAATGCGCTCCCATCAGTCCGAGCTGGCGGATCGCATCTTTCTTCAGTTCGGGCGTGGTTTCCTGCGTGGCAATGTTGAGCACGTGCTCTTTATCCCCGCTCATCATGAAGGCCGAAAGCACCGATTTTTTCACCTCTGGAGTGGAAGCGGACAGATAGATTTCCTCCAGAATCTTGCCATTGCCTTTGTTGCCGCTCATTCCCAGCCAGCGAACGGCGTGCTTTTGCAATTCCGGCTGGTTGCTTCCCTTGGCGATGGAAAGCATGAGTTGCTTGCCCTTCTCCGAACTACTTTGGGAAAGCACGAAGAGCGCTTGGTTTTTCACTTTTAACGAAGAATTTCCCTGAAGCACTTTTTCAAGCAACGGCAGAGCTTTCTCCGGATCAGAATGCATGAGGCTGTTTATGGCGAGCACCTGGAGTTCTTCATCCGAGCCTGTTTCAGTGTTCAACGGCTGGCCGCTGGCGCGCCGGATCTCTATTTCCAGCGCGCCGGCATCGTGCAGCCAGCGGCTTTGCGGATAAGCTTTCCGTAGCTCAGCAATGGTAGCCAGGGCTTCCGGTCTATGCTCGGCTTTGTTCAGGGAATATGCTTTCCAATAAAGCGCGCCGTCGGCGCGCCGGCCATGCATCTTGGCGATCTCGCCAAAAGTTTTGTTCGCGTCATCATATTGGCCGTTGTTGAGAGCATCGGTCGCCGACGCATAAAGCTGCTCTTCTTTGGAGTTAGTGGAGTTGGCGCCTTGCGGATCGAGCAATCCCGAAGCCGGAATCCCTGGTTGTGTCTGTAGTTGTGCCTGGAGGGCGACAGCTACAACAGGCGGCCAACTCGAAATTGCAAATACTAAGAAGAATAAAAGCTTGGGTCTCATGTCTCTATAGCCTCTGGTTTTCGGAATATTTGTGGGAGGATATTTCCTCCTGGCGTACCTTTGAGCCAATCACGCGAATCTTGAATAGCAGCCCTTGCGACTGAACCTGATTCTGGATTTCCTGCAAATCTCTTGGGCCGAGATCACGGGGCGCATTTGCGATCTCTGCCAGCACCCGCTCCAACTGGTCGAGCATGGCTTCAACGCTCGGATCGCCTTTCTTGCCGGCGCTCAGGCGGTAAAGATGATTGGCATCCAGAAGATCGCGGGCCTGGGCTTGCTCCCGAGAGAGATCGATGCTGCTTTTGGCGTCGGTATGCATGATTTCGACCAGCAGCATTTGCGAACGCTCCAGGTGGTCGCCCACAGCCACCAATACAACTCGCTGTGGATCGAGCTGCGCGGCTTCTATTGAGTTGGTTTTTTCAGGACCGCGCGGCCAGAAGCGGCCGGCAATAAAAGCCGCCAGGACCAGCACAGCCATAGCTCCGGCCGTTGCCCATCTTGCTTGCAGGAAATGGGGCGAGAAAATTCTTTGCAGGATACTTGGCCTTCTCTTTGGCAAACGGTCTTGCAACTTGAGCCATATCTCTTGTTCCAGATTTTCTTGGGGTTCGGGTACCGGCGTGGGCTCAATCGACGCGAGCATGGCTTTCACCTGGTTAAATATTTCCCGGCATTCCGAACATGCATGCAGGTGTTGGTCGATCTCGGTGCTGTGCTCGGCATCGCCGAAGCAATGCAGTACGATTTGTTCTTCAGTCAGGTGTTTCATTTGGTTGCGCTCATAAGTGGAGCAAGTTGTTGCCGCAATTTCTGCACGGCGCGAAAGACGCTGTTTTTGGCCGCATCGGTCCTTAGGTTCAATGCCTCGCTGATCTCTTCGATCGATTTGCCTTCTAAATGGCGTAAGGTAAAAGCCAGGCGTTCGACGGGAGTCAGCCTCTTCATCGCAGCGGCAATCCTGCTCTTGATTTCGGTGCTGAGAAGCAGGCGGTCGGGGCCGGGAGCCGCAGATTGCAGTTGGACCTCTTCGGCGCGCGCTTCCGGGTCTGGGTTTTCCGTAATTGGAGAGATGTCGGTCATTTTCTTGGCATTCAGGAAATCAAGCGTGCGATTCACGGCAATGCGGTAGAGCCAAGTGGCAAAACTGGAGCGCAGCTCGAATCTTTCCAGGCTCTTGTAAGCCCGAAGAAATGCCTCTTGGATGATTTCCTCGGTGTCTTGAGGATTACCGGTCATGCGGTAAATCACCGTGTAGATGCTGCGAGTATGGCGCTCTACCAGGATGCGAAAGGCATCCTGATCGCCAGCCAATACCTGCGCCACCACGGCTGCATCCCTAACTTCCATAACTTCCATTCGTATAACTTAGACCGGATTGGGGGTTGGCGGTTAGGAGGAATTAAGCTACGAGCTACTGGCCTCTAGCTTCTAGCCAAAAACCGTTCGCCCCTGACCCTACAAAATGTGATCGGCGATATCAGTGGTTTCAGTCGAAACCAGTGCTGATTCGCGCTCATTTTGGGGAACCGAGGTTTTCCACCGCGTATCCGAGCCGGAGGATTGTGCTCTCGTCGAAGTGCTTGCCTAGTATCTGCAAACCGATGGGGAGGCCAGTTTTGGTCTGGCCACAGGGGACGCTAATGCCTGGGATGCCAACGAGGTCAGCGGTTACAGTGTAGATATCAGCCAGGTACATGGCTAGTGGATCGTCGGTTTTTTCGCCTAGCTTGAATGC
>DASZEU010000619.1:0-6693 GCA_035940535.1 Candidatus Angelobacter sp.
ATGAAAGTTTCAGACGGGATCGTCCTGAGTCACTAGGGGCGTGCCGCTCTGCACCTATGTCCATTCCGTTCCTCGTTTTAGCGTCGACAGTTGCTCCCAAGGGCATTGGGCAGTACATTCGCCAGCATTTTCTCGATAAGACTTTTCAGGGCCTATACCATCCCAACGCTTTTGACACGGCGTTGCTGATTCCTTATTTCATCGTCTTGATCCTGTTGGCATCCTATGGCGCGCATCGCTACGTCCTGGTTTATCTCTACTACAAGCACAAAAAGAATCGCACGACCGAGCCGCCAGGACTTTTTCCAGAACTGCCGCGGGTCACGGTTCAGCTTCCGATTTTCAACGAGCAGTTCGTGGTTGAGCGACTGCTGGACGCCATTTGCCGCTTGAACTATCCGCTGGAGAAGCTCGACATTCAGGTGCTCGACGACTCGACGGATGAAACCGTCGCGGTGGCACGCGGGCTGGTCAATCATTATGCGGCCAAGGGTTTGCCGATCAGCTACCATCATCGTTCCAATCGCGAAGGATTCAAGGCAGGCGCCCTGGCGGAGGGATTGAAAACGGCCCAGGGCGACTTCGTGGCGATCTTCGACGCGGACTTTGTTCCGCCGGAAGATTTTCTACAGCGCGTCATCCACCACTTCACCGACCCCAAGATTGGCATGGTGCAAACCCGCTGGACCCACCTCAACCGGAATTATTCGTTCCTTACCGAAGTAGAGGCCATTCTGCTCGATGGCCATTTTGTCCTCGAACACAGTGGAAGGGCGCGCAGTGGAGTGTTTTTCAACTTCAATGGCACCGCCGGGATGTGGCGTCGTAAGGCCATTGAAGATGCAGGAGGCTGGCAACACGATACCCTGACCGAAGATACTGACCTTTCCTATCGCTCCCAACTGGCCGGTTGGAAATTCAGATACCTTCAGGATATCGAGTGTCCTGCAGAGCTGCCGATTGAGATGACGGCGTTCAAGACGCAACAGGCCCGCTGGGCCAAAGGCTTGATTCAAACTGCCAAGAAGATGATTCCTAAGATATTCAAGAGCAAGGCCCCTTGGCGAGTCAAAGTGGAAGCGTGGTACCACTTGACGGCCAACATCAGCTACCCGCTTATGATCGTGCTTTCAACTTTGCTGATGCCGGCCATGATCATCCGTTCTTTTGGCGGATGGTTCCAGATGCTGCTGATCGACCTTCCATTGTTCCTGGCATCGACTTTTTCCATTTCCAGTTTTTACCTGGTATCGCAAAAGGAATTGTTTCCACGAAAATGGCCGAGAACATTTTTGTACTTGCCCTTTCTAATGGCTTTGGGCATTGGACTCACTCTCACCAATACCAAGGCGGTTTTGGAAGCACTGTTGGGCATGAAGTCTCCGTTTGCGCGAACACCCAAATACCGTGTGCAATCCAAGACCGACAAAGTGATGGGACAAAAGTATCGCCGCCGTCTCGGCTTGGTTCCCTGGCTGGAGTTGCTGGTGGGCTGCTACTTTATTGTCATGTGCATTTATGCCTACACTAGCGGAAATTACTGGACCATTCCATTTCTCCTGCTGTTTGTGATTGGCTACTGCTGCACCGGGTTGATGTCGCTGCTGCAAGGCAGGTTCGATAAGCTGTCATTGGGCCGTGAGGCCCACACTAAGCCTTTCCCCGTAGGAGTATGAAGACAAGATTGCCAAACTATATAAATGACATAAATCGAAAGCCCAAAACATTTCAGTCAACGGTTTTCTTCGTTGTTCAATTTTTTACGATCTAAGTCTTTCTCCGTAGCCATGTAAATTTTCCACTAGCCGGCATCCAGGTTTGGTATGCTAGCTAAGTGCTCATGAAGATTTTCTTTGTGCTGCTGGTGTTTTCCACCGTGACTGTGCTGGTAGCTGTGGTTGCGGTTCGGTGGCGGCTGCGCCGGCATCTGCGCGCTTCCAACCAGGCACTCAAACAGGCTTTAAGCGAAATCCAAACGGAGCGCGAACCGGAACACGAATCTGTGGAAAACTGAAAACAGGTCCCCTGGCCAGCGGGCAAAAATAAAATTGCAAGCGCTGTCACACCGCCTCATAACCCAATAAAATATGAACCTACAGGAACTATAAGTATGTCCTCTTCGTCTGTCTCTGCACCAGTTCGCGACATTTCCGTGGCCCATAGCCCTGATTCTGATGATGCTTTCATGTTCTATGGCCTGGCTACAAATAAAGTCCGCGTGCCCGGCCTGAAATTTAACCATACGCTCACCGACATTGAGACGCTCAATCGCAAAGCGATGGAAGGTTTCTACGACGTTAGCGCCATCTCCTTTCATGCTTATCCTTACATTCAGGAGAAATACGCTCTCATGAATTGCGGTGGAAGCGTGGGGGATAAGTACGGCCCCATGGTGGTTGCGCCGCGCAGCATTAGCCTGGAAGAGCTCAAGCGCGTGAAGATCGCCGTCCCCGGAACGTTGACCACGGCTTACCTGGCGTTGAAGCTCTTCGCACCCAAGATCGAAACAGTCGTGGTGCCATTCGATCAGATCATTCCTGAAATCACCGCTGGAAAATTCGAGGCTGGGTTGATTATTCATGAAGGGCAGCTTACATACGACAAGTCTGGCCTGAACAAGATCCTCGATCTGGGGAAATGGTGGTTTGAACAGACCGGGCTGCCACTGCCTCTGGGGGGCAATGCCATCCGGCGCGAACTCGGACCAGAGTTGATCGCTACCATTACCAAAGCTCTGCGAGACAGTATTCAATATGCTTTGGACCATCGCGAAGAGGCGCTCGCCTACGCCATGCAGTTTGCCCGAGATCTGGACCAGCAACTGGCAGACCGTTTCGTCGGTATGTATGTTAACGAACGCACCTTGGACTACGGCGACGACGGGAAAGAGGCAGTCAGGCGCCTGCTAGAAATGGGGCACAAATCTGGCATCATTCCGCACCAGCCGAATGTGGAGTTTGTGTAAATGGATTGGGTAAATGGGTAAGTTGGTAATTGGGTAATTGATTTTGTTGGCCAACCTTCGACCGAGGTATGATAAATGTCACGGAAGCCAAATACCCCAGGACACGTCACCACAGGTAATGTCTTTGATGACCTTGGGTTCCGGCCTGCAGAAGCAGCAATGCTCAAATTCAAGGCCAAAATCCTGAGCCTGTTGCTGGATCGGATTCATCAAAAGCACTACACCCAAGCCCAACTCACGAAGATTTTAGGGGATTATCAACCCAGCATCAGTAATTTGCTCAATGGAAAAATTTCGAGCATGAGTATCAAGAAACTACTTCATTATGCAACCCGGCTCAATGTGGATCGGTTTTGATTTTCAATTACCCATTTACCCAATCCCCTATGGCCGTACGTGGTTCGCCTCGTAATATTTGCCAATAATGATTCCCACCTCAACCGCAGCATCGGCATCGAGGTCCACGAATTCGAAGCCGACGAAACGAGGATCGGCATAACGGACGCGGGCATTGATCTGGATTCGAATGTCTTCCAGGGGCTCATGAATAATGAACTTATAGGTCTTGCCGTCTTTGGTGTAGGTTCTCTCCGGTTCCATCATGAAGCCCCCACGTCCTAACTGGCGGAGCACTCCAACTTTTTTGCTTTTGGAGTCCAGAACCAGAACTTGAGAACTATAGGGAATGTCTATTCGCTCGAACTTGCGCCGCTCACCGGCGGCGTAATCTTCTTCTGTGCTTCGGGTCATTGGACCTTCTCTTTGAGGGAGCTAACTGGGTCGATATCCACGGGCACGCTGTGAATATTCTCTAATGCGGATTTTAGCTCAGTTGGCATAGATTCGTACTTCTCAAACCATTTTTCTGCGCGATTCCGGTCCCCAGTGGCTTCGATTTGCAGTAACTCTTTGGCCAGGGCGGCAACCGCGCCAGGCATCTTCGCATAATCGATCACGTACCGGCCTGACTGTGGGTCGCGCGTGATGGCCCCTTGCTCGGATAGATAATTGAATTCCATCATCTCCGCGCGGCCATGGGCTTCGGCTATGCCAAAACGAACGGTGCGGAAAATTCCAGCCACATAAGAGGCATAATACTCAGGCGCACGTTCTTTGCGCAGGACACCTTTCTCTATCAACCAGTTCAGTCCAAACAGGCCCACGATGTCCGCCTTGGCCTCTTCCAACCCCCCGTAAACCGGGCCAACGGACTCGCGAATGTCTTTCTGCCCCGAGCTAGTGCGGGCATAGGCAGGACCCAATCCGTGCGCGATCTCATGCAGAAGCACGGCTGCCAGGTATCCATCCATAGAAGCCAGCTTGGCTTGGTCCTCACGCATTAGCAGCGTGGCAAGAGGCAAGACCACGTAATTGACACGGGCGTCCATGAAATTCTTGAAAAAAATCTGCTTCGTTCCCTTCTCCTGGTGGATGCGAGGATCGTTAGGCAAATTATCTGCAACCGCTTGGTATCCGTGACGCAGATCACCCGAACGATAAGGAGTATCCATCACCTCCATAGGAGTAGTGTGGCCTCTCTTGGATGGCTTGTCTTCCGGCGCAAGGGGCAACGCCTCCTGAATGTCAGGAATATACTGCTTATAAGTTGCGAGCTTCTGGCTTTCTGTTTCGTTACGGATCATCACTGCCGCGCCGTAGGAGGTCTTCACGCCCAGCAGGTCATCAAGGTAAGTTTCATAAGGAGCAAATATCACGTCGAATTTCGGGTTCTCCAAGTCCACCCAGGCTAGATCGCTTTTGTAATAGTCGTCGGTAAGCAGAGCGTCGGCCCGCAGTCGAAGAAAGTTGGCAAATTCCTTGTCAGGACTTAAATCAGCGGCTGCGCGCAATGCCTTGGCTGCCGGCTCAAGCCATTGCCGGTATTCCTCATGATAGGGTACTCCCACCAGATCGTTACCCCGTTGATGCACCACCGTGAACGGGTTGTAGATTTCAGCCTTCTTTTCAGGATGAGTGGCAATATAGGCATCGATTTCTGCCTTGGTGACGCCGGCCGGATACAGCGCGCGACCCGGTGGATAAGAATCCGCATCGGCGAACGGCTTGTTGCCGTTCAGTAAATCGTAGCGGCTGCCGTTGATCATCAAATAGCGCCGCACCCGCTTGGCCTGGCGATCAACACAAAATCCAAGATTCTCGTAGAGCGCCAGCCCTTGCGGATCACTCTGCCGCCAATAAATGCTCTCAAGGTACTGTGAAGCTTCAACCAGTCTATGCACCATGCTAAGCTCTTTGCGGCTCAGGCTGGCGCCATTGAACGGCATCTTCACTTTTTTAAACTTAAGCAGCTCGGAATTCAGGTTGGCGCTAACTGATTTTGGAAAACCACAACCAATAGCGGTGCGGGGTTGTGAAGACTGATTATTATAAGATGGAGGGGCGCCTTGGCCTCCCATTGGACCGGGATTGCCCATCACCTTGTCTTGCGGCAAACCACAAAGGGCCTGGACTGAAAAAACGGCGAATAAAAATGCTGCCGCAGCGCAGTAGCGATGTAGCTTGAGCATGATTAGAGTCTAACGGCAGTTTCCCCAACTGTGTCAAAATAGTTGTCGGCAATAAAGAATTGAAAACACAAGTTAAGAATCGTGACGCTTAAACGCCCTCTTGACCCGCAGATTCTGCTCATTGACGCAGATGATACCCTCTGGCAAAACAACATTTACTTTGAAGAGGCCATCGGCGACTTCATGTCATTTCTCAACCACCAGGAGATGACCCGGCAGGAGGTTCGAGCCGTGATCAACGAGGTGGAGAAGGACACGATTCTGGAGCACGGCTACGGCTACCACAGCTTCGCCCACTCTCTGGTCAAAACATTTGAACGACTTTCTGCTGAACCGGTTACTGAGGAATTGCACCAGACGATTTGGACTTTTGCCCACCGCATCACGAAATATCCCATTGAATTGATAGAGGGGGTTCCAGCAACGCTCAGTTACTTGTGCGAGCGTAAGCACCATCTCATCCTCATGACCAAGGGAAATTTCACCGAGCAATCGGGGAAGGTGGAGCGCTCCGGGCTCAAGGAATATTTTGCGGCTGTGGAGATTGTTACAGAAAAGAATGCACCCACGTACCGCAACATTGTTTCCAAGTACGACCTTGCGCCCGGTGCCACGTGGATGGTCGGCAATAGCCCCAAGTCCGACATCAACCCCGCCCTGGCTGCCGGCATCAATGCGGTCTTTGTTCCTCACGATAGTACCTGGATCCTCGAGCACGAGATCGTAAACGCGGCCCCGGAAGGCCTTCACTTGATTCAGCTAGAAAGATTTTGCGATCTTCGAAGATATTTTTAGAATATAGATTCAGGAGTAGGCGAAAGAGCGTGGCACCGAATGCTACCTTTCGCAACCGTAAAGCCAAACCATTTACCAACTGCCTCGGATACCCGTTCGTGCTCTGGCCTTCTGGCACCAGATGGCTCCCAATTGATGATCCTGAGCCACTCCTCTGCCGGCCTCATACATTCGACATATCATGTACATTGCTCCCGGATCGCCTGCAATAGCGCCCTTTTCGTACCACAGAAATGCCTTTTGAGGCTCGCCTATATGATCATACTGGTCTGCCAGTTGTATCATCGCGTCCACCTCGCCCATGCTCGCTTTTTTTTCAAGTGGGCTTACCGATGTGCTGTTTTGAGGCTGTTTCCTCATACGATCTTTCACTATTATTATCATCGTCCCCGATGCAAACAACAA
>DASZEU010000620.1:0-2578 GCA_035940535.1 Candidatus Angelobacter sp.
CAATACGGTTCACTTAAGCTTTTGATGAACCTTTTCGATCAATAGCTTTATTGCAGAGACAACCGAAAATCTGTGCCGCCCCGCTGGGGCTTGTCATTTATCTCTAATCTTTTCCCAGCGTTCACACGCTGGGCTAACTTCTTAGCGCGCCTCCGGCGCTCGGCAGGTGACATTTGGAGTCCCAGCATCCGATGCCCAGCTCTGGCCATCACGCCTACCAGCGATTTTTGGGTTAGAATCAGATTTCAGGTCTGCACTCGCCGTTGTAGTAAATCCAACAATCGAAAGCCAACAGAGTTGCAACGGCTTAAAGCCCGATTGATTTATAAGAGCGATGCCCTGACACAAAATCAATTGCATTGCTGCACAAGCTCTAAAAGCCACGCTCTGTACCAAGTCTCCAGAAGGGAAATATTTGTAAGCGGCTCTTAGTTAGAAGCTAATAGCCAGCAGCCAGAAGCTCACTATGAAAACAGGCATCATCGGTCTGCCCCAGGTAGGCAAGACCTCTCTGTTCAAAATCCTGACCAAAGCTGATATCTCCGGCCGCACCTTTGCCAATCCGCGCGAGGCGCACCTGGGAGTCGCCAAGGTCCCCGACGACCGTTTAGACCGTCTGGCCCAGCTCTACAATCCCAAAAAACTCGTCCATGCTTCGGTCGAATACGCCGACGTGGCCGCCATTGGCCAGGAAGCGTTGAAAGAAACCGCATTCACTGCCAGCCTTCGCGGTGTGGATGCGCTGGCCCACGTAGTGCGCGCCTTCGATGATCCCTCGATTCCCCATGCCGGCGAGATTGATCCGCTGCGCGATATCAAGACCGTCGATTTCGATCTCATCGTCAACGACTTGGGCCAGGTGGAGAAGCGCCTGGAGCGCCTGGAAAAAGACCTCAAAAAGATGAAGACTGCCGAATTGGAGCGGGAGTTCGACCTGATCCAGCGCGCCAAGGTTCATCTCGAAAAAGAGCGCCCATTGCGTGAAATGGAAATTTCCGCAGACGACGAAAAACGCATCCGGGGCTTCATGTTCCTGAGCCAGAAGCCGATTCTTTACGTGGTCAACGTGAACGAGTCCTCCAACCTTGGCGCTGACCTGGAAAAAGCAGTTGAAAAATACAACCTCACCCAAGTTGCGGCACGCAAGAATGCCGGCGCGACCGCCATCTGCGGCAAGGTTGAAGCTGAGCTCGCCGACATGAGCGATGAAGAATCCCAGGAATTTCTCTCCAGCTATGGCCTGAAAGAAAGCGGTCTGACCCGGCTGATTCGCAAGACTTATGAACTGCTGGGAGTGATCTCCTTCTTCACCGTCGGCGAAGACGAATGCCGTGCCTGGACCGTTCCCAGGAACTCCCGTGCCCAGAACGCTGCGGGAGCCATCCACTCCGATCTGGAAAAACATTTCATTCGCGCCGAAACCATCCATTGGGATAAGTTGCTCGAGGCCGGATCAGAAGCCAACGCCCGAGCCAAGGGCACCCTGCGCCTGGAAGGCAAGGACTACATCGTGCAGGATGGCGACGTAATGCACATTCGCCACAGTGGCTAATTCCTGATATTCTCGCTTTCACTTTCTCTCGATGACGCCAACTCTCATCAGCATTCTGCTGGGTCTGACCGCCGCCGCCGCCAACGGTTTTGGCGGAGCGGTGATCGTGCAGCGGAACTGGAGCCACAGCTACCTGCGCTTTTTTATCGCGTTAGGCTCAGGGTTCATGCTGGCCACGACCATGCTGGAGATGCTGCCGGAAAGCCTGGAACTTGTCGGCAAGCAGGCGCCTATTCTGATTCTGGCCGGGTATTTCGTTGTCCACCTGTTTGAGCACACCTTAACCTCTCACTTCCATTTTGGCGAGGAGACCCATGCGGAAGAATTCCTCTCCGCTCATAAGGGTTACTCCGTGATGCTTGGGTTGGTCATCCACACTTTTTTCGACGGGATCGCCATCGCCTCCGGCTTCTTCGTTTCCAACTGGCTCGGCTGGATCATCTTCCTGGCAGTCTTCCTGCACAAAGTCCCCGAAGGCTTCACCGCAGCCTCGGTCATGATCGCCAGCGGACGAAGCAAAAAAGTTGCATGGGCAGCCTCAGCCATACTAGGCGCAGCCACCATGGCCGGAGTTCTGACGGTCGCAGCCTTCTCCAGTTCAGTAAGAATCGGCCTGCCGCTCTCAGCAGGAGTAACGCTCTACGTAGCAGCCTCAGACTTGGTCCCGGAGGTCAACAAAGAACCCGGCATTGGAATGGCCCTGGTAGTTTTCCTGGGAGTCGGCATAGTGTATTTGCTGCATCATTTCTTTCACTAGCTGGGAACCTGACGATGTTTGGGAACGGTGTATGCGTTTGAAAATGATAGGGGCTGACTGTACCGGCGAAGTGAAAAAGAATCGCGGGCGCTGCGGGCAACACTGCATTATCCGTCCAATTCAAGGAAAGCAAAGAGATAACACTACATCTGCGCGAGCGATGAAAATACTCTCTGGATCTTCCCCCACACCGCAGATCCCGGATCCACGATTTCGAAATGTCCTATCTTGTCTAGAGTGATCAATTCCACTTTTTCGCCTGATTTTTT
>DASZEU010000621.1:0-8311 GCA_035940535.1 Candidatus Angelobacter sp.
GCGCCGTTGTAGGTAAATCCCAGGCCGCGAGAGCGCACGCGAGTCGGGAAGATCTCGCTGCCAATGATTCCTGATCCGGCGAAGAAGCCGGTGCCGAAGAAGGCCACGAGCGTTCCCAGCAGCATGATGGCCCAGGGAGCGCGGGCCATGGCATAAAGGGGAATGAGCAGCGCTGCGCAGAGAGTGTAGACCATAAGAGATCGCCTCCGCCCCAGCCAGTCGGCGACCCATCCAAAAGTGATGTAGCCGGGAAACATGCCGGCCAGGTTCAACACGACCAGCAGAGTGCTTGTGCCCATCACCTGGAAGCCACGCCCGCCTGCTTCAACGGGCAGCGCGAGATAAGAAGGCATCCAACTGAACAGGCCCCACCAACCGAACAGCCCGAAGACATTTAAGAGCAGCAGGAAAATCGTATGCTTGCAATAAGGCTGGGAGAACATTTCCCAAATTGACGACTGCCTTCCCGTTGTCGTCCGCTGCTGTTTCCACATTTCCGATTCGGGAACGCCCTTGCGAATCCATAGGGTCACCAGGGCGGGTGCAATGCCTGCAAAAAAAACCAGACGCCAGTTCTGATGACTGAAGTTGAGAACGATTCCTGCGACCAGCGCGGCTGCGGCCAGGCCCCAGGCCCATGCGCTTTGCACAATCGAGAGCGCTTTGGCTCGCAGATCAGTGGGCCACGTCTCGGCCACCAGCGTTGCGCCGGTATTCCACTCGCCACCCATTCCCAGGCCCAGGACAAATCGAAAAAACGCTAACACGAACAAAGACGTTGCGAATCCCGAACCCAAAGAGCAGACGGAGTAGGTGAGGATGCTCATCATCAGGGCTTTCTTGCGTCCGATGCGGTCGGCGATAAATCCAAACAGGATGCCGCCAGCGCCCGAAGCCAGCAGCATGAACGTGTTAGGCAAGCCGCCAAGTGCTTTGGGGATGCCCAGCGACTTCATCATCACGGGCAGCACCATGCTGTAGAGCATCACGTCAAAGCCGTCCAGCCCCCAACCCAGAGCAGCCGCTACCAGCGTGCGTTTTTGCGCGGATGTGACGCCGGAGAACGTGAATGTTGCGGTGGCCATTGAGCGGCGATTCTAACAGGAACGGAGAATATAGAATTTGTAATTTGAAATTTTATAATTTGTAATTTGCCTCTCAAGAATCCGCGCTCATCCGCGTGATCCGCGGTAAAAGGTTTTCGATCAGTGGTCTCAGTGCAAATCAGTGGGGAGGCCGATCTTCATTTCGCGGCGCTGGTTTTTTCCAACAATTGAAAATATCGTTGCGCCCGCTTTACATCGACTCCAATCTGCTGCCGCAACACTTCTACTGACGGAAACTTGATTTCCGGACGCCGCCATTGCAGGAACGAGACCTCCACTTCCGTATGAGGGCTTAATTCAAGAGGGTGAAAGCCGAGTAGATGCGTTTCAATGGCAAACAGATCATCCCCAAAGGTGGGGCGGATGCCCACATTGGTAACCGAGTTGAAGATCTCGTTGCCGACGCGCGTGCGAGTCAGGTAGACACCGTTGCCGGGGACGAGTTCATCGTAGCGGCCCAAGTTAATAGTAGGCACGGTGTATTTGTGTCCGTAGCCTCGTCCGCGATTGGGAACGGTGGTCACGCTGAAGTTGCGGCTCAACAACCGGCGCGCCCGGCTAACTTTGCCTGCCGCAATCAATCCGCGAATATGGCTGCTGGAGACCGGTTCTCCGCGAATCAACATGACAGGGCAGGCTTTCACGCCAAATCCGAATTCCCGTCCAAAGTCCGTCAACCGGGTCAGAGTGCCCTGCGCATTGTGGCCAAAGTGGAAGTTCTCGCCTTCGTGGACTTCCTTCGCGCGTAACTTGCCTGCCAGAATGTCTTTGGCGAAATCAGAAGCGGAAGTCAAAGAGAAGTCGCGAGTAAAAGGGATGATCAAGAGCGCATCCAGGCCGATTTGGGCCAGCAGGCTCTCTTTGAGAGCTTGAGGTGTGATCAGCTTGGGTGCGGCGTCCGGCCGCAGAATTCTTACCGGATGCGGGTCAAAGGTGACGACGATTGCCTTCGTGCCGGTGGAGCGCGCGCGCTTGACCATATCTTTCAGCACGAATTGGTGGCCGCAATGGACGCCATCGAAATTGCCTACGCTGACGATGCTGGGACCAAAATCTGTGGGGACTTCTTCCAGTGAACGGAATATCCTCATGCGATTTCAAACTCCAGCTTCAGGCCGTCATGCGCCAGCCGGACATTTTCCGGCAGCCCACAGTTGGTTTCATGATGAGGCAGGTCGTGGGAGATGTGGGTAAAGAAAGCCCGGCGAGGCTTAAGCTCATCCACCAGCCGCACCGAGTTGGCAACGGTGGAGTGCGTAGGATGCGGACGATGCCGGAGTGCGTCGAGAAACAGAATGTCCAGACCTTGCAGCCGCTGCATGGATTCTGGCGGGATCTCGCTGAAGTCCGTAAGGTAGGCAGCCGAGCCAAATCGGAATCCGTGAATCTCGGCTGTGCCATGGACAATCTTGATAGGTTCGAAGCGCGCCCCAAAAAGATCGAGTGAGCCGTTGATGTGGTTCATCTGTACTCGCGCCAGGCTGCCGTATTTGTAGTTCGGATCAAACATATAGCGGAACATGCTTTGCAGGGCTTCCGCAGTATCAGGGTGAGCGTAGAGAGGTATTTTGTCCGCGTGGCGGAAACTCAAGGGGCGCACATCATCGAGGCCCAGCACGTGGTCGGCATGGGCATGGGTGTAGAGGATGGCATCCAGCCGCTGCATGCGCTCGCGGATGGCCTGCTGGCGAAAGTCAGGAGTGGTATCGATGATCACACAGCGCTCCGCATACTCCAGCATGATGGAGGGGCGCGTGCGGCGGTCGTGAGGATCGTCCGAGGTGCATACGCGGCATTGGCAGCCAATGGTGGGGACGCCCATGGATGTGCCACTGCCCAGCACCGTAAGGACAGCCTTCATTTAATCTTTCCGCCAGGCATGACGATGCCGGGCTCCGGGCGCGGCGCTTTGGCGATCGCGTTGGTGATCTCGATCCAGGCCATCCGCAGTTCGAACAGAACATTCTGCAAAAGCGTCTGCTCACGCTCGGTGAGATTGCCTTTGGTCTTCTCCTGCAAAAGAGTGAGGGAGTCGATGGTCTGGCGAGCGCCCAGAATGTCCACGCGGGGCTGCTCATTTTCCTGGCGTATCGCGCCCAACTGCAACAGCGCTGTCATGTAAAAAGATTCGATCAGGCGCTCGAAGGTCATCTCCGCAGGAGCGTGTTCCCGGTTTCCAGACTTGTTGATCATCTCGTCGATCTGTTTGCCGGACGCATGGTAAGCGTCTTTCTGCTCTTGCTGTTCCGCAGCGCTGGGCGGAGCTGGCAGCTCTTCCTCATCCGCATGGGCTGCCGGCTGTACCGGCGCTGGGTTCTCTGCAGTCGGAGCTACGGCCTGAGGGGGCGTGGCCGGTTTTTCTTCCTCTGGCGTCTCAGTCTCTTTGCGCAGTTCACCTTCGATTGCAAACCTGCGGCGATCTTGTACAACAAATTCTTTGTTTTTTTCTGACATAATCCCTCGAATCAGCTTCCTTAAATCAAGAAATCCCAAATTCAAATGGAAGATTGGCAATTCTGCCGCTCTTCTCGTTCAACTGAATGGCCGATCCGGGCAGTCCACTATCACGCCGCACGTAACCTAGCGCGATGCCCTTTTCTGGAGCATCGCTCTTTGGGTGGATCTTCGCCACGCTTGTAATCTCAGCCACAACCCGGCCGTTGTCTTCGATCTTTCCGGGACCTGGTGGTTCATTTTCAAACTCAAATCCTGTAAACCTTCGATGCACCTGGCCGCGCGAGCGTATGCGCTCCACAATCTCCTGGCCTATGTAGCATCCTTTAGTAAAGTTCAGGGCCTGGTTCTGTTCGGTCTCCTGCGGAAGATCACGCTCGCGGATGTCCTGCCCATACCGGGGAATGCCATGCAGGATGCGCCAGACTTCCAGGGCATCAGCGCCCACTGGCTGTCCGCCAGCCTTGGTTAACAGCTCCCAGATCGTTGCTGCATTGGAGTTGCTCATCCAAATCTCATACCAGTCAGGTTTCTGCTCGGGACCGCGCACGACGGTGATGCCGATCTCACCGATCGTCTGGTCGCGAACCTCCAGAGGTTGCAGCCCGGCAATTTCGATACCTGCTGTGCCCACTACCAAGGAGGCAGTCAGGCCGCAGATCCCTAACGCCGTGAGCGTCTCGCTGGCATCGGACAACTCCACATCATCCATAATGATGAAGTGGCCCAGCGTTTTCATAATCGACGCCACCTGCGCTTGGTCGGTATCCAGCAGCAGGTATTCTCCCCGGTTGTAAACGTACATGTCGCCCAGAATGCGTCCCTGTGAATTGAGCAGGAAATTGTAATTGCCGTGATTCACTGGCAGGTCGCGGACATTATTGGTGAGCATGCCGTTGAGCCAGCGTTCCCGGTCCTGGCCGGTTACGATAATTTTGCCGCGCCATCCCAGATCAAAGATCCCAGCGCCCGCATATAGGGTGCGCAGTTCGCTGCTTGGCCCGGAAAAGCTCAAGGCCGTCTCAACCCCTGCGTATGGCCCCAACTGAGCAGTGGTTGAAGCCAGCCGTTGATAGAGAGCTGTAGCGGTCATAAAGCCGAACCTATAATTATAGCCAAGAGTAGGCTTGCATCCACGGACACCAGGCAGCAGAATGGAAGAATGCCTGACGACCAGAGTCCCAAAAAACAGTGGGTCAATGCGGAAAAATACATCCAGCTAGGCGTTAGCCTGCCTGCCGCAACATTTATTGGATGGGTTTTAGGCGCACTGCTCGACCGCTGGCTGCATAAAGATTGGATTTATATGGTGGGCTTATTGCTCGGCATCGCTGCCGGTTTCGTGCAGCTCATACGGGTAGCCATGTCTGCGGAGTCTAAGAATTGAGCCTTTCCGGGTCTCCGCCTTCTGATCCCCAGCCCGTCTCTTCTGCCGAGGCGGAAGCCTTTTATGAGCGAGCTTATCAGCGCATTGTGCGCTCCATGCTGGTTCTGCCGATCCTGGTTTTCCCCCTTCTCCTGATTAAGTTTCATCTCGCCGTTGCGCTGGGATTTGTAGCGGGATCCGCGATTGCTTTTTTCAATTTCTACTGGCTCAAGCGCGCGGTTGTGGCCTTGGGTGATCGAGTGACCAATAGCGCCTTTAAGCAATCAGGTTCGCGCGTGGTTGGTGGTTTCTTCATGCGCTACGCTTTGATCGCTGTTGGAGCGTATGTTATATTCAAGAGTTCTGCCATGAGCGGTTACGGCCTCTTTATGGGGCTCTTTGTGCCCGTAGGCGCTGTTTTGATCGAAGCTGTTTATGAGACCTACGGAGCGCTCCGGCGCGGATTCTAACTTCCAGGAAATTCAGTCGAATGCCCGAAAAGCTCGCAAAACTGTGGTTTACCAACGCCCTTACCATGGAAACGATCGTGGTAGGTTTTCTGGTCATAGTTTTTTTGTTGATTCGTTCCCGTCTTTCCGTAGAAAAGCCAGGTGGATTGCAGCACCTCACTGAGGTGTTTCACGAGTTCATTAACAACCAGAGTTCCGACATCATCGGGACCCACAGTGAAAAATTCACCCCGCTTCTTTCGGCGTTTTTCCTTTTCATTTTGGTAAGCAACCTGATTGGACTTATACCCGGCTTTGAATCACCCACGGCCAGCCCTGCGGTCCCGATGGGATTGGCCCTGGTGGCCTTTTTCTACTACAACTATCACGGAGTAAGAGCGCAAGGGCCGCTTGGCTATGCCAAGCACTTCCTGGGACCGGTATGGTGGCTCTCTCCGTTGATGCTCCCCATTGAAATTATTGGAAACCTCGCCCGGGTGATGTCACTCACCATCCGTCTTTATGCCAATATGTTTGCCGGTGACATGGTGACGCTGGTCTTCTTTTCGTTGATACCGATCGGCGTACCAGTTGTATTTTTACTGCTGCATACTGGTGTATCGTTGCTGCAGGCGTACATTTTTACGTTGTTGACGACAATTTATTTATCGGGCGCAGTGGCCCACGAGCACTAATTTTCGCTTCAAGCGTGAGGGCGCCAGCACGGTGAGCGTCAACCACCCACTGGAAGCATTTTCATAGGAGAGAGAACATGCGTAAAACAATGATGTACGTCTTCCTGGTCATGGCCATTCTGTTTCTGGCTATGCCCGTCTATGCCCAGGACACAGGGGGTTCTTCCGCTGTGAACTGGGGTGTGCCGATTGCTGCCGGCATCGGTATGGGAATTGCTTCAGGTCTGTGCGGTCTGGGGCAGGGAAGAGCTACGGCGTCCGCCGCCGAAGCTATGGCACGTAACCCTGGGGCGCGTCCCGGAATCCAGTTCGTTCTGATTCTTGGCTTGGCCCTGATTGAGTCGCTTGCGCTCTACACACTCGTGATCATTTTTGCCAAGGTTAAATAGCGTTACTTCCAGGAAAACCAAAGGCCCAGTCATAACCGGCTGGGCTTTTTTATTCCAGACCTAGCCTTCGCATTCATTCGGCATCGCGATCTCAATTAACGGTATATTTTCACGCCAGTCTATGTATTTGCTGTGCAGTTCTTTCACGAGCGGCACGAGCACGGCAACATATTGCTCGGTCGCTTCCAGTGTCAGTCGGTGGCCCTTAGCGGCCTGGGAATTGAATCTCAGGAAAAACAAGGTTCGCAGAAGATGGTTACGCAACCGGACGGCTTCCCGCCGGACTTTGTAGATGCTGAACAGCACATCCTGATCTTCCGGGGGATCGACATAGCAGTAACGGGTCGTTCTATACAAAATAAAATCGATGATGACCAGCAAGTCGCTGGCTACCGACTTGCTCGACATCTGCAACGATCTGCCCTGAGGCCCCGGGAGCAGGCGGCGAAGCGCGGCGGAAATCCGCTCCGCGGCTTCCTGGGAATCGCCGGTCGTATAGGTGCGCGCCCTCTTGCCGCGGGTGATGAAGGTCTCCTGTAGGAACAGCCCAATGGCCACCAGCGCGAACAAAATGAACATGAAAAGCACAAAGCCGGACTGGTCCGGGTAAGACTGACCATCGGGCAGGCAGGGCGGATTCCAAGGCAGTTCATGGCACGGCTCGAATAGCAGGCTAATTACGATTGTCATCATGGAGTACTCTCTTTCTGATTTCTGTTACCGCTTTTGCAACGGTACCCAGCACGTTTCTGTATAGGTCAATCTCTTCCCGTGTCAGCGGTTCGCGTTCTGGCTCTTCCCTATAGAGGTAGATAGGCCAGATGATGGTGGCGAGAAGATAAGCGAAATGCGGAAGGGGCGTGAGCCAGTGGCTGCACATACGGTTCGTGGCCACATCCACGGCAGCCGTTATCAAGCCCGTGGCGGAATACATGCCCAGGCCAAAGGTAATGCCCCAAAGGTGATGTCTCCAGGTTATTTTGAGCTTTGCGGCAAAGGCCCAGATCAACACCAGCAATGCGCACCGCAAGAATTCAACACTTCGATCCACTACCAGGATAGGGCTAGCAAGATTTTCGATGTGGGCAGCGGGGTTAAAGACAAGTGCAGCGGCAACCACCACCAGGAGAAGGTTGAGGACGGCGAACCGACGGATGGTGCGAGGCGCGAATTTTATATCGGCCTTGAAGGTATGCCGGAAAATTTCATAAATCACGGCAAAGCTAAAGCTATATTCAAGTGGAACCAAAAGCCAATAGGCGTAAAAATAAGCGTAGGTCTTGGGATTGGCAAAGCCAATTGCAGGTAGTATGACTCCTCTTGCAACATCGAAGAGGATCGAAATAAAGAAGAACGGAAAGCGTGGCGCCAGCTTTCGGTGCAGCATGATCCCGATGAGCACGGCCTCGGCGATCAAGCTGCCCAGCCACGGAATGTAGTGAAGTGGGCTCAAAAAGACCGCCGCCAAGGATACCTCAAAGGCGGCGGCCTAACAAATATTTTCAGCGAGAGATGTGCGGGATAGAAGACCCGAATGGACAGGTTGTTGTGTCAGCGACCACCGCAGCTTGAAGTTGTAGCGAGACACGGCCTGTTCGACTCGTAAGCCGAGGCGGGTTCGGACAGGGAGTGGGCACCCCACCTCCGCTCGATAGTAGTACCATTGTGCTAGGAGAATCGGCAGGCATTCTTGTGCTGAAAACAGCGCAAAAACCAAGAACAATCAACGTTGCAATGGCGAAATGTAGTTTCATGGAACAATCTCCTTTAGGCGGCAATTATCACCGATTCCCTGTATTAGAATAATTTTATAAATCAATGGTTGAGAAGCTCTGCCGACTCCAGCGCCCGT
>DASZEU010000622.1:0-6954 GCA_035940535.1 Candidatus Angelobacter sp.
CAATGGATTAGCCTGGTCCCAAATCCAGGGATCAAAAAGGTTGCGCGGATAGGCAGTAACGCCCGGAGCAGCCTTAGGCTCCCAGCGACGGCCACGCTCCAGAACGAGCACTTTCATGCCAGCCTGCGTGAGGCGGCAAGCGCTGATTGATCCTCCGAAACCGCTTCCGATGATGATTGCATCAAAGGCCATATAAATTCTCCTTCTTGCGAATCGTTCAGATTCGTGATCCGCACCGAACCCTGCATTGTCGATCCCAACACTCAAATGGATTTTTGGTAGCCGTGCATACACGCGCAATGAATTGGGTGTCAGAGCGGTTCTATAGAACGCAGCTTAGCAGAGAAAGCTATCCATTGAATCGAAATAGTTGACTATTTGTCCCCAATTTTTCTCTTAGAATTCTCAAATAAAATTCAAGTGGTATCCTTGTCCTAACCACTGCTCAGTAGAGGTAAGAAGATGCCCTTACGCGATCTGATTCTTGCGTCCCGAGTTCTACGGAAGAGTCCCGCCTTTACGCTTACAGCCGCCTTGACGATTGCCATGGGTGTGGGCGCCAGCACCGCTATCTTCAGTGTTACCAATGCCGTCCTGCTGCGGCCTCTTCCCTACAAAGACCCAGGCCGTTTAGTTATCGCCTGCTCCGACCTGCGCAAGCGTAACGTTCGCGACTTCCCTCTTTCCAATGCCGATTACATTGATTTGCGTGAAGGCACCAAGAACGCGTTCCAGGATATTGCTGGGGTCTTCACCTTCCCTAACGTATTGCCGCGGGAGGATGGCACGCCGGAGCAAGTTCAGTTCGCCGTGGTTACAACTAACTTCTTTCGCTTGATGGGCGCTGGAATCCTGAAGGGTCGTGACTTTGCCGACGACGATGGAATACCGCAGCCCCAGCCTCCCGCAGTTGCGGGGGCCGCCCAGCCGGGTGCTCCGCCGGCGCCGCGTCTGCCCACCATGGCAATTCTTAGCTACGAATATTTTCAGCGACGCTTTGGCGGCGATACCTCCGTGATTGGACGACCTATGGCTACCAGCGGGCCGATTATTCCATTGATTGTTGGTGTGTTGCCTCCCCATTTTCAATTGTATTTCCCGCCCAGCGCAAACACCGAAGCTGCTCCCGATATTTGGATCGCCAACCGCTTGGCTTACGATGCCGCTGATCGCAATGGAGTCTCAATTCATGCGGTTGCCAGATTAAAAGATGGTGTGTCCCTCGAAACCGCACAAGCGTCCGCCGATGCTGTGGCGGCTGAGGCCCGCAAGAACTTCCCCATCGAGAACACTGCCGGGTACTTCATCCGGCTGGAACCCATGCGGCAACATCTGACCGCACAGGTGCGTCCGGTCATTGTGGCGCTCATGGGCGCTGTGATTTTTCTTCTGCTCATAGTCTGCTCCAACGTCGCCAACCTGCTCCTGGTGCGTGCCTCGTTGCGGGAACGTGAACTGGCGGTGCGCGCGGCCCTCGGCGGAAGCCGCTGGCGTCTCGTCCGCCAGATCTTAGCGGAAGCGTTTCTGCTCGCGAGCCTGGGTGGCCTGGCCGGGCTAGGGCTGGCGTGGCTGGGAATTCACGAATTGCTGGTAATCGCTCCGGCGAACCTTCCCCGCCTCGAGACTGTCCATATCGATGCTGTAGTACTCATCTTTACGGTAGTTGCGAGCCTGGTCTCTGCAGCCATCTTCGGCCTGATTCCCGCATTACGCTCTTCACGCCCCGATCTCATGAATGTGCTGCGCGGCAGCCGCAGCCCAGCGCTGGTTGGCGGACGCTTCTTGCGCAGTCTGGTGGTCGTAGTGGAAGTTGCTATGTCGTTCATGCTGCTCATTGGATCAGGCTTGATGTTTCGCAGCTTCCTCGAACTGCAACGCATCAATCCCGGTTTTGAAGCACACGGCCTTCTGACATTTCAGATTCTGGGAAACTTCGGAACCACGCCGGAGCAGCGGGCTGTCTTCATCCGCCAACTCCAGGAGCAATTGCGTGCGATTCCTGGGGCCCAGAGCGTCACCGCATCATTTCCCTTCCCGCTGGCTGGTGGCTACTCTCCTATTCGCTGGGGCACCGAGGAAGCTCTTGCCGACGCCACTAAGTTCCAGGCAGTAGATTTTCAAATCGTGCTCCCCGGCTATTTTGAGACGATGCGCACGCCTCTGCTGGAAGGCCGCACCTTCACCAACGCCGACAACGCACCGGGACATAGTGTGGTAGTGATCGACCAGTTACTGGCCGATAAGGCCTTCCCGCGTCAATCGGCGGTGGGCAAGCGTATTCTCATCCGTATTCGCACGCCCCAGCCTGAGTGGGTCGAAATCATCGGAGTGGTGGCCCACCAGCGCGATGTCTCGCTGGCCATACCTGGACGCGAACAGGTCTACTTCGCCGACGCCTTCTTGGGATCTGGCACTATTGCTCAATGGGCCATCCGAAGCGCGAACGATTCAGCAGCGTATGGAGCTGAGACTCGCGTAGCGATCAAGCGGCTCGACCCCAAGCTGCTGGTTGCGCAAATGCAGCCTGTGGATAATCTGGTCCATAATGCGCAATCCGAAACACGCTTTACGTTGCTGCTCATCGCGGTATTTGCGGTAATCGCGGCACTGGTCGCCGGCGTGGGACTCTATGGCGTGCTCTCAACGGCGGTGCGACAACGTACCGCCGAGATCGGCCTCCGCATGGCGCTAGGCGCTGGACCTGCCAGGATTTTCCAGCTTGTAGTCGGGCAAGGCTTGCGCCTCAGCATTGTTGGCATCTTCGTCGGTCTGATCTTCGCCTTCTTGCTGACCCGTTTTATGACCGCCTTTCTCGTAGGCGTGAAGGCAACCGATCCTGCCACCTTCGTCGCCATGGCGGTTGTCTTCTTCGTTATCGCCGCCTTGGCCTCATGGCTACCAGCCCGCCGCGCAGCCGGTCTCGACCCAACCGTAGCTTTGCGCGAGGAGTAGCACGCCGGGGACGCTTCTTGGGATTTTGATGATGTATGAAGTGGAAATTATGGATTATCACTAGAGGTATCAACATGTCTCGGCGTAAAACTTCTTTTCCCGCTTCCCGCACTTTCTCTCAAGTGCCAGTGCATCCTGGAGAGCACCTTCGGGAAGATTTCATGCAGCCACTGGGTCTCTCCGTCAACGGTCTTGCCCTAGCCCTCCGCGTTCCGGCAACTCGCATTTTGGCTATTGTCAACCAGAAGCGCCGGATATCACCTGATACAGCACTCCGGCTCGCGCGTTATTTCAAGACCTCTCCAGAATTCTGGCTCAATCTTCAAACTCACTATGAATTGGCGCTGGCCGAGCGCGAATCACTACCCGCAATTGTCCGCGAGGTGTTTCCTTGCGAACACCTCAAAAACAAACAACAGACGCCGTCGCCCATCGCCCGCTGACCTATTGACATCTGGCGGGCATCTATTTAGGCCGAGCGAGATCGCCACTGTGTCCACTGCTGATTGGCAAAAGAAAAGGTGGCACAGCCGATCCAAAATGGCTGTGCCACCTTTTGCCCAAACACGACTGTTACTTGCTGGCAATTCTCACTGGCTTGCTATGTCCTGGCCGACGGCTTGACGCTACCGACTGGGCTGGCGGCGCTGGAGAGTTTACCGGGAACTGACCTGGGAAGCCCATAGGAATAGTGCTGTCACCATAGCCCTGGCCGGCTTCTTTGCTGACCGTGAATTTCCAGATCACATCCTGGCGCGTGCAATTGTTGAACTGGTCGCACACGCCGGATTTCAGGCGCGCTGTATACGTCTCGCCGCCTTTGAGTATCACGGGGTTGGGGAAGAGGCCCCAGGTTCCATCGCCGATCTGGTCTACCCAGGCCGGAACCTGCGCGCCCTTAGAATCGGTGAGCGTAAAGGTTTGGGCATTCACGCCGTGCACCGGTTTGGAAAAGACCACCTTGGCTACTGCATCCTGGTAGACCTGGGTTGCGTTGGGTGTTGGGTATGTGCCAACCCGCAACGGTGTTTTGTCGGGCGTGCTATCCACGGTGATCACCCAATTCTTGACCACCATGGGGACCGGAGGCGCTCCCTCGACCACCGCCGGTTCGGTGCTGGGATGGCGTCCATCGCACAGGCCGCCGAGCACGCAAGGCTCAAGAATGAAGTTGTTGTTAGTGTCGGCCAAGTTACCGAGGAAGTGCAAAGCCACAATGCCTTCAACCGATTGGTAGTACATCGCGGCGCTCACTGCGATGGGGCCCTTCGTTCCAGGCGGGACCACCACTGAATAGCGGTCAACTTTCACTATATTTCCAGTATTGCCTCTCGGAGCAATGCGTGTATCGCGCAGGTAAGAATCATCGAAGAGGTCGCCGTTGCCATTCTTATCTTCAAATACCGGCAGCGCCGTGGAATTATTCCTGTCGATGACTTTGCCGTTCGCGTCAACCGGAAGACCCTGGCTGTTGACCTTCATGTTGCGCGGCTGGGCATAAGGCAGATCGAGGGTTGGGCATTCTTTACCTTTTTTGTCGGTTCCCAGCGTCGCAATGGCCTTGAACTGAAGAGAGTAAGGATCGGCCGAACCTGCAGGAATCTTCCAATCGCATCCGGGGAAGTTGGGATCGACCATCTCCTCGGTCGTAAGGTTGCCGATGCCCGTCGAAATGCGATTCCAGACCTTATCTTGAATCTGCAACTCTTTGCCCGTGGCCAAGTCATAAGCGTGCAGAGCGAGCCAGGCAGTGCGTCCCTCGGGGAAGCCGGTTGGAAACTTGTGACCGCTGCCGGTGTTCTGGATGCTGATCGAGAGAGGAACAGTCGAATTTGGCTGGGCCGTCGCCGGTCCACGCATATCCATGTCGAGGACGTGGCGAAGCCTGTCCCACGCCAGACGAACCTGCTGCGAGTAAACGCCCTTTCTTTCAAGATGCGTCCAGAAGCCCCTGGAGTAGAGGCTCTTTTCGTCCGCCGAAGAGAAGCTGAAGGACGACAATTCAGGATAGGGCGCTACATTCCCAGTCTTGTCCACATCTTTGCCGATAAGCCGGGTGATGTAGGCATTCCCGCCGACAAAATGATGAGTGAAGAACGGATGCGGCTTTCCATCGTTGGCCACCGCATCGCTGGGAGGAGGCAGCGGCTGGCCGTCTTTATATAAGGTATTGGCAGTGCCGGGCTGGCCGTAATCCTGCTGCATGTGGCAACTCTGGCAGTCACGCTTGAATTCCGGTTTGAAGTTGCTGTTGCCGGGACGTTCCGCGTACGCGCTGTTGGCCCACTCTGTGTAGGTGCGCTCGATGGGGAAGCCGCCAACCCAATGTCCGAGCGGATTCTTGATGGGCAAAGCGTTGGTTACATCGTGGCAGGCAGCGCACATTTCCGCGCGGATGAACATCGCCTGATGGAAGCCTTTGTGCTTGGAAGGATCAATCTGCTGATAAGGAATATCTTGTTTAAATATTCTGCTGGTGTATTCATCTTTTTGTCCGGGCTGAGTATTGGCGGCCAGCGGCCCGAATCGTTCGGGGTAGGTGATGGCGTGGGGTGAAAGCCGATAAGAGCCGGCGCCGATGCTATAGCCCAGGTTCTGCTTGCTCTTGTCGGGCACGTCGTAGATATCTTGCTTCTCAGGCGGCAAAGCCTCGGTGCGCGCCACGGCACTGGGAACCGGCGTGTACTTGGAATCAACGTGCACGTAGTTATGCCAGGGCGTGTCGCGGGTTTCGGCGAAGGTATGGCAGACGGCGCAAATGATTCCGCTCTTGCCGGTATCGGTGTTCCGGTATTGCGACTCCACGGTCGCAAAGGCGATTCCAGTGCCGTTATCGGAAGTAGGATTGAAGTTCGGATCGACAACTGCGTTTTCCAACCCGGTTTTGGCATCCACCTTCACGTTGCGAAGCGGAATATTGTCGAGGTAATTGGTGGGCATGTGGCAGCGCGAGCAAAAAGCGTCGAGCAGCGAGCCGGACCGCGAGACTTTGTATTTTTCTGTGCCAATATCAAAAGTTGAAGAGCATTCACCTTTGTTCGCAAAGGGATTGTGAACAGCTTTTTCTGTCCCATCGGGCGGCTCGGGAGTATCGCACTCGCCGTGGGCAGAAACCGCTTTGGAGAGCGCGAAGAAGGCGGCGCGCCAAATAGGATCGCGCCAGGAGTTCGACATCATGGAGCCATTCCACTCTTCGAAAATCTTCTCGTGGCAGGTCTGGCACTGGCCAGGATTGTCCTCTTGCGCCCAATGGTCTTCATACGGAGGAGCAATGGCCTTGGCTTCCTCATAGTTATAAGGGGCCGCCTCAGGCAGGCGATTCGGTATATCGTTGCGGTTGATGTTTGGCTGATACACCAGCGCGCTTACCGCCAGCACCGTAACTACCAGAATAACTGCTTTAAAAGCTTTCATAGTTCCTCGTTAATGAGCATGTTGCACGAGCAATTCAGCGCGCAGGATCGGGTCATTCACTGGCACAAGCGGGGCTTGGGCAAGGCTGCGGGTAAAGATGAAATACAAAAGTCCGGCATAACCTGCGGCAATTGGGAGTTCCAGCAAAATCTTCGGCGCATCCCATTGGGCCGGCATGATGAGCATGTAAAGGTCGAGCCAATGTCCGCACAGCACCAGCACGCAGATAGACTTGAGCACCTTGGGCGTAACTTTGGATTTAACTGAAAGCAGCGTCAAGAATGGAACGATCCAGTTGATCACCAGGTTGAGCGCGAAAAAATAAAGCCATGGTCCATTGGTTCGCTTCACAAAATGCGGCACTTCGTCGGGAATATTTCCGTACCATATCAGCAGATACTGACAGGTCCAGATATAAGCCCAAAAAGTGGAGAACGCGAAGAGCAACTTGCCCAGGTCATGGATCTGACGGTCGTCGATCCAATCACGGAGCGGGCTGTGCTCCCGCAGCAATAGCGTAGCTAAAGCTACCGCGGCTATACCTTGCACGAACAAACCGGCAAAGGTGTACAAACCAAACATGGTGCT
>DASZEU010000623.1:0-2210 GCA_035940535.1 Candidatus Angelobacter sp.
GGGAACGCTATCTTCCAGCCTTGCCCCCCGGCGTGGAGTCCGAGCGAATCAAGGTCAAGTCAATGGAAATGCCGCTCAGGCAGGAACCACTATCTGCGCCATTGGCGCGGATTTCGGAGGAATCCTCCCTTCCTCCGCAAACCTCCGGCACCAGAATCCCCTTGATTGGCGCGCATTCCGGAGGAACGGAGGAATTAGGGCATTTTTAGAGCATTTTTCGCTGCACCGAATTAGTCCAGTACCGATTGGGTGTGCGACATGAAAGTGGAGGGTATTGGATTTTCTTTTTTTTGACGCATGAATCCTAACGTAGTGATACGCTAGGAATGGAGGCGCCCAATGACCGAATCCTTACCCGCTTTAGAGCAACAGAGAGAGTTCATCTTGCAGCAGATTCTTCGCCTTCCCGACTTTCGCAGCGGCTCCATTACTGCCACTCGCGCTCCTTGCGGCAAGCCCAGTTGCCACTGTCATCAGCCCCATCACCCCGGACATGGTCCCAACTACCGTCTCACCCGCAAAGTAGACGGCAAAACCGTGACCGAGACCTTCGCCACCCCCCTCCAACTGCGCAAGGCCCAGCAGGAGGTGGAGGCCTATCATCGCTTTCGCCAGTTGAGTGCTGAGTTGCTGGAGGTCAATGAGAAGATCTGCCCTCTTCGACCGCTTGCAGGTTCCCTGTCCTCGCAGGAAAAAAAACGGCAGAAGCGGTCCAGCAAGAAGTCGCGCGCGAAGTGAGCCGACTGTTGGAGGTGATTTTTCAGGATCGCCGCAAGGGTGGCAGCCTGGATCTGGAAGCCTTGGAGACGGCTATCCGATCGGCCATGCATCAGGCCGGGGCTACGGCTCTGAGTCAGCTATTGCAATGTGATCCTCCTGACCGGGATCAGCGCCAACGGGCTTGCTCCTGTGGTCACACCGCTCACTATCGCGAGTTGCGTTCCCGTCGCGTCCTCACGGCGGTGGGTGAAGTGGAACTGGTGAGGCCGTACTACCTATGTTCCCACTGTCCTCAGGGGCAGTTCCCCTTCGATGCCGAACTGGACATCGAGAACCAGGGTCTGTCTCCTGGCGTGCGGCGCATGCTGTCGGTGGTAAGTTCGGAGGCTCCATTCGACCACGGGCGTCAGCAAATGAAATTGCTGGCTGGCCTGGAAGTGACGACCAAAGCGGTGGAGCGAACCACCGAAGCCTTGGGCGAAGACATCGGCGCTCGCCAACAGAAACAGATCCAGAGAGCCATGCAGTTGGATCTGCCCGTGATCATGGGACAATCAATTCCCATTTTGTATGTGCAGATGGATGGCACAGGGGTGCCAGTCACCAAAACCGAGCGCACCGAAAGCAAGGTGGAAGGTCAGCCGGCTCGTACACGGGAAGTGAAACTGGGATGTATTTTCACCCAAACGACCTATGACCAGGAGGGCTTTGCCATTCGTGACCCGGACTCGACCACCTACGCCGGAGCCATTGAGACGGCGGAGCAGTTTGGCAAACGCCTCTATGCCGAAGCTCAGAATCGCGGTTGGAATCGAGCCCTCAAAAAAGTGATCATGGGCGATGGGGCCGAGTGGATTTGGAACCTCGCCGATCTGCATTTTCCTGGCGCCATCCAGATCGTCGATCTTTTCCACGCCCGCCAACATCTATGGGATATTGCCCGTCTCCTGTACCCAGGGGAGGATGCCCATCAGAGACAATGGATCTTGCGCCACCAACCCAAGCTCGATGGGGGCAAGATCGAAAAACTGGTTGGCTATCTACGCTCTCTGGAAGCAGACTCGCCGGAACTGACCGAAGTTCTGCACAAGGCAGCCGCGTACTTCCAAAGAAACGCTGAACGCATGCGCTATCCGGAGTTCCGCCGCCAGCATCTGTTTGTCGGTTCAGGTGTCATCGAAGCCGGCTGCAAAACTGTTATAGGCAGCCGCCTTAAACAGTCGGGTATGTTCTGGACCGTTTCAGGTGCCAATGCCATCATCGCCCTTCGCTGTTGTCGGCTCAGTGGTCGGTTTGAGGACTATTGGGAGGCCAGGCGGGCTTAACCTCCACTTTCATGTCGCGCACCCGAGAAAGGCCAATACCAAGCACATGTACGCTGACCTGGAACTGATGGTGGATGATGCACAGCTCTCCAAGAAGCACGTGAATCTGTTTGAACCGGTCTTGTTTTACCCTGGGGACGAGCGCCAGCCAGTGGAACTGGTGAT
>DASZEU010000624.1:0-4670 GCA_035940535.1 Candidatus Angelobacter sp.
GGGGGCTCTGCCGTCGGCAAAACCAAGCGTGGCAAGGGGACAAAGTGGATGGTATTGGTCGACGGTGAAGGTATTCCGCTGGGAGTTCGGCTGGAAAGTGCCTCTCCTCATGAAGTTACGCTTGCGGAAATCACGCTCGCCCAAGTCCGCGTGCCGCGACCCAAAGGCCGGCCCCGGCAAAAACCGCAACGAGTCATAGCGGATACGGCGTACGATTCTGACCCGTTGCGCGAACGCTTGCATAAACGGGGCATTGAGTTGATTGCTCCGTACCGAGAGAATCGTAGGCGACGAAAGTATGAGGATGGTCGCAAACTGCGCCGCTACAAACGTCGCTGGATCGTGGAGCGAACCAATTCTTGGCTGGGACAATTTCGTCGATTGCTGGTTCGTCATGAGTTCTTGCTCTCCACCTACCGCGCCTTCTTCTATATTGCCTGCCTGTGGATTACCCTCAGGAGGTATTTTTGAAACACGCTCTAGTCATTGGTCCTTAACCGGAACGCCAAAAGCGATTTACCGCCAAGGATGCTAAGGGCCCGAAGGAACCAATCAGTGAGAATCAGTCGAATCAGCGTCATCAGCGTTAAGGTTTTGATGTTCCTTTGCGCCCATTGCCTTCTTCGCGGTGAGTTGGGTTTGGTTGTGGCTCGCTTGCGCTGTGTTTCAAAGGTTTTTTGGTTTATCAGCGTGAATCAGTTTGATCAGCGTTTATCAGTGGTAAGGTTTTGCCACTTTCGGAAGCTCCGATCACCGGATCACCCGATTCTTCGCCCTCATCCCAGGTTGCTCGATCTCCAAAATCGCCACCCACTCGGCCTTGCGTCGCGCGAGAAAGACAATCTTGCCGCCCAGGAATGTTGCTGCTGTCTCCGGTTCAACGTCATTGTGGTATTCAAAATAGCGGCGATCCAATGTGTCCCAGAGCTTCGATCGGAACCACGTAGGGCGGTCGTACTTGGTGGAAAACAGGTAAGCCACCTGATAGTTGTTGCGCATCTGACGCGCCTTGATGATCTCTTCCACCGTGAAATTCTTGACTGCAACTGTCGGTATGGGAGTGGCGACGTAACCGAGATACGGTGTTCTTAATTCGTCCACGGCTGGAAAGGCGGTAAGGACCGTGGCGTTTTGCTCATGGGCCGCGAGAAAGTGTGCTGCCTGGACATGCAGTTCCACAAAATCCTTGTAGGTCAGGTTGTCTTCCGGCGCGAACCGGTACGGAGGATCAAAGAAAAGCCCCAATATAAAGAAGATGACGACTACCGCAGCCGGCCACTCCCAGCGCGAGACTCGCCGGCGCAAGGTGGACATCCCAATGATGATCAGCAGCGGAAACACCGGCAGCAAGTACCGGATGAGCAGCGCGCCGCCTACCAGGGAGAACGTGACCAGATGGGCGAGCATAATCAACGCAAACTGCATCTGGATGGGGACAGTGATCCGCGCTCGCTCCACCCCATTGTCTTTAATAGCGGGGAACCACATGGCTGCGATTGTGGCTGCGGTCAGCACCAGCATGTTCATCGAGCCCAGCATTTGCCAAAGCCGCATCCCCAGCGCTAAAAGGAATCGCAGCGGGTTCATGACACTGGCGACGTTGTATTGATAAAACCCAGCATCGCCAAAGAATCGTCCAGTCACATGATGATGGTAGAAAAGCCAGGCTATGAGCGGCAGCAGAGGAGTGAGCCGGATTGCCGCCCGGCGAAATCTAACGGCATGTTCTTCCTGTGAAAATAAGATCTCCCACACAGCCAATGCCATTGGCACGATCACCGCGGTTTCTTTGCTGAGTGCAGCCAATGAAAAAGCCAATTGGCTGTGCCAAAGTCTGCCCTCAACTCCCAAGCGAATTCCCCACAAGGCAAATGCCGCTGCTGGCAGGTCAGAGTGGGTCAGGGAACTCTGGGTGAAGAAGACCGGATATAAAGCTGTAGCAATGGTGGAAGCAATAGCGACTGGAGCGTTGGCAATGCGGCGCGCCAGCAGAAAAACATTGGTCAAGCCAAAGGCTGCTACGAGCAGCATGGCGATGCGGGCCACAATAGGTTTCCATCCGCTGATGGCAAGCCACAAAGCCAGATATGCGGTAGGAAGGGGAGGATGCCCCGTATCCATCGTGGTTTTAGGGATAATCATATGCGAGGAGGCAAGTTCATGAGCGGCTGGAACATAGAACCCTGCCTCATCCCAGAAAAACGGCAGCCGCAACAGCGGAGCGTGCAGAACGAGAATGGAAATAAAGACAATGGAAAAAATCTGCAAAGAAGAAAAATGCAGCGGACGGGTTGGAAAAGACTTAGTCAAGGTATTTGCAATTTTCCGCCACCCGTGCCCTGAAGAACAAAACCGGAAACCCTTTTAGCCGCGAATTTGCGCGAATGTACACGAATTAAGAGTAGCAGTTGGTAAATGACAATTAGCAAATTCAAAACCCTGGTCCACTGCAAGTTTTGGTTTTCCTCTGCTCCCTCAGTTCCTCCGTGTTTCAAAGGTTTTGGTTTATCAGCGTTCATCCGCGCAATCAGCGGTAAAGGTTGGTTTTCCTTTTGGTTGCGGTTATGCCGCGCTGTGTCCTCCGCGTTAAATAAGGTTTTGATTTTGGGTTGCTAATTGCCATTTGCTAATTGCTGAACTTAGTGAATCGGCCCTTGTGGCGACAGGTTCGGGTCCAGCTTGATTTCACCAAAGGTCTTCTCATACTGGATTACATTTTGTTCCAGGATGGTCATCAATGCCTTCGCCTGTTGGGGACTCAAATAGATGCCTTGAAAATTCTGGACCTCGACTTCTGAGCTCGTCTGTTGTTGCAACCGGCCAAACACCAGCAGGAAGTCCCACACGCTGACCCGAACTTGCACAGAGTTGGCATAACTTTCCCGGTAATCCGGCATATTAATCAAACGAATATTGGGCTGCGCTGGAATCGTCATTGATTAGGGTCTCCCGAAGCCTAAACATGAACATAACATAAAAGCATTCAGGACTCAGGGAATGCAGCAATTAGCAATTGCCATTTGCCAATTGCTCGATTGTTATAATTCCCTCTTTCGGAGACTCAATGAAGACCACCATTACTGAAATTCGCGCGCGGGAGATTCTCGACTCGCGCGGCAATCCCACTGTGGAAGCAGATGTTCTCTTGCAGGATGGCTCACTTGGGCGAGCCGCGGTGCCCAGCGGGGCCTCTACCGGCGCACATGAGGCAGTCGAGCTGCGCGATGGCGATCTGGATCGTTATTCCGGAAAGGGTGTCCTGAAAGCGGTAAACAACGCTAACGAACATATCGCGGGCGCGCTCATCTCCATGGATGCTGCTGCCCAACGCGAGATCGATGACACCATGCAGGAGCTGGATGGGACACCGAACAAAGCCAGACTGGGCGCCAATGCCATCCTGGCGGTCTCGATGGCCTGCGCGCGTGCCGCAGCGAACTCGTTCAAATTGCCGCTGTATCGCTACCTGGGTGGAATCGGTGCTTGCGTCCTGCCTACTCCTATGATGAATATCCTCAACGGAGGCGCGCACGCCGATAGCAACGTCGATTTCCAGGAATTTATGGTCATGCCTGTGGGAGCAGTGTCTTTTTCTGAAGCGCTGCAATGGGGTACGGAGGTTTTCCATACGCTGAAAGGGGTGCTCAAGAAGCGCGGATACAACACTGCAGTTGGCGACGAAGGTGGCTTTGCGCCATCTTTGAAAGCCAATGTCGAAGCCATTGACCTGATCCTGGAGGCAATCCAGCAAGCCGGTTTTGATGCGGGAAAAGACATTGCTATCGCGCTCGATCCTGCCAGCAGCGAGTTCTTCGACAAGGAGAAAGGAAAGTATGTCTTCAAGAAATCCGACAAATCGGTGAAGACTTCTGAGGAGATGGTCAGTTTCTGGGCCGATTGGGTACGCCTGTATCCTATCGTCTCCATTGAAGACGGTTTGGCTGAAGATGATTGGGAGGGTTGGCAGCATCTTACTGAACAACTGGGAGGGAAGATCCAGCTTGTAGGCGATGATCTCTTTGTGACCAATACCATGAGGCTTACGCATGGTATTGAAGAGCAGGCCGCCAACTCTATCCTGATCAAGGTCAACCAGATCGGTACGGTAAGCGAGACCCTGGATGCTATCGACCTCGCGCGCCGTAATGGCTATACCTCGGTCATCTCGCATCGTTCCGGCGAAACCGAAGATACCTTTATCGCTGATCTCGCGGTTGCAACCGGCGTAGGCCAGATCAAGACCGGCTCAGCTTCACGCACCGACCGCATTGCCAAACACAACCAGCTTTTGCGCATTGAAGAAGAGCTGGGAGAGGCCGCGAGCTTTCTGGGTTTGGGAGCGTTGAATTACAACGGATAGAAGAGCACTCAGCCAACAAAGCAATGGCAATTAGCAAAATCCAAACCAACCCCAAAACCTTGCTCACCGCAGAGGACGCTGAGACCGCAGAGAAACCAAGGTTAGCCGTAATACTGTTCAGTTAACGAGTCAGAGAGAAAAGCGTTCGTCATCCCGAGGGTTTACGCACGCAGGGCCGACGCATCTAAATTCCGAGTATTTTGAGCAGGTAGTCGTTGTCCCAACCAGCTTTGAGACGTTTGCCTTTCATCCCAAGCTTGGAAGTTTTGTTTTGCTTGAGCAGGTTGAGAGCGATGCGATTGATAAGCGC
>DASZEU010000625.1:0-7055 GCA_035940535.1 Candidatus Angelobacter sp.
TCAAAAGTAGCGCTCTCATGTCCCTTACGGATGCGACACCACAAGCGTCCGGCCAAAAGCAGAGCATCGTTAAAATCGAGATATACAAGGATCCCCTGCTCCATGATTGTTCCTTTTTACTTCTGTCTCGTTGGTCGGGACGAGAGTCTTGACTTGAGGTGAATGCGCTGTGGCAACCGCTCTTCTTCTAAAGTCAAACCAACTTGGTCAAATCGCACGTCAGCAAGCTCGGCCAGGCGTTCTGTCATTCCCAAGATAAAGAGCACGGTTGCATAAGTTCCCATAGAAACTCCTGGATCACCTTTTTCCACCTTTCCCAAAGTCGTACGGGTCACAGAAGCACGCTCCGCCATCACGGCCGTGGGAATGCGCCGTCGTCGCCGGGCATTACGGATATCGTCGCCGAGTTTTTGCAGGGCGGCCTTAACCGGGATTGGCAAAGTTTTTGGAAGATATACACGCATGATAAGTTATTAAATTATAGTTGTTATTGATGATAAAGTCTATTTTAATATACATAATGAACAATGTATATCTCTGGCCTGGAAGCAAGAAGCTAGCGGCTCAGGCCGCAGAGGGGTTTGCCCAATCGCATCTGCAGGTTGTGCTAGAGTACCCTTCCGTGCGTCCGCTTCGGCGGAGCGTGCGCAAGGTCCGTTCAAATTGGGAGGAGTTTCATCATGGGTATTTCGCGCCGCAACATGCTTTATGGAATAGGTGCAGGAATCATTTCAGGAGCGGCGTTGCCAGCTTTATCGGAAAGCTATTTTCCCGCAACATTGCGGCAGTCAAGCAGGAAAGAATCCGGCCGGCCGATTCGTCTCGACAGAAACGAGAACGCTTATGGCCCTCCCGAAGGAGCGATTCTGGCAATGAAGGAGAGCCTGGCTTCTGCCAACCGCTATCCCGATTCAATGGAGGCATTGCAGGAAAAGCTGGCTCGGTTGCACAGAGTTAAAGCGGACCAGATTGTTCTGGGATGTGGGTCAAGCGAAATTCTGCGCATCGCGGGCGAAGCATTTCTCGGGCCAGGCAAGAAACTCATCATGGCAACGCCAAGCTTTCCGCTGCTGGTTCAGCAAGCCCAATTGAGAGGCGCGGAAGTTGTGGCTCTTCCGCTGACGCCCGAGCGCTCTCATGATCTCAAAGCCATGCTCGCCCACGCCGACACCTCGACGGGGCTGGTCTATATCTGCAATCCCAACAATCCAACCGGGACGCTTACAACGCGGCTCGACCTGGAAGAGTTTCTTGGAAAACTTTCCCCCAAAATTCCGGTCCTCATTGACGAGGCTTACTACCACTACGTGGTGGCCACTCCTTCATATTTGTCGTTTATCGACAGCCCCATCAACGATAACCGGATCATAGTTGCACGAACCTTCTCCAAAATCTATGCTCTCGCTGGGCTGCGCATTGGGTACGCAGTGGCATCGTCTGAGATGGCGAGCCGGCTCTCTCAGTTTCGTTTGCAGTTTGCTGAGAACACAATCGCTATTCCGGCGGCTATGGCTGCTCTTGATGACACCGAACACGTGCGCCGGTGTGCGCAACTCAATTCAAACAGCCAGCAGGCGTTTTACAATCAGTGCGATCTGCGCCTTCTGGGAGTAAGTGATTCCCGCACCAACTTTGCCCTCCTTCAGGTTGACCATCCGTTAGATGAAGTGATTGCACATTTTCGCAAGAACAATATCTTTGTGGGACCACACTTTCCCGGAGTGGATAAGTTTCTTCGGGTCTCTATGGGCCGTCCCGAGGAGATGAAAGAATTTTGGCGGGTTTGGGACCTGCTTCCCCACGAAATGATGATGCATTGACCAGCAAACAGCGTGGACTTGACTATATGCCTATTTCGTTCCATGCCTAAAATGGGATTTGGCCAAGCTTCATTGGCCAAGTTTCAGGTTGACCTGCAAGGCATTGTGTGTTCCTATGAATGCCCTTTAGTACAAGGAGTCTCCTATGGCACGCTTGTCCTCTCCTTCCTCTTCCTACATTTCAGGTGATCTTTTGCAGTCCTCGAAATGGATCATAGCTCTCCTGATTATGTTCCTGGCTTCTGCGGTTATGGCACAGTCAACCGGTGGGGCAGGGCAGATAGGCGTGTGGACTACTTTGCCCACCGCCAGTAACATGCCGGTCAATCCCGTACACGCCGCAGTGATGCGTACTGGAAAACTGTTGATTATCGAAGGCAAGCAAACCCAGCAGGGCGCCATCTGGGACCCGGCAACTCAGACTGCGAGCGTCATCAGCGTGCCTTATACGATGTTTTGCAATGCCATGGTGGTCCTGCCAGATGGCAATCCGTTTGTGGTAGGAGGCACACTGCAGTTCCCTCCGGCTGTCCCAAAATTTACCGGCATCAATAAATGTGCGGCCTACAATCCCATCACGGGAATCTTTTCTCTTAAGACGTCGATGAAGGAGGGCCGCTGGTACCCGACGGCGATTGTGCTGAGTGATGGAACAGTCATGGCTTTTTCTGGCAATGATGAAGCGCCTGACAACAATAACACGGCTGAAATCTTCACCCCGGACCCTGGGGGCGGGCCAGGCTCCTGGAGCGGGCAGTTTGCTGACCCTCTATTCACCCCGCCCCTGTATCCACGATTGCACTTGCTGCCGGATGGGCGGGTCTTCTACTCAGGATTTGACCAGACGCTGCTTTCCAGGTTCTTCGATGTTTCCACCAAGACCTGGTCAACTTGTTGCCACACGGTTTCTAACAGCATTCGCGTGTATGGCACATCGGTGCTGCTGCCGCTGAGCCCAGCCAACAATTACAAGGCCAGGGTCATCATCATGGGCGGCGGCCAGTTCGATACCGTTACTCACTCCACTAAAACCACCGAGACCATAGACTTCGATCAGAGTATGTTGGCCCCGCACTGGAGCAGCGGACCGGACATGTCGCAGCCGCGCATTCAGTTGAATGCAACCATCCTGCCCAGCGGCGGGGTACTGGTGACGGGCGGATCGGACCTGAACGAAGACCTGAACAGCGTCAGCTTTAATGCAGACCTCTACAATCCTGTAACCAATACCTTCAGCTCTGCCGGAATGAATGCAGTCCCGCGCCTGTATCATTCCAACGCGCTGTTGTTACCGGATGCCACCGTACTGGTGTTTGGCAACAACCATCCGCCGGCCCCATTTTCGCCTTACGATCCGCGCGTGGAACTTTACAAACCCGCGTACCTGTTCAAGGCCGACGGGACCCCTGCGCCTCGACCCGTAATTAACAGCGTCCCTACAAGCCCGATTGGCTATGGCTCGGTGTTTCAGATAACAACTCCCGATCCCACCAGCATTTCTTCCGTACTCCTGCTGCGTCCTGCCGGTGTCACTCACGCGTTCAACATGGAGCAGAGGCTGATCAAACTCAATTTCAGCTTGAATACAAGCGTCGCCGGGGCGATCAATGTTACTGCTCCCCCGAATGGTAACGTAGCGCCTCCCGGGTATTACATGTTGTTCATCTTGAATTCGACCACCTCGGCGACCTCGACTGGTACGCCCTCGGTAGCCAAGTTCGTGCAAATCTGTCCAGCCAGTGGATGTTTGTAAGCTAAACGAAACTTACGAAATCCCTGAGCACATTCTGCCCGGAGTTCCGGTATCCTATTCATGGAAACCCCATGCGTATTAGGGTGCTGCTTTTCGGGCAACTCAAGGACATTGTTGGGCAGCAGGAGCAAAGCCTGGACTTGCAGCCGGGCTCTGACCTTGCTTCCGTGGTAACGCATTACGCGGAGACATTTCCTCGCTTCAAGCCTTTGTTGCGTACTATCGCGTGCTCCATCAATCAAGAGTACGCCACGGCTTCATCCGTTCTTCGCGAGGGCGACGAGGTCGGTCTGTTGCCCCCGGTGAGTGGAGGAAAGTCGCCGGTTGTTTCACCGCCTCCTGGCCTCGATCTTCAGTCGGAGCACTGTGCCATTGTGCGGGAGAAGATTGCTGTCCAGGAGATTGCCGATTCCATCAAGCATCCCGAAGATGGAGCTACAGCCGTTTTTGAAGGGATTGTCCGCAACCATACGCGCGGCCGGCGCACCCTCTACCTTGATTACGAAGCATATAAATCCATGGCCCTGAACGAGATGGAGAAATTGGCCCAGTCGGCGCTCGAAAACTTCAAGGTGCGGGATGTCCGCATCGTGCATCGTTTAGGACGGCTGGAAATCGGTGAAACCAGCGTGTTGATTGCCGTGGCGTCCGCCCATCGAGGGCCGGCGTTTGACGCTTGTCGCTGGCTCATCGATAGCTTAAAAAAGACTGTACCCATCTGGAAGAAAGAGCACTTTGAGGATGGCGCTGTGTGGGCCGATGGCGAACCTTTTCCAGAGGAGATTCGCGCGCAGGCTGACTTTGAAGCGCCAGATGCGTCTAAATAACCTGAGAAGTTGCTGAACATGAGAACCCGGCGAACCCAATCCTTATTGTTGCTGCTGTGCCTTGCAGTGTTGTCAACAACCTCACTTTTGTCAGCCCAAGCGCCGAACAACAAGGAAGTTGACTTGCAGCGTCCGTCGAAGAACGCAGACGATAATACGTTCAAGGTGAACGTACGGCTGGTAAATGTGTTTGCCTCGGTAACGGATGGTCGCGGTTCACCCGTGGGCGATCTCACGAAAGATGATTTCAAGGTGCTGGAAGACGGCGTGCCCCAGTCCATCAGTGTTTTCGATCGAGAGTCCGATCTTCCGCTGAACATTGTGCTGGCAGTAGATACGAGTGAGAGCACACGCCGTGATATGAAACTCGAGACCGTCTCGGCCAAGCGTTTTGTTCGCTCCATCATGCGGCCCATCGATCATCTCTCGCTTTTTCAGATCACGGAAAATGTGGATCAGCTTACCGGATTTACCGCCGATCTAAGAATCATCGAACAAGGCATTGACCGGCTCCACGGAGGAGCGGGCACCGCGGTATACGACACTATTTTTCTGGCGGCTGAATCTCTGATCGACCGCAAAGGCAGAAAGGTGCTGGTGCTTATCACCGATGGAGGCGATACCACCAGCAAGACTGACTATGAGAACGCCTTGCGCCGCGCGGTACAGGCCGAAGCCCTGATTTACAGCATTATTGTTGTGCCGGTGGCCGCAGATGCAGGACGAAACCTGGGGGGAGAACATGCGCTGATCCAGATGTCCAAAGACACCGGCGGCAAATATTACTATGCTGAAGGCATTGCGTCGTTGGATGAAGCTTTCCGAAAGATCAGCGAAGAACTGCGCACCCAATATCTGATCGCCTATTATCCCAACCGCCGTGTCTCGGACTCAGCGTTTCGGCGTATTCAGGTTGAAGTTGCAAAAAAAGACCCAAGCGGCGAATCGCTTCAAGTGCGGCACCGAGCCGGGTATTACACCGCCCCGGCTCGATAGTCCGGGTTAAACTGAAGGAAGCATTTGGGCCAGCCACAAATGCGGCTATGCTCGCTACTTCAGGGAGGGAAAAGATGGGCACTACAACCAAACTCAGCTTTGAAGAATTTCAAAAGCTGCAGGAAGCAGCGGAGGAGACAGTCCGATACGAGCTTGATGAAGGAGAATTGCTTTTGACGCCATCTCCAACAGCACGGCATAACATTGTGCGCTACAACCTGAGACATGCATTGACTGTCTTCGTGAAGGCGCACCGTTTGGGTTTGGTTCTCGACGAAACCGATTTTCGCCTTGCCAGCAATACCGTCCGCAAGCCCGATGTTGCTTTCATTGCCCAACACTACTTGGGGAATTTTGACTTAGATCACTCACCGCTCTCCGGCGCACCCTCTCTTGCTATTGAGATTATTTCTCCCACCAACCGCACTCAGGACACAACCAAAAAAGTGCGGCAATACTTGGCTGCTGGATGCCACTCTGTCTGGCTCGTTTATCCCAACTTACGCCTGGTCGAGATCCACGATACCAGTGGCTCCCATGATGTAACGGAACCTCAATCAATCCACGAAGAAAAACTTTTCCCAGGTCTTATATTCTCTTTATCATTGGCCGTACTTTTTGATGAACAATAATGCCGGAAAACGAAGGCCGTGGCGTCAATTCCCAGCCCCGCTCCATATCTGGTAGATCACCACGGCCATCATGAACAACAAATAAATCCTCAGGGACCATAGGACAAGCATTTGTGACCTTCGGAGCGTGCGCCGTGGGAAATGTTGTTTCTTGGCTTCCGACAACTGTCCAGATTCAAGCGACGACAAGATCCACTCCTGTTCCAAGGAGTTGTTGAGATGATCGTTTTTAGACTCTTCAGTCATTCCGCGTTTCCTAATGTCCTATAGATGCGAACATACGGGGCGCTATTACGCTCAGCCCAAAGAGTACACCCGCAGTCACCAGCACCACCACCACTGCCGTGGCCAGCATGTTGGCCCAGCGCGGGCTCACAAACGATCCCATGATTTCCTTGTCATTGACCAGCATAAATAAAAACACCAAAGCCGGAGGCATGGCCAGGACCGCAATCACATTCACAATCATTACCACATTCACCAAAGGCAATCCAGGCACCAGGACGATGGCGGCCGCGGCCGCGGCACAAAGAAACACCACCGAGTAGAAGGCTTTACCTTCGGTGAAAGGCAGGTTCAGACTATGAGGCCGATGGGCCACCTCGCCAAACGCATAAGCCGATGAGGCGGAGATGGTGATGGCTGCAACTATACCCGCCTCTACAATGCCCAGCGCAAACAGAGAGGCTCCAAAGCGGCCAACAATCGGTTGCAACGCTTGGGCGAACTCGCCCGCCTGAAAGTTTGCTGCGCTCATCCGGTGTACGAACAAAGGCGTTGTGGCCAGCACCATGGCCAAGGCGGCCATGCTCGCCAGGGTAGCGCCCAGGATGGTGTCGATGCGGCCAAACCGGATGTCGCGCGTGGTCAGGCCTTTATCGACGATAGCGCTTTGCTGGAAGAAGAGCATCCAGGGTGTTACCGTAGCTCCGATGTTGGCCAGCACTGTTAACAATATTTCATTATTTAGGCCTCCGGGCAGCGGCTTCCAGCCAGCTAAGGCATGACCCACAGAATGCCAATCGGG
>DASZEU010000626.1:0-6697 GCA_035940535.1 Candidatus Angelobacter sp.
GGCCGAGGAAAACAAGGCCAAAGAACTTGGAATACTGTGGTTCAAATTCGCCGATGACGACATGATGCTAGCGGCCATTGAGGAAGAGAAGGCCAGAGTAACAGCTTCGTCGAGCGCGGCAGTCTGAACTGATTGCGTCAATGATTCATCGGTTGCTTTGTAATTTCCCTCCCATTTCCGCTTACGCTCGTGCCTTTCCTAAGGCACCTGGCGGAACCAGGTACTTGTCGACAAACTCGATCAACTTTTCCCGGTGGGCAGCGCGATAGGCTGGGTAGTCCTGCGTAATTTCCTTGTCTGGCTTGATCATCCAGTACGGTTAGCAGCTACAGCGCACCCCTATTGTCGCTTGCTCATCTAAGTTCCTTATGTGCCAGTCTGCGGGCCTTTTCATCCGTTAGAATTGTGTTCGTGGTCGAATCTCCAGGAGAAGCTATGCCAGTTGCATCAATGCTGTCGAATGTATCTGAATTGCTTGCACAGAAATATGGCGATTTAGGCGCTGCTGCCGCTGAACGCCTCCGCTCCTGGCTTTCCGGAGCGCTGCCCTATACTTACCCGGAAATATTAGAGAGGCACTTGGACGAAAGCCATATCGCCCTGCTGTTTGACAGTTTTTGGCAGGTCCTTCCTTTCGGCACTGGCGGACGGCGGGGGCGCGTAGGCTACGGCTCCAATCGCCTCAATCCGGCGACCATAACCACTACCGTCCAGGGCCACTGCGACTACCTCAAGAAAGCTTTTCCGGGGCAAACGCAATTGTCGGTGGTGGTGGCCAATGATGTTCGCGTGTTTAACGATTTTGCGGGTGTTTACAAGTTTCTAGGTGAGAGCCATCCACTGCTGGGGATTTCCTCCCGTTCTTTGGGACGGCTGGCCTGCGAGGTCTATGCCGCCAACGGAATCACCACATACTTTGAAGAGCCATATCAGGCTAATGCGCTCCTGAGCACTCCAGAATTGTCTTACCTGATCGGCAAATTGCAAGCTGTGGGCGGCGTGAATATCTCTGCCTCCCACAATCCGCCCGATGACAACGGAATCAAGGTCTATGACCATTTCGGTAGCCAGCCTGTCGCTCCCGATGATCAGCGTCTGGTTGAGGCCATGGAAGAGGTCACAAGTGTCCGGCGAATTCCGTTTGAGCAGGCGCTGGCGGAGGGGTTGGTGCGAGCGGTTCCTAAAGAGTTGCACCGGGAGTATGTGCAGGGATATGTAAGGCTTTTTGACAACATCCATAAGCCCGATCCAAACACTCGAATTGTCTACACACCGTTGTGCGGATGCGGACTCACCACCGTGGGCGATGTCCTGAAGGAACTGAAGTTTCCCTTTCTGGTGCCGCCCAACCAGGGGCCTGATGGCACCTTCAGCGCCATACCACTCGGCGCGCCCAATCCGGAAGTGCCGCAAGCAACCGGCCCGGCAACGTTGTTTGCGGATGAAAAGGGTTCCGGCATTGTTTTATCCAGTGATCCGGATGCCGACCGTATCGGTCTCGAAGTCAAACTTAGTGACGGCTCATGGCGGCACTTCGATGGCAACCAGATCGCCGCTGTCCTGTGCTATTACCTGATGCTCGATCCGCATGGGCCGAAGCGCAAAGGTCTGGTGATTGAAACGCTGGTCACCACCAAGATTCTGCGCAAGATCGTGGAAAAAGCCGGAGACTCGTTCCTGATCGATGATCTTTTGGTGGGCTTTAAATATGTCGCCGACGTGCTCAAGAAACTGGAGACCGTGGGCCACTACAAGGGCGTGAGATGCAGGCCTGACCAACTGGTGCTGGCGACTGAAGAAAGCCACGGCGTAATCCTGATTCCAACTATTCGCGACAAAGATGCGACGCCCGCCTGCATGTACCTTGCAGCTCTGTACCAAAGGCTGAAGGCTGAGGACCGTAACCTGTTCGACTATTACGTGCAGATTCTCGATGATCTTGGTTCCTACGCGGACACCAGCCGGTCGATCATGATGAATGGCGCCGATGGCACATTCAAGCGCGATAAGATCATGGAGTCGTTGCGAGCGATGCCCTTGCAATCCGTTGCCGGTTCGTCTGTCAGAAAAGTTGTGGACCATTGGGACCAGGGAGACGCAGGCTGGGGAAAATTCAAGAGCGAGACCGATAAGCTTCCGCGCAACGTGCTGCAGTACTTCTTTGATTCATTCATTATTGCCGTGCGGCCTTCCGGCACCGAACCCAAACTGAAATTCTACTGTCAGTTAATGCCCGACGATGAACTTTCCCACACGCGCGGCCAAGAGCGGCTAGCCGCCGCTACGGCCAAGGCCGAAAGGCTGGCTTTGCTGGTCTACAAAGAATTACTGTCACGCATCGATGTAGACCTCGATGAAGCCGCGTTGCTGCTGCCTGACATGATTGACCTGGAACTCAAGCGAAGCTTCCAACGACGAACGATCCCCCGGTTGTGGGAGTCATTGTCAACGGGAAAATGCGGCAATCTCGCCGATTGCCTCCGCTGGTTGCGCGACCAGGAGGAAGTAGCAGCCATGACACCAAGAAAAGATCCGCTCCCGGCATTAAAAGGACCGCTTGCCTATCTGACCAAGCGCTGGATGCAAGAGAAGCCCGGAGTTCCGTTGGTCGAAGAGTTGCATCGGTGGGCAACAGGCCGAGACTAAAGACCCCGCTGAGTTTGGGGATGCTGGGGTTTCGTAGCCATTGACCCTGTAACCAAACTCATTCCTTGCTTCACGGTAGGCAAGCGTTCTGCTGCTACTATTGCCGGATTGGATTCCTTTTTTACTCCTGTATACAACCTGCCAGCCGGTTTATGCATTATTATGATCGCTCCTGAAATGCATGAGGTGTCAGGTTGGCAAGCGTTCCTCCCCACGAGCCTAAGTGGTACATTGGCGAACTTATCGAAGAGGTCACCGTTGAAGGTGAGCCTCGCAACATCGTCCATCGTAATGTAAAGCTCCTCTATGCCAATTCCCCAGAGGAAGCATATTGCAAGGCCCAGGCACTGGGTAAAGAAGCGGAGACTATGAATCTTGACCCCGGCCGCAGGCTGGTGCGCACGCGTTTTTGGGGATTAGCGGAATTGAATGTGGTCCACGATGATTCAAAGATTGGAGCTGCACTTTTTTACGAGGAGCACATAGGTGTGCCCGGTGAGAAAACCCACCACTGGGTCTTGCCGAAGACAAGTTTGAATGTTTCCCATCCCATTGAACTAGCCTCTCGCGCAAATATCAGTTCCAAACAGAATGGTTTCAAGCCGGCCACGCCAACCTAACCAGAGGGCACGGGCTTTGGTGTGAATTATTTCTTGTACCTCTACAGCTTTGACCAACAGCAGCGAAAGCTCGCTCAAACAGTTCGTCTCAAGCTGAATTAATTTTTCGACCGCCGTGCAAGTCTCTGCGGAAAAATGTACTCTCGAATATCAAGGCGACTGGCTGTTGCCTTTCTCTTTTTCCGGAAACAAAACCGATGCCAGAACCGAACTGGCCAGGACGATCGCAATGACTACCAACACCACCCAGGTGGGGAGTTCATACTTGATGGCGAGCAGCATCTTGGCGCCGATAAAAATCAGTACGATTGCCAATCCATAATTCAGGCGGTGAAAGAGTTTCATGAGCGAGGCAAGCACAAAAAAGAGGGATCGCAGTCCAAGAATAGCAAACACATTGGACGTATAGACGATAAACGGATCGCGGGTGATGGCCAGAATGGCTGGGATGGAATCTGTCGCAAAGACAATGTCTGTTGTTTCCACCACTAGCAAAGCGACTAATAGAGGCGTCGCGAATCGCTTCTGGTTCTGCATAGTGAAAAACTTGCCGCCGTCGTAATGATCGGTAACCGGCAGGAACTTGCGCGCAAATCGGACAGCCACGTTGCGCGAGGGATCAACGCTTTCTTCTCCGCCTTTCAACATCAGTTGAAATCCGCTGTAGATGAGCAAAATGCCCAGAAGATAAAGAATCCAATGAAAGCGGCTCACCAGAGTCACACCGCCGAAAATGAAAGCTCCGCGCATGACCAGAGCGCCCAGAATGCCCCAAACCAAGACGGTCCTCTCCTGCTCCGGCGGAACTTTGAAATACGCAAATAAGAGGATAAAAACGAAGAGATTATCGACGCTCAGGGCCTCTTCAACGAGGTATCCAGCGATGAATTCAAGAGACTTTCCAGGTCCCAAACTGTGGTGGACAATGGCGGCAAACAACAATGCCAGAGCAATCCATGCCGCACTATTGAGCAAGGCCTTTTTGAAAGGAAGGACTCGCCCTTCCCGGTTAATTACCGCTAAATCGATAAAGACCAGGATCAGGATTACCGCGTTAAAGATGATCCAGAAGCTAATCGGCATTGATCACTCGAATCACCATCGCAAGCATAACCGGCCGGTTAGGAAATAGAAGTTGCATTGGGAACCTGATTCATTGTTTGGCGCGGCCATGTGTACCGTTTTCCCAACTGGTCCACAAATCAAATCCTTTGAGTTGGTCATCCAGATGTGTCTCTCGAATGAGCGCTTCAATTTCGGCGCGGCTTTGCCGTGGTCCCAGCCGCTCTGGATTGTCAGCGATGGCATAAGCCAGATATGCAGCTTCGGCTACGTGCTTCTTGAGCTGCGGAACATCGACTTTGTCATAAGTATCGGAGGAAGCATGATAGTTGACGAGATAGTTCGCTTCCTCCTGGTTAGCTACCAGAGTGGGCACGCCTTCCAGCATGAAGTCCAGGTTATCGGTTCCCACTGAGGCGTCTGTCGTCACGTTAGCAGCGTCAAACTGCTTGAGCGGTTCGAGCAAACGCGTAACCGCGCCGGCAATGTCCTTTCTGCCGCCCAGCGAGAAGCCTGTAGTGCGGCCGGTACCTGAATCCCAAGTCAGCATGGCAACCACATTGTCCAATTCAGAACGATGCCGTAGGACATAAGACCACGAGCCCAGAGTCCCCTCTTCTTCCCCGGTGAATAGGGCAAAGCGAATCGTCCGTCGGGGTTGCAGGCCGGAAGCCTTAATCGCCCGCAAAGCTTCAATCACCAGCGCGGCATTACAACCATTGTCCAATGCGCCGGTGCCCAACTCCCACGAATCCAGATGCGCGCCCAGGACCACATACTCGTCGGGTTTTTCCCTTCCGCGAATCTCGGCCACCACGTTGTGCGACACGATAGGCCCACCTACATGATTGGGTATGGAATACCGCATCATCACCTTTTTGCCTTCAGCCAGCAGGCGAGCAATGCGCTCTCCATCTTCCCGGGCGACCAGGAACTGAGGATATTTATTAATGCCTTCTTCAAAGTTCCCGATATGGCGGTACAGCAATTGATTGGGACGAGTGGAGATAAAGGCGACCGCCACGACACCCGCCTGCTTAGCTGCCCGGATCAGCGGCCCCTGGCGGAAATACTCTTCAAACAGGTCTTCCCAGGCTTTCATGACATTGGAATGCACCAGCGCAACCGCGCCCTTAAGATTGCGGGCCTTCTTGAAGTCTTCCGCCGTGCCGAAACCAACATCGACTACATGCGCTCCGAGTGGCGGCGAACTTGAGGGCGCTGTCCAGGTCAGGGAAGTAGCACGAACTCGAAACTTCGATGGACTGACGATTTCCACCTGAGTATTGCCCTCCGTCCATGAAGAACTTATCTTGACTGCTTCCGTATGCACGCTGTCAGCACCGGCCGCCTTGAACGCGTTGACGCCCCATTGGACCGCACGCTCCATGGCGGGCGTCCCCGGTATCCGGCCGCCAATCTCGTCGGTCAACACGCGCAGATTTTTCTCCAAAGTGGGCGATTGCTGCGCTTCCTGTATCAACTTGTCGGTCGCACTTTGGCCGAAGAGACTGCTGGAAACCACAAGCACTATCAAAACCGTGAGATTTCGCATGAGAGGGATTAAAAATGAAACCAGCAAAAAGGGGAAGAGAAAACGTTGCACCGCTGAGGACGCGAAGGGCGCAAAGAAATGTGCGAGAAAATCGATGATTGCAAAAGCCATGGTCGATCCGCGGCTATCCGCGAAATCCGCGGTAAGAGGTTCCTGTTTGTGGTTCTTGAGTTTTTTGTTCCCCGAGGCCTCATCTTTCCCCTCTTGCGCATCAACCATTTAAAATATAGTTGGTCATGGCAGATCGCTTATATCTCAGCATTTGGTTTCCCAGCTTTCGCGAGCAGGAGATGATGCCGCGTCTTTTATCCGTGCTGCGCTTGTTTCCTTTCTCCGCGCAACGGCCCGGTATCGGCTATTTGGGCGTGCACAGCATTTCCTGGAACGAGCCGCTTCTTTTTGAGCAAACGTTCGATTCCCGGGTTGAGCCTGATCGCGTCTTGACCCTGGCCAGCGAGTTTCTTCATGAAGATAACGCTTATGAACTGGAGGTCTTGTGGGATTTGTGGGTACCTATCCAGGAGGGCGATCTTGACCCAAAGTGGGAGCAACATCCCCAGACCGTAAATTTCACTGCCTTTGGAACCAAATTCGAGGAAGGTACCCACCAGCAGAACGGCCACATCCAGGTGGATTTTGGGCTGGACGCTCCTTTCCTCTACGAAGAAGTCGAATTCACGCGCCCGGTAGAACAACGGATCAAATCCAATGTGCAAAAGCTGGTGGTGTTTACCAATGCAGTCGAAACCAACTGCGGCATCAGCGGCCGCGTCCTGTGGTCTGAATCAGAAGACAACCTGGCCCAGAAGTTGAT
>DASZEU010000627.1:0-2969 GCA_035940535.1 Candidatus Angelobacter sp.
TGTGCTTCTGCTTTTGGGTTTCGCCTCACTGTTGTTCACCCGCAATTCACAACTGGTTTCGCAGACGCGCTCTTCGACACCAGCGGCCACGCCAGCAACCACGGCCACGCCGGAAACGCCGCGAGAGCTGCCTCCGGGAACGATTGCATACACTCCCAAGGCAAATACCACTGCCATTGCGATTGCCCGCAAATATCTTTCAGAATCGAGCTACATGACGGCGCCAGAGTTCGAAGCGGCCATTCGCCAGGCCAACAATGGCAAAGCCTCGTTCAAGAAGAATGAGGAGGTCCTGGTCACCGGAATTGAAGCGCAGCCGATCGTGGAAAAGACCCAGCCGTTTCCTAAAGACGAAGAGATACGCGCCATTTATTTGACCGGCGCCACGGCTGGGAGCGCACGCGGCATTGAATTGATCCGCCGCTGGCATAAGGCCGGCGGAAATGCCGTGGTATTTGACATTAAAGACAGCGATGGCAGCATCAACGTACCCTTCGAACATCCGCTGGCGCCCAAGAAGAAGAACTACTCCATTACTAATCTGCCGAAGTTTGTGCGCTTCCTGCATTCCCAAGATATGCATGCAATCGCCCGCATTGCGCTCTTCCGCGACGAAAATATCGCCAAAAACCATAGCGAACTGGCTGTGCAGTCGCGAAGCACGCATCAAGCCTGGAAAGAGAATGGCAAACTGGTATGGACCGACCCTTCCCGCAAAGAGGTCCAGGACTATGACCTGGAGGTAGCCAGGAAAATTGCCCATTCCGGAGCCGATGAGATTCAGTTTGATTATGTCCGCTTTCCCGCAGAAGGCAATCAGAAGGACGCGCAGTTCGTCTTCCAGTCAAACCCCAAGCTCCATCGTGATGATGTCATCGCCAGCTTTCTGGAACGAGCATACAACGAACTACACCCCATGGGTGTGCTGGTTTCCCTAGACGTGTTTGGCATTATGGCTTGGCAGCGCTCCGTAGACTTGAGCCATACCGGACAGGACATTGTGAAAATGGCTAAGTTCTGTGATGTGCTCTCACCCATGATCTATCCATCGCATTTCTTCGGCATGGATGGCTACGCTGCTCCGGGCGATGCTCCAGAACACTTTATCGGTACCTCTATGGACCGCTTCGAAAAGATCACGAATGGGTCCGGAGTGACGTTGCGCCCCTGGTTGCAGGCCTTTCGATGGCGCACCAAAACCTACTCGCCGGAATATATTCTCAAGCAGGTGGGCACCTCCAAACAGCATGGTGGAGTTGGCTTCTTGTTTTGGAATGCCGGAAATGACTATTCCAGGCCTTTTGCCGCCATGCCGGTGATGCTGGCTAACCCTAAAACCTATTTGAAGGTCGCAACCCAGGTCACTGCCACCTCCGAGAGTGCCCCGGTCGCCTCAGAAAAGCCTGCAGCTTCGGGAGTTCGGCAATAATCTAGTGCCCACGCCTCCTCCCGCCCACCCTTCGCAACTTGCGCGAAGGATGGGGTACCCCTGGGAGCGATGGGCAACAGGGCGGATGGATGGGGTACCCCCTCTGCTCGGCAGTCTCCACATTTCTCTACATCTCAAGCCCCCGTGGGAACATCGGTTCTTCAGATATAATCTACCGTTGCCGGGTAATCTTCATCTAATTTGTTTAGACGTTTCACCTTAGCCCACGGGCTACGGGCTTGTGTGGTCGACCGGCCCAGATAGTCCAAAAATTCAACCGAAGAGAAGGAGCCCTCGCATGGCGATTCAAGCGACTGAGAAAATCTGGCACAACGGGACCCTGATTCCCTGGAATGAAGCCCAGATTCACATAATGTCCCACGTGGTGAATTATGGTTCTTCGGTCTTTGAAGGAATCCGCTGCTACTCCCGGCCCGATGGACCAGCAATTTTCAGGCTGCGCGAACATATCCAGCGGCTGCTGGATTCCGCCAAGATTTATCGGATTGATGTGGATTACAACCTCGACCAACTCTGCGAGGCGGCGGCCGAATTAGTCGCTGCCAACCAGGTCTGGCCGTGCTATTTGCGGCCGATCGTGATGCGCGGCTACGGAGAAGCTGGAGTCAACCCCTTCAACAGCCCCACCGAGGTCTACATGGTCAACTATCCCTGGGGCAAATACTTGGGAAGCGGTGATGTGACCGAAGGGGTGGACGCCTGCGTATCCTCCTGGGCACGCATCGCTCCCAATACCATGCCAGCAATGTCGAAGGCAGGCGCAAACTACATGAACTCCCAATTGATCAAGATGGAGGCCATCCTGAACGGTTACGTGGAAGGCATTGCCCTTGATGTGAATGGCTATGTCAGCGAGGCTTCAGGGGCCAACATCTTTATTGTGCGCCACGGGAAGCTGATCACGCCTCCGCTGGGCAATTCTGTGCTGCCCGGCATCACCCGCGACGCCATTATCAGGCTCGCAGAAGACATTGGCGTATCCCTGGTGGAACAGATCATTCCCCGAGAAATGCTTTACATAGCGGACGAGGTCTTCTTCTGCGGCACAGCCTCGGAGATCACGCCCATTCGCTCCATCGACAAGATCAACGTCAATAATGGAATCACGGGGCCCGTCACCCTGGCCTTGCAGCGCGAGTTCTTCGGAATCGTGAATGGCTCACTCGCAGACCGCCATGCATGGTTTACCAAGGTTGCGGTGAGAGAACGTGCCAAGCAGCCGGTGGGAGTTTAGCTTTCAGCACGAAGAAACTGCTTCCAAAAGGTGTATCGCTGGCTGATTTGCTGCAGTTGGCAGTTGGGATTTCCTTAGAAGATTGCGCAAGAATGAGGGCTGCTCTTGAAGAGGGTTGCGGACAGATCGATCCTGATCCACCCGAACTTGACTTTTTCTTTCGAGAACAGGACGAGCCTTAAGTCGAAATTCCGTTTAATACTCCCGCTTATCAGGCTTTGAAATCCATTCGTTCAATACCCGCGCTGCTTCCTCTCTCATAATTTGTACTGTCGGCAGGCTACG
>DASZEU010000628.1:0-12770 GCA_035940535.1 Candidatus Angelobacter sp.
TTTGTTTTTCCGCGAAATTCAGCTTTTCTTAAATCTGGCGAAGGGAACCATCCATGCATCGTCAATCGGAGATCACACGTTTGCAGCCGGTGGAAAAAGTTCGACAGGTATCCATCGAGGCTTATTTTCACTCTTTGTCGAAGATCATTCCCAGGCTTCCTTACGCCACTATCGAGCAGATTGCTGCTGCGATTACGCACGCAGTTGGAGAAGGTCGGACTGTATTTGTCTTCGGAAATGGCGGCAGCGCTGCCACGGCCTCCCATGTAGTATGTGATCTGGGCAAGACTGTCACTGAGAATTCTGAAAACCGCAGGCTCAAGGTAATTGCGCTTACCGATAACGTGCCTCTCATGACCGCCTGGGCCAATGATGCGGGCTATGAACATGTCTTCTCGGAACAACTGAAAAACTTCGTTGCGCCGCGCGATGTTGTTTTTGCCATCAGTTGCAGTGGTGATTCTCCCAACATCCTCCAGGCGCTAAAGACTGCGCGAACCGCCGGGGCCATTACCGTAGGCACTGCCGGATATGAGGGAGGCAAGATGAAGGCGCTCTGCGATATTTGCGCTGTAATTCCCTCGGACAATATGCAGCTTATTGAAGACCTGCAACACGCGGTCGCTCACTCGATATTCAGCGTGGTGCGGGAGAATCTGCGCCAGCCTCACGCCATCACGCCACTTAAGTCGCGCGCTGCCGGTGTGGGTCGCGCCCCAAAGTAGTGAAAGGGCATGGTTCAGCCAAAGAGAATCGCGCTCGATTTACGCCGGATCAAGAACCCAGGCATTGGCAGGTACATGAAATGTCTGGTGGAGGGCCTGCTCGCCTGCGAACCAGAGCACCAGTACCTGCTGATCATGCTTCCGGGGACAGAAGAGATGATCACGACTTCGGCAACGCACGCAGAAAAACTTTCGATCAAACTCAAATACTATTCGATTCGAGAACAGATCGAACTGCCCAGGCTTCTTCGCGCCCACAGGATTGATCTTCTGCATTCACCGCATTTCATGCTGCCTCTGCGGCGCACCTGTCCGTCGATTGTCACCATCCATGATGTGATTTATCTGGCTTGCAAGGAAGATTTGCCGTCCCACGTGGCCCGATTTTACTACCGGACAATGATGGCTGCGGCTGCGCGCTCCGCAGACCGGATCATCACCGATTCAGAATTTTCGAAACAAGACATCATGCGCTACCTGGATGTCGAGTCATCGCGAATCGAAGTTATCTACCCCGCAGTGGCCGCCGATTTTCACAAGGTTACGGATGAACACAGGCTCCAGCAAGTAAGCGCAAGATATGGGATCGATGGAAGGTATGTTCTCTACACCGGAATCTTCAAGCCTAGAAAAAATCACGCCGGGCTGCTGCGGGCTTTCAAACATCTTCTGAGCATAGTTGGCGATGCCCAACTTGTAATTGCGGGGCCGGCGAATGCAGGGGAGGCAGATCTTCGTCGCCTGGCGGCTGACCTTGGTGTCGCCGCTAAGGTCGTGTTTACTGGATTTGTCGAGGAGGCGGATCTGCCGGCGCTCTATTCCGCCGCCCACATCTATGCTTGTCCTTCGCTCTATGAAGGTTTCGGATTCACCGTGCTGGAGGCCATGGCCTGTGGCGTTCCAGTTGTCTGCTCTCCTGCGGCCTCATTGCCGGAAGTGGCTGGCGATGCGGCTCTCTATGCAGATTCACGCATTCCCGAGCAGTTTGGGCGCGCCCTTGCAGAGGCATGGGCGAATCATGAGTTGAGAAATTCTTTGATCCAGAAAGGCCGTGACAATCTGCGTCGCTTTAGCTGGCAACGCACGGCGGAACAGACTTTGGCTGTTTATCGCCAAGCCCTTGGAATCGTTTATGAAAGGGCTGTCGTTGCGTGAGCGTTACTGTAGCCACCTCCGCCAGCGGCGTTGCAGTCAATGCCGGCTGGCTTGCCACGGCTCAGGTGGTTCGGCGGCTGCTGCGGCTAGGCGTGCTCTTGCTGATTGCGCGATTGCTCGGCATTGAGAACTTTGGCGTCTACGCTCTGTTGCTCACCGTGGTGGAATTGGTGGCCCTGATCAGCGGCTTCAGTTATGGAGATTTCCTTACTCGCGAGGTCGCAAAGGATCCCCAGCTTGCGTGGCCCCTGGCGGCGCGGATCACCCAGATCCGGTTTGCTTACAGTATTCCCTGTGTTGCAATCGCAGGGTTAGTGCTGGCGGCACTGCGGTTCCCGGCAGCCTTGATTGTGAATGCTGCTCTCCTCTCTCTGACACTTATGCCCCGCGTGGTGGGCGACTCGGCGCAAGGAATCATGAAAGCATTGCAACGATTCCGTCCACTGCTTTGGGTGGAGCTTGCGCAGGGAGCCATAATGTTATCGGTTGCCCCGCTGCTTATCTTGAAAGGCTTTGGACTTAAAGGCGTGATTGTTGCGGAGGTCATTGCGGCCTCGGCCGGAGCGATGATTGCAGTCCTTGCCGTTGTGCCTGCGCTCGATTTCAAGAGCATTCAGTCACGCAGCTTCCGTGAGTTGGCGCGCTCGACCCTTGCTTTTAATGTCTACCCCTTCATCGCCACCATCTACGACCGATTGGATATCGTCCTGCTTTCAAAGCTGGCGGGTAATATTGCGACCGCCGTCTATTCTGTGCCTTATCGTGTTTTTGCCAGCCTCTCGATCATTCCTTATGGCGTGATGGGCGCATTGTTGCCGGTATTTTCAGCCTCAGGGATGAATCGAGAAACACGCCAGGATTGTGCACGCGCCATGAAATTTCTCTATCTCATTGCTTTACAGGTGGTGCTGCTAGTCTTGGCGTTTGCCCGTCCGGCGATTCTTGCAGTTTTGGGGCAGGGCTATTCCGGGTCGATCATGACTATCAAGATTTTGGCTTGGGCCAGCATCCCGGTTTTTCTGAACCACGCCTTGAACATACTTCTCCTGGCAGCCCATAAAGAAAAGATTTTCGTGTGGACTGCGACCATCTGCACAATTTTCAATGTCTCAGCCAACTTAGTGCTGATACCGCGCTTTTCATTTATCGGGGCCGCCGTAGCTACACTTTTGACAGAGATTCTGCTCTTTGCCCAAAACTGTCTTCTGGTTCAAAGATTTCTTGGCGAACTAGTATTTCCCAAGAACGGCCTCAAGATCACGCTGACATTCTTGCTGGCGATAGTTGGGTTTCTGACGTTTAGAAATTTGGCCGGCGAGATACTAGCTGGAACGCTGGCAAGCGCAGCTTTTGCTGCATTTGGCCTCAGCACAAGCAAAGGACTATCAGCGTTCATCAGCGCAAAACTAGTCCTGAGGTGTAAGCCGAAGGATCAGCGGCAAAAAAGGTTCTGGCAGTGAAAATTGCCTTCGATCCCTGGGTGCTATCGAGCCGGTTCATGTATCACGGCACACAAGTCTATGCTCGTAATCTGCTCTCAGAATTCAGGCGAATCGTGCCATCGCAGACTGCGGCAGAAATTTGTCTGTTTTCTTCGGACCTCCATGTCAATGGTTTTGACAATGCTGAGCAGGTTTCGGGTTTTGAGGTTGTGGATGCGCCAGGGCTTCGCTTTGACCGGTTGTGGCGGATTGCAGGTCTAGGAAGGGCAGCAGCACGCGCCGGAGCGGACCTGGTTTTTTCTCCGACTACCCATGTTCTTCCCTTGGGTCGCGTCCCTGTGGTCTGCACCATCCACGACCTCACGCCCATCAAGGAGCCTTCGCACAGCACAAGAATCAACACCGTGCTGAAGACGTTTATGTGGGGTGCCGCCAAGCTAGCGCGCACTGTCATCACCGTCTCCGAATGTTCGCGAAATGACCTTATCGAACGCTATCGCCTGCCTTCCGAAAAAGTTCGCGTTATCTACAATGGGTTTGACTGTAGCGTGTTTAATTCCGTACCACTCGACGAGGGGCGGCTTCAAGAGCTTCAAGCCACGCATAATGTAACTGCGCCTTATATGGCGCACCACGGAACTCTGCAGCCGCGCAAGAACCTTGTCCGTTTGATTCAGGCCTACGATCTGCTCCTGGAGCGTCGCCCCGAGCTTGATATTCAGTTGGTTCTAATGGGGCCGCAGGGTTGGCAATATGAAGAGATCGTTCGGGCAGGGAGCTGCCAGCGTTCAAGGGGCAAGGTGATCTTCACGGGCGCACTCTGCGACGCTGATTTGGCTCTTCTTCTGAAGGGAGCTTTGCTGGCAGTGATGCCATCGCTTTACGAAGGCTTCTGTCTGCCGATGATCGAATCAATGGCCTGTGGCATACCCACCATTGCCGCCAATACTTCGTGCCTGCCTGAAGTCTCAGGGAATGCGCTCAGATATTTCGATCCGCTTTCGATTGAAGACATGGCGAACTGCATGGAAGCTGGAATCTACGATACCAGCCTGCGTGAGCGGCTTACTAAAAGCGGAATCCAGAGGGCCGGTATGTTCAGTTGGGAACGATGCGCCGAAGAAACACTAAATGTGCTTATTGAAGCTGGAACAGGAGCCTTTAGTTCTTAGCCATTAGTCCTTAGCTCTTCGCTTGAATGATCCACGAACATGAAGGGGTTTTGGACCACACCAACTTTGTAACGTCGGCGCCGGAGGCGCGCCCTGGAGTTTCTACATTTGGGCGAGATGAATAGATTTGCGAGGAGTCCCGGCAGGGACGTGTGAAAGTAGCCAGCACTGGTTTCGGCCTGCAACAATGCTGATCCTTCAAAAAATATGTGGGGCCGAACCAGTGCTGGGTAAACTGTCCCAGAGCCCAGCAAGTCCCGCAAGGGACGGCTGAATCTTGTCCATCTGTTTCAAGCGGGACTTTATTTATGAAGCGGTCAATAAAGGCTAAAGACTAAAGGCTAAATACTGAACCCCCTACACCTCGAACACCCGAAACGGACACGGCGGACTCTGGGACATTAACAAATTTAGAGAGACGTTGTGGACGGGCACTCCGGCAGTGGTCTTGCCATCTGGCGTTCCTATATGCGCGTGACCATGCAGGGCGAGTGCCGCCCCATGCCTGTCAATCACCTCTGCCAGTCGCGAGCTGCCCAGGTAAGGCCAGATTTCAGACGGCTCACCCTTAACGGTATCGACGACGGGGGCATAGTGGGTCACGATGACCGTCTTTTGTGTCCTCAGCATGGAGAGGGCCCGTTCCAGCTTCATGGTCTCGTCAATGGAGGCCTGGACAAAGGCTTTGATCTCCTTCTCGCCAAAGGCAGTGAGCACACCGCGCCCGAAGCCACCTATAAATCCTTTTGCCCCGGCAAAGCCTACGCCATCCCGCTCGTAGCTGCTGCCGTCCAGCACCTTGATGCCTTCGGAAGTCATGAGCTTCATAAGCTCATGCTCCTGGCCGCTCTCATAATCATGGTTGCCCAGAACCGCGACGATTGGGATGCGCAGCCGCACCAGCGCGTTGAGCAGGGAATGCATCTCTTCCGGCTTGCCGAAATTAGTTAAGTCGCCGGCAATGACCAGAACGTCTGCGTGCTCGCGCACGTGCGAGAGAGGCTCACGGATCCTGTCGTAGCTCTGTGGCGAAAAGTGGATGTCGGCGGTCGCTGCGATTCTCATGCTTTGAGCGGTAGAACTGGTTTTCTCCGTGTTTTCTCAGTGTCTCCGTACTACGACGTGCTTCAAAATCTTGTTTTTTCTCGCAAATTCCGTTCCCGCCGTTGAAACGGCGGGCTATTTCCACGCGTCCGGCTTGCCCCGGACTAGCACACATCAGCGCCAATCAGTTCAAATCAGCGTTCATCAGCGTTGAGCTTTTGGTTGTGGCTACGTCACGCTGTGCCTCCGTGGCGGGTTTTGGTTTTTTGGTTGCGGCTATGCTGCTCTTGGTGTTTCCTTCGTGTTGGTTTTCCTTCGCACCCTTTGCGATGAAATACGTTTTGGTTGATCAAGCCGCCTTCGTACGGCTGGGCTCAATGAGCTGGGCTCTGCTTCGGTATTCTTCCAAGAGGTCTCGCTTGCCCCACTCATTTACATCAATCGCAAACATCTTTTCATCGACCAGGCTGCCTCTGAATTGGAGATCTCTGTTGGGATGTTCCAACTCGATCTTGAAGCGTTGCAGCAGCTCGTCCCAGATTGCGCGGGGGATGTAACTGCTGTAGGCCGGATACACATACTGGTAGAGCACCAGGCTCCACAACAACATCTCCCAGTGTTCTCCCAACAGGTGCATCAGGCGCTGCCAATCGATGTTGCCCTTGGAGCCATAGATGATGTGGCAGATATCGGCGCCGTCAAAACGTTCACGAAAGGTCACAAACACCTTGGAGGCAATCAACTCTTCGGGCGCCAGCACACGCACGGGAAGCCCAAGAACATGGGAAGGCCTGGCACGCTCAATCCAGCAGTAGTCCACGCGAATCGCCGCATTGCTCATGCCGGTAATCAGGTCCACAAAGTAATCGCCGCGGTGCGCTTTGGCCAGCCACACCGGGTCGTTGATCGCGGTTACAAAGCCATCCGCCTCCAGCAGTTTGAGGGCGCGGGGCACCTCCTGCGCTGGAAGAAAGAAATCCAGGTCTTTGGTATCACGCCAGATTCCGGTGTGCTCGTGCAAGGCAAATGCGCCGGAAATCACAAACTGTACTTTGTTGCGGGTCATGAGTTCGATGACTTCGCGAAACAATGATTCCTGGTCTGCAGCAAAGGTCGGCGGCCGCGAGGAGCTGACCAACGGCGGCTTTTCGTAGTCCAGAGGCACGGAGAGATTAGATGTCAAATGCAGGCCCTATGTTGTGGAGTAACATGTAAATTGCAGCCGGGCCGGTGCAGTCTCCAGCGAGTTTGCGTGACTGTTAAATAGCATCCAAACTTTTAGAGTGCTGGTCATGTTCCGGTTTGCACTGCTGCGCAATGATCAGGAGTCAGGATGGCTAAGCAGGAATCAACGATTGAGATCGCTGGACGGCAGATCAAGCTCACCAACCCCGACAAGGTGCTTTACCCCAAAGTTGGTTTTACCAAGGGGCAGGTGGTTGATTACATGGTGCGCATTGCTCCTGTGCTGCTGCCGCATCTCGCGGGCCGTCCGCTGACGCTGAAGCGCTATCCTGAAGGGGTAGAAGGCATTTTTTTCTATGAGAAGAACTGCCCCAAATACCGGCCTGATTGGGTCAAGACCGCCAAAGTCTGGAGCGAAGGCAACAACCGTTTCATGTATTACTGCGTTGTGGACGAACTGCCGACGCTGGTGTGGCTTGCCAATCTGGCCGACCTGGAGCTGCACACCTCACTTGCAGTTGCGCCAGAAGTAGATAGGCCGACGGTGATTGCCTTCGATCTTGATCCCGGAGCTCCGGCCAACATCGTGCAGTGTTGCCAGGTGGGGCTGTGGGTGCGCGACATCTTTGCTCAACTTGGCCTGCAAGCCTTTCCCAAGACCTCCGGCTCCAAAGGATTGCAGATTTATGTGCCGCTCAATACTCCGGTGACTTATGACCAGACCAAGGCTTTCGCCAAGGCCGTCGCTCGTCTGCTGGAAGGCCGCTATCCCGACCAGGTAATCTCCGACATGAAAAGGGAGTTGCGCGCTAACAAGATTTTTGTAGACTGGAGCCAGAACGACGATCATAAGACCACCGTGAGCGTCTATTCCTTGCGTGCCCGGGAGCTACCTACTGTTTCCACGCCTGTAACCTGGAAAGATGTGGAGACTTGTCTTAAGAAAGGTAATCCTGAGCTTTTAGCATTTACCTCTGACCAGGTGCCAGAGCGTGTTGAGAAGATGGGTGACCTGTTTGAGCCGGTACTAAAACTAAAGCAGAAATTACCTCCGATTGAGGCCCTGGAAGAGCTTTCCGCAGAGGTGATGCCCCAGGTGACTGGCACCCAAAAAAGCGAAGGTCGAGAGTATATCTTCAGTGGCCAAGCCGTGAAAAACAAGTCCAAACGCAGGTCGGCAAAGAAGGCTTAAGCAAAGACTTATCGAGAATTGCGCCGATTTGCGCGTGGTTTTGGGCGCGCATTTCTTGCCAGGCGGCGTTGGTCAAGCGCTTGCCGAATCAGGGTTTTGATCACGGCCTGCCGGCTGATATTCAACTCCCTTGCAGCATCATCCAGTTCATCCAGCATAGGCGATGTGAAATCGACATTCACGCGGCGAATAGGTTCCATTCTTCGACCTGAATTGGTAAAAAACTGTGAAACATCCTTGCCGCGGTCGGCAAGCCGGGCAATCGCGTCAGCAGAGACCGCCTTTCGTTGTCTATGAGTGTTTTTCATAAAGTTGCTGTTCCTCTTTCGTTGCTTTCCAGAGAGTTATCAGATGGTAATAGTCGCCATCCTTGTCCACCCGAACCTCGAAAATGACAGTGTATAAACGCCCTCCGACCCATCCCACTGCACGGTGCTGTTCCGGGATATCCAAGCGTTCATCGAGGTAATACGGATGCGAAAAGACTTCTTGTACCTCCTCGAATCCAATTCCGCGATTAGGGTTAGATCTAAGCCGTTGGCTCTTTTGTACGTCGAAATCGAATCGCATTCTAATATAACAGTTATACCACGCTGAATTTGTTCATGTATTACCACAGCGCTGCCTCCCCGGAGATTGTCCTTCCCTACGGCTTCCCGAAGGCGGGACGCTATCGGCTTTCGTCCAGGTAGAGCGCAGGCACGGTTGAAACTGGCGTATTTGATGCGCAGGAATAACACAAGCCTTTGCCCTGACGCCATACCCAACGTGCATGTTGCGGAGTTGACTGCCGAAATCGCAACGCAGTAGTCAGTGCCGTCACTTATCCGTCCTTGGCGTCAACATAAGTTCGTGCGCCTTGGCCGACTGGACCGCCTGGCCGGAGAAGGGAAAAACGAACGTCTTGTTGTTGTACCATGCGTCCCAGTGGTCCATGTAATGCGGGCTGAGCAACTGGCCGGATTGACCAATCACGATATTCAAGGTCGATTTATCGAGGTCAGAGAAGTCCACGGTCATGCGCTCCGATGGGCCAAAGCGCCTTCCAACCTGCTTGACAGTGTAGCTGCCACCCGACTGCGGATGCTTGCCTGGTCCGGTCCAGTGATTCAATATGGGAATGCTTCCGAATAGAGGATGGTTGATTTCCACCGGATATTCTTTCCCGAATTTCCAGGACTTAAGATCAGAAGGCGCTTCGGTCAACGCCTCCTCCACAGCCGCAGTCAGCAGATCATTGAAATTGCTGTATCCGGAAGGCAGCCATCGGGCCGGCTGGTTTTGCACAATGGTTTCCAGGGCCACCGCCGCTTCCGACCACGCATACATGTCCCAATCAGTGTCCAGTTTGGCTTGAAGCAGTTTTTTCCATAATACGGCGCGTGCTCGGGTTTCGATGGTTGGAGCAACCGCGTCGGCAGTCATGCGTCCGTCAAAGCCGCGCATAATGTCTGCGGCCTGGCGTACTCGCGCGCCGGCTTTGGCGCTATGGTCGATAGCATAAACAAAGCGGTCTACAAAGAAACGGTCATACTCCGAAGTGATATCGGTTTGCAAAGCGAGCATATCTGCTGAACTGAATTTTTTCTTGGAAGACTCAAGCACCTGATAGATGCGCGATGTGCGGTAAGGTGGATACCATTGCGTAGCCAGCAGGCGCGGGTATTTGTCGGGCGTGATGCGCGAGTTCGCTGTGGCAATGATCCCGGAGGGTGGATCATAGAGGCTCGGCAACTCGTCAAACGGTATATATCCGATCCAGTCATGCTTGCCATCCGCGCCGGATACAGGCACGGTGCCATCGCCCGAGGCGCGAATGGGAATGCGGCCCATCGGTTGGTAGCCAATATGCCCATCCACGTCGCCATAGACGACGTTCTGCGAGGGCGTGGCATACTGCGAAAACGCGTGGCGAAACTGCTCCCAGTTTTGTGCGGTGTTCAGGTCGTAGAGCGGAATGCCAATATTTTGGTCGTCATAAATCACCCACTGCAAGGCGATTTTGCGGCCCTCACCCGGCAGCAGGTCGGTAATGATTGGGCCATGGCGAGTGATCACCACATCCAGGGCAACGTCCGGTTGTCCTTTGACGTGAATAACCTGGTGGTCGATTTCGGGTTTCTGCCAGCCGGTCGGAGTTTGGTATTCGCCGGAGGAATTGAATTCCTCGATAAACAAGTCTTGTACATCGGGATTCAGGTTGGTAAAACCCCAGGCGATACGCTGATTATGGCCAACAACCACAAATGGCAATCCTGGCAAGCTGACGCCCGCCACGTTGAAATCGCCCGAGTGCAGTTGGACCTCATACCAGACGCCAGGAAGCTGATGGCCCAGGTGCATGTCATTACTCAAGAGCGGTTTACCGCTGACCGTGTGCGCCCCAGAGATTACCCAGTTGTTCGATCCCGGCAGGCAGGCCTCGCACTCACGATCACTCTCATGCTGTGCAAAGGGAAGGGCACTATGGACGGAACTGCGTTCGTCGTTAGTCTCTGGTGCAGGTTCGGGAACGGAAAGAGTGGGTGCTCCATCCTCAGCGGCACTGGCCGGTGGACGGTCACGCCAGGAGTCTTTAGGGTACAAATCTGCCATTAGCTCCGGTGACAGGCGGCTGCCGATCTTTTCCCGCCAGTATTCCATTCCATATTGCGGATTCAGCAGTTGGCTCATGCCCAGTCCCACCAAGACGGAATCACCCACGGTCCAGGGCTTCGGACTATAGTGGAGCGCCCGGAATTCAACCGGAAGGTTGTCGCGGTGCTGCTCGATATAAGCGTTGATCCCTTTGGTGTATGCCTCGAAAAACACCCGGTCACGCGCAGGTATCTTTTCGGCCACTTTATAAGCAATGGATTTCAGCCGGAGAATACGCTGTTGTTTGTCATGGTCAAGCCAGGTAACTGCTGCTGCGGCCCTGCCGCCAGTTCGGCTGCGCCCATTTGAGGCTCCGGAAGATTGCGGCAAAATCTCTGAGGTCTCGCCTGCGGCATAGCGCCGGGTAAGGTCCATCTGCCATAAGCGGTCTTGGGCAGTTATATAACCCTGGGCTAGGAACAGGTCGTCCAAAGTAGATGCAGTGATATGGGGAACACCCTGAGCATCGCGAACCACCGAAACCGGCGCATGGATACCCTCTACCGCAATGTTCCCCTCGATCTGAGGCAGGGCAGAGCGCACCATACGATAAAAATAGAACGAGGCTCCAACCCCAGCCAGCACCACGAGGGTAATCAGGACCAGGACAACTCGTAATACGCGGCGGCCAGTGCGTCGGCGAACAGCAGGGGCAACGGAGGGAGCGGCAGTAGAGGTAGCCATGAGCCGAAATTGTAAGGGATGTATTGCAGACTTCACAATCAGGCGAATACTCTGAAAAAATCAATCAGATAAATTCGAAACGGGCGTAATCGCTCGATCCACCCCTGCCCAGACTGTCCACTTTGTCCACTCCTTCACCCTGATCCAAATTCTCAGGCGGAGAGAGAGAGAATCGGTTGACATCAACCCTCACGGCGGCTAGGATGATGCTACTTGAAAATGAAATTCAATTTCATTATCAAGCTGAAGGTTGCCAGTGACGTGCGACTTTCGGATGCAAGTATATTCAGGATCCTTTAATTGACCGCCACTATGCTGCAGCGAAGAATCGACGATCATGCCCCCCCTACACGCGAAGCCATGCGTGAAGCGCAGGACATTTTCTTCAAGCACCTGAAGCGAGTAGGACTAAAGCACACCGAACAACGCGACACGATTTTGCGCACCTTCCTGGAAACGCGCGATCATCTTTCCACCGATGAATTGTTCCGCCTGGTGCGAAAGAAAGATCCGAAGATTGGATTTACCACTATCTATCGTACCCTCAAGCTTCTGGCAGAGTGCGGCTTGGCCAGCGAAGTGGCCTTTCACGACGGTGTGGCCCGCTATGAACACCAATTCAACCGTCGCAGCCACCACCACATGGTATGCACCGATTGCGGAGTCTCGGTTGAGTTTTTCTCCCCGGAAGTCGGCAAGTTGGAAGAGGAGATTGGACGCAAATATCATTTCGATGCCACCCGGCATACGTTCCAGATCTACGGAATTTGCGAAGATTGCCGCAAGAACGGCAAGAGGGTGATATAGCTCCGAGCTTCTGGCTGCTAGCTTACAGCAAATGGCAATTGACTAGCCTCCCTAAGCTTGGTCTTGTGTAAAACCTGTTCGATCCGAATTCCGATCAGTGTTCATCAGTGAAAATCAGTGATAAAACTTGGTTTTGATCCGCGTCGATCGGCGTTCATCCGCGGTAGGAACTTTTGCGCGGTGCTAAAATGTGTCCTTATGCTTAAGCACATTGCCTGGAACGATGTTGAACTGGAACACCTGAATTCCCTCTTGGACCGGCAGATGATCACCGGCCAAAACCTCATGCTGGCGCGCGTCCTGCTCAAGAAGGGTTGTGTCGTGCCCGAGCACAGCCATGAAAACGAGCAACTCACGTATATCGTGGAGGGCGCCCTGAAGTTCTGGATCGATGGGAAGGAGATTGTGGTCTCGGCGGGTGAGGTGCTCTGCATTCCCTCCCACATGCCCCACAAGGCGGAAGCGCTGGAAGATACGGTCGATCTCGATGTCTTCTATCCTCCGCGCCAGGATTGGCTCAACAAATCCGACGCATATTTGAGGAACAGCGAACCAGTTGCACGCTAAGAATCAGGTGTGGGCAAACGGGCAAAAAGCGGTAACATGACAGCGAGGAATATTTTATGGACCGCTTTGATCCTGCCGTTGCTCTGGAAGAGTTGAACGACGAAGCCCGGTTGCCCAGCCCTGTACTCGTCCGCGACATGATGCTGCGCGCCCATCTTGG
>DASZEU010000629.1:0-6785 GCA_035940535.1 Candidatus Angelobacter sp.
CCTGCGGCCATCCTGAGCAGGGCGCGAAATTTGTCTGCCTGTTCCTGTTCGGCAGTTGTTTCCGTCAGGAATTCCACACCGTAGTTGTAGCCTCGGCGGTGGCGGACCCGCCCGCGGGCGCGGATTGGCTCGCCTGAATATGGCTCGGTGAATTCGACAAAGACTTCGCTCCCGCTGCTCAATTCAATGCCGGCAAAAACAAGGACGCCGCCTTGGCTGATGTCGGCAGCGCGGCCATTCGTAATGCGGGTGCTGGCATTGCGCGAAGTGATTAGCCGTATGGGTAGATTGAGCCGGTATCGTTGCCAGCGTCTGAAGACCGTCCTTTCCGGACCGATCCTGGCAGTGGTTTGCGTTGCCATGCCTGTGATCATAATTGGTTTCTCTGGTCCGACGAAAGTTACAGAAGTGTCAAGGAGGGGCGCGGATGCACACGTCCAACGAGCAGTGGAAGAACGGCTTAGGAAGAATTGTGGCCCATGATCCAGATGTGCCGCTCCGCTGGGGCTTTGGTGTCTGTTCTGACGTTTTCCCAGGGTTCCACGCGTTTCACCCTGGGCTGATCTTCTTAACACGCCTCCGGCGCTGAAACATTTCAGTGTCCGACGCTTAAGGCTAACTAACGGAGTGTATTATCGTCTCACTATTGAGTTGATCATTCTCCAGGAGGCAGCCTTTGCGAGTTTTTCGCGTTGTTGCGTTGCAGTGCTTCATCTTAGGACTCTGCTTGACATCATTAACGGCCCAAGGCGGCTTGCAGAGCAGCGACCTTTATAAGCTTCGATCCATAGGTGAGGCCCAAATTTCTCCTGACGGAAACCACATTGCCTATACCATTATTTCCAACGGGCAAACGGGGCGTCCTTATTCCCAAATCTGGATGATGAGTGTTGCCGACCGAAAGAGCTTTCGCCTGGGCGGGGAAGATGATCGCGGAGGAAATCCAGTGTGGTCTCCGGATGGCAAGTGGATTGCCTACTCCGGAAGATTTGGAGGCAGGGGGGGCCTCTGGGTAGCGCGTGCCGATGGTTCCAATGCGCGGTTCTTGCACGAGATGGGAGGAACGAACAGCCCGCTGCCCTCCACCGGCAAGAGCATTGCATGGTCTCCGGACTCCAGGCAGATTGCTTTTGTCTCCGCGACTCCCGGACCTGAAACCGCGGATTTGGCCAGCGACCCAATCGTGATTACCCGCTACCTTTACAAGCCCGATTTCAGCGAGGGCAACAGCCACTTCAACGACAATCGCCGCCTGCACATCTTTCTCGCCGATCTGGCCAGCGGGAATAGCCGGCAGTTGACCGATGGCACGCATTATGAGCACTCGATTGACTGGTCGCCCAACGGCCAGGAATTGCTCTTTGTCTCCAACCGCGAACCGAATGAAGACCAATTTTTTAACTATGACATCTTTGTATTGAAGATTTCCGATGGCAGCATCCGGCGTCTTACCGCAACTGAGAATGCCGAGTATCGGCCGCTATGGTCTCCCGATGGCGCCCACATCATCTATCAGGCCACGCGGCGCGGACTTACCGATCTTGAAACCACCATGGAAGATACGCACGTATGGACCATGGATGCGGACGGCGGCAATCGGCGCGAGTTGGGCGGGGCGATCGACAATCGTCAAGGAGCGCCGTTGTGGTTCAGCGATGGGAAGTCGGTGTTGTTTACCGTCCAGGAAAGAGGAAACGTAAGGCTCTATCGCTTGTCTACTGGTGGCGGCGAGCCGCAAGTCGTGGCCGGCGACAGGGGATTTGTGGGCGAATTCTCTGTGGCTGCCAATGGAAAGATTGCCTATACATTCCTTAGTCCGTCCGATCAGAGTGAACTTTACCTGCTTGAAGATGGTGTCTCCAAAAAATTGACGGACTTGAATGCTGATGCCCTGCGGGGCAAGCAGCTTGGGGAAGTAGAGTCCTTTAAGTTCGTCAGCAACGACAATAAATATGAGGTTGAAGCCTTCCTGACCAAACCTGCCAATTGGAGGCCGGACGGCAAATATCCCTTGATTGTGAATATTCATGGTGGCCCCCATGCGCTGCAAGGACCGGGTTTCAACTTCAGGAACCAAGTCTATGCTGGAAGGGGCTGGGCCACGCTCCTGGTTAATTATCGCGGGTCCACGGGGTACGGACAGAAATTCACGGATGCAGTATTCGGCGATCAAAATGGCAACGAGGCCCAGGACGTGCTTTATGGTCTCAGCGCTGCCATGCGCAGGAACTTATGGATCGACCGCGACCGTTTAGGGGTTGAAGGAGTGAGCTATGGAGGACAACTCAGCGACTGGCTCATTACCCAGACCAATATATTCAAGGCTGCCATTCCCATTGCCAGCATAGCAAACCTGATCAGCTACAACTACATGACTTATTACAATCAATATGAACAGATGGAGTTCGGCATCTTTCCCCACCAAGGCAACATGATGGACCTTCTATGGGAGCGTTCGGCCCTGAAGCATGTTTCAAGCGCCCACACGCCCACCATGCTGCAGCATGGCGAAAACGACAACGACGTTCCCATTGCCGAAGCCGAGCAGTTTTATATCGCGTTGAGAGATGTGGGAGTGGAGGCAGTCATGGTACGGTATCCACGCGAGGGACATGGGCTGCGCGAGCCACGGCACCAGGTTGATAGCCTGGACCGCAGCATAGCCTGGTACGAGAAACATTTTCCACCAGTTCAGGGTAATGGAGCAACAACCAAAGACCCAAAACCCACCACGGAGGCACGGAGACACTGAGAAACGCGGAGAAAACCAGCTTGCACCGCGGGGGCGCGGAGAAAAAACGTGATTTTCCAATTGGTTTTCTTCGTGCCTCAGTGTCTCCGTGGTGGGTTTAGTTTTGCGTGCTTTGGAGCAGGTTTTAATTTGAGGAGAACTAAAGTGACTTTTCGTTGGATCGTAAGCGCAGCTTTGATTGCTTGTTTGAATGTTGGCAGCCTTGCACAAACGGCTGGTTCCGCCAGGTCCGGGGAAATCGCGGCTACGGTTGCCCGGATGGCGCGCGTTGGCACTGCGATTCGTCCTGCGTTCTCGCCTGATGGAACGTGGATCAGCTTCATCTCCAACATCAGTGGGGTCCCGCAAGTTTGGGTCATGCCCGCCGAAGGCGGCTTTCCTCGCATGGTCACGAATGGCGACGATCCAGCGGTCGACGCAGAATGGTCTCCAACCAGCGATTGGATCGCGGTGACCATTGCCCCAGGTGGCGGTTTAAACACTCAGATCTATGTGGTCAAGCCCGACGGTAGCGGCCTTCGGCGGCTGACCGATGGTGGCAAGGATAACAATGGTTTTAACGCCTGGAGCGAGGATGGCAAGAAAATCGCCATCGACTCCAGCCGGTTCGATGCTGCGTCGCGCGATTCTTTCCTGATTGATCTGGCTTCGGGAACTATCACGCTGGTTTGCAAAAATCCCGGGGTCGGAGCAATTGCCAACTTATCTGCGAATGGCAAGCGCGCCCTGCTGACACGAGTGCGCAGCCGCGGAGACAACAATCTCTACTTGCTCGACCTGGAACCGGGGCAGGAGAAGGCCAAAGAGACCCTTCTTACAAAACATGAGGGCGTTGCCACTTCCTTTGGTTCTCTCGCTCCCGATGGCTCCACGGCGTACATAGCCACCAATAAGGACCGAGATTTATTTGCCTTCGAGAGAATTCGCATTGGCGCCGATGGCGTTCCATCCGGTACCGAGGTCCTAGTTCAAAGGGCTGATGCGGAACTGGACGGATTTCGGCTCAACAAACAAGGGACCCTGGCGGTGCTGATTTGGAATGTCAAAGGCAGGTCTGAGCTTTCATTCTATGATTTGAAGAGCGGTAAGGATGTGCCTGGACCAAAGATTCCCGGAGAGATTTTGGGTGGAATCCAGTTCTCGCGTGATGGCAAGAAGATGGCGATGAACATCTCCGGCGCTGCCCAGCCCCCAGATCTATGGACGCTCGATCTGGAGACCAAACAGTTTCATCAGCTCACTTTCAGCCCACATCCCGGAATCGATCTGAATGCGCTGGTTCGTCCGGAACTTGTAACCTTCCCGGCCCAGGATGGACTTCAGCTCAGTGGTTGGTTGTATCGTCCTAAAAACCAGACTGCGCCGGGGCCTTACGTGGTCAGCTTCCACGGCGGTCCTGAGGGGCAGGAACGCCCCGGTTTTCGCAGCGATTACCAGGCGCTTCTGGCCCAAGGCATTGGCGTGTTTGCGCCGAATGTCCGCGGCTCCGCAGGATTTGGAAAACGTTTTGTCAATCTCGATAATGGCGAATTGCGAGTCAATGCGGTGAAAGACATCAAGGCATGTGTCGACTACCTGGTCTCGAACCATTTTGCCGATCCCAAGAAGCTCGGCATCACCGGCGGTTCTTATGGTGGATACATGACCATGGCGGGATTAACAGAATATCCAGATATGTTTGCGGCCGGTGTTGACCTGTACGGCATCGTGAATTTTGTCACCTTCTTTGAACACACCGAGCCATGGATGGCTGCGATCTCAACGGTCGAATACGGCGATCCCAAGACGCAAAGGGAGATGCTGGATCGTCTCTCACCAATCTACAAACTGGATCGGATCAAGGCAGCTACTATGGTGCAACATGGAGCCAATGACACAAATGTGCCGGTCATTGAAGCGGAGCAGATTGTAAACACGCTCAAACAGCGAGGAGTGCCAGTGGAATACGTCCTGTTTCCCGATGAAGGCCATGGCTGGCGCAAGACCGCAAACCGCATACGGTCCACAGTTGAGGAAGTCAGATTCTTCCAGGAGCATCTGGCGAATAGCAGATAACCCATTCACCGAAAGCAACGTGACCCATTACTACAGGTAGCAAGCCACAACTAAACGTTCACCGCAAAGGTCTGGTTTTCCTCTGTGTTCCTCCGTGGTAGGTGGTTTTGGTTGCGGCTTTGATATGCTTTCTGTGGATGTGACTCTGCTGCTCTAATGTCGCGCGAAGACCTTCATCTGCAATCCGAAGCGGGGTCTCAGAGTAATCAATTGTTCGGGTACCACGGGATGGCCTGGAACCAGGCAGAAACTGAATCGCTGGGCCATCACTCCTAGCACCAGATAGGTATCGAGCAGCGCAAAGCCTTGACCGATGCAGCGGCGAGGGCCATCTCCGAAGGGAAAATACGCGCCCTTGGGCAGGCGATTCTCAAGTCCATCGAGCCAGCGCTCCGGACGGAAGGCTTCAGGGTCATCGAAAAAACGCGGATCACGGTGCATGATCCATTGCGACATGATGGCGGTGGTGCCTTCCTGAAAATCGTAACCTCCAAAACTAAATGGAGCGGTTGCTAGCCGCGAAATGACGGCCGCCGGCGAATACAGACGCAAAGATTCACTGACTACCGCTTGCAGGTAGGGCAGGCGCTCAAGGTCGCCGGGCTCGGGTGCGCGCCCCCCAAGGACACCGTGCAGCTCTTCATGCAGGCGGGCTTCGGCTGAGGGATTTCCGCTGAGCAGATACCACGTCCACGCCAGGGTGAGGGCGGTGGTTTCGTGGCCGGCAAGAAACAGCGTCATGGTCTCGTCGCGAAGCTGCTTGAGCGTCATCTGGCTGCCATCTTCATCCATGGCCGCGATCAGCAGAGAGAGCACGTCATCCTGCTGGTGAGCATTGCCCTGGGCCTTTCTGTCTGCAATGATGCGATAGACCAACGAATCCAGCACCTCCAGTTCGCGCCGGGCGCGGCGGTTGTTAGGAGTCGGCCAGCTCTGTGGAACTTTGAAAATCGATCCCAGGCGTTGGAGCTGATAGCGCATCAAGAACGTGGTTGCTTGCCCTACTTGGCGGGCAGTGCCGGGCAGTCCGGTGCCAAACAGTGCGCGAACTGCAACCTCCAGGGTAAGCGCCATCATCTCTTCGGCCATGTCGCGTTCCTCTCCCTGGCCTTGCCATTCGCGAATGTGCTCTGTGGCGATATCGACCATGGTCGGAGCATATTCATTGATGCGGGAACGGCGGAATGCGGGTTGTGCAAGCCGCCGCTGGCGCCTCCAGAAATCATCTTCACTGGTCAGCAACCCTTGGCCCAGAATATTTCCCAGCAGCCTCTTGGTGAGGTCGCTCTTGTGAAATTTGGCGTGCTGGACGACCAGGACTTGGGTAATCCAGTCAGGATGGTTGATGAAGATGCGAGGCTGGAACCCAATCGGAAGCTTTACGATGTCGCCATATTCCTTGGCAACACTACGCAACATTTCGAGGGGATTGCGGGCGAACTTGAACGAAACACCGATCAATGGCAAGCCTTTAGGTCCGAGTGGAACTCGATTGGCATTGCGAGTCAGCGGAATCGTGTGGGTCTGGGACACCGTGCGCCCTCCTTGTTTTCTTAAGCCAGATAGTACCTATCATTATATCTGCGGGTCTATCTTGCGCTATTCTGAGCGTGCCATGGAGTTTCTACATTTGAGCAAGATGTAGCAGAATGTGTATACCCAACAAATCATGGAAATGACGACTACTGCGAGACGTCCACTTAAAACGCGCCAGAAGGAATGGGCCAAGGCGATTGCCGGTTTCTTGGTACGGCAGCGGGTCCATCCTAACCTTATCTCTGTTCTGAGTATTTTTTGTGCTGCGCTGGCGGGGGTGGCGCTCTCCTCTTCGAGTTATAGCACTCCGCCCCATCGCGTGCTTTTGCTGCTGGTGGCTGCGGCTGGAATCCAACTGCGCCTGCTGTGCAATATGCTGGACGGCATGGTAGCTGTCGAGGGAAACATGCAGACCAAAACCGGGGAGATTTTCAACGATCTG
>DASZEU010000630.1:0-6917 GCA_035940535.1 Candidatus Angelobacter sp.
AGGAATTCAAGAGATTATTGGCGGCTTACGGAATCCAGGAAGAATGATTCAGCCGTCCCTAACGGGACTCGGTTGGTTTGGAAGGTAACCCAGCATTGGATTCGGCGCCTGACAGCGCCGAATCATGCTGGGCTACTGTCAAACGTCCCCTTCGGGGACTTAACCCCGTAATCGTGAGTACAAATGTAGAAACTCCAGAGGCACGAGTAAACTCGTGCCCTAATACAAATCAACTCTGATAGTCCCTTGTTCCGCAAGCTTTAAACCTAATGGCTGATGAGCAACCCTAAAAAAAATTCATGTGATTTCTATGAAAGGAGCGCAATAATCTTCGCTGGGCGCGTTCTATTTAAGCGCGGGAACGTGCGCTGTAAATGTTAGAATAATAAGGAGTAGGACCTCTCCCAACGTCTATCTCGTGGCAGAATTCCTGGTCAATATTTCATGGCAGAATTCCTGGTCAAAATGGCTGATGAGCGCGGCAACGTGCTCGAACAGATAGACAACGGATTTTCCGAGCAGGAAGTCCGGGACCGCTATGCCCAGCAAGGCTACCTGGTGTATTCGGTCAAAGGGCGTACCGGATTGTTCTCCGGCAGCTTGTTCGGTGGCCAGAAGCGTATTAAGACCGATACCTTCATTATCTTTAACCAGCAGCTCTTCACCTTGATTAAGGCCGGGTTGCCCATGCTGATGGTGTTGGACCTTTTGGGCCGCCGCCAGCGCGATCCCAGCTTCAAGTCCATACTGGAAAATGTTCACGAGCGTGTGCGAAGCGGTCAATTGCTTTCGGAGGCCTTCGAGGCGCAACAGGTCGTTCCCAAGGTTTACACCACAACGATCCTGGCGGGCGAGCGCAGCGGCAACCTCGAAGAGGTGCTGAGCCGTTACATCTCGTATCAGCGGATCACCTCAAGTTTTCGCAAGAAGGTGATTTCCTCGCTCTGGTATCCGGGGCTACTGTGCGTGGCCCTTACCGTGATGCTCTCTTTTCTGTTCACTTACGTAGTGCCTCAGTTTGCCTCGTTATATAGCGACATGAACGCCCAGCTTCCCGACGCCACCAAGCTCCTGCTGGCCTTTGGGACCACCGTCCGAGGTTACTTCTTCATCATCGTGCCTGCCCTTATTCTTTTGGTACTGGCAACTGTGATATGGACGCGCTCGCCCAAAGGAGGAGTGGCCCTGGATAAGCTGCGCTTCAAGCTGCCGGTCTTCGGTGACATGTGGATGAAATATCAGGTTGCCCTGTTTTCCCGCACTCTGGCTACTCTGCTGGCGGGAGGACTGCCCCTGGTTCCATCGCTGGAGACTGCCAGAAATGCCATTGGCAGCCGCAAGATTTCTAGTCTGGTTGAAACTGCCGGGACGCGCGTCCGTGAAGGGCGTTCTCTTTCGGCCAGCCTTGAAGAGACCGGTTTTTTCCCGGACATGGCTGTGGAGATGATCGAGGTGGGCGAATCCACGGGCGCGCTGCACTCCATGCTGAACTCCATTGCCGAGTTCTATGAAGAAGACGTGCAAAACTCCATGACGGCAGCCATGCAATTGATCGAGCCGATCATTCTCATATTCATGGCCATCATTATCGCTTTTGTGTTGATCGCCCTGTATCTCCCCATCTTTTCTCTGGGAGGCCAGCTTCAAGGGCAATAGGGACCTTTTATGAACCAAAAGAATGTACATTCCAGCAATGAACCCATCGCCCAGGTCAATGGACACGGGGCTTCCGGCGAGCAGCGTGCCCGTGATTTGGCACAGCGCTATCGCTGCGACTTTGTCGACCTGCGCGATTACCATCTCGATGCTGAGCTCTTCAAGTCCATTCCGGTGGACTTGATGTTCCGTTACAATTTCGTCCCCTTGCAGGAGCACGATGGAAACCTGTGGATTGCGATCGCCGATCCCAGCAAGCTGATGATGATCGACGAAATCGGCCTGCTCCTGAATCGCCGCATCAAGACCAAGGTGGCCACATTAAGCCAGATCAACGAGATCCTCAAGAAGACCGAGCAGTCGCAGCGCGTTCTGGAAGAGGCCAGTGAAGGCTTCGTGCTCGACGTGGTGCATGAAGAGGAAGGGGCCAGCGACGAGAACCTTTCCATTGACAGGATCACCGCGGAAAACGACATCAGCCCCATCATCCGCTTGGTGGATACCACCATTTTTACCGCTCTACAGCAGCGAGCCAGCGACATCCACGTGGAATGCGAAAATGATTCGGTAGTAGTCAAGTACCGCATCGATGGTGTGTTGCAGCAAGCCATGCAGCCCATCGCCAAGGAACATCAGTCCACCATCATCACCCGCGTCAAGGTCATGAGCGAGTTGGACATTGCCGAACGGCGCGTTCCCCAGGACGGCCGCTTCCGCGTGAAATACAACCATCGCCTCATTGATTTCCGCGTCTCCATCATGCCCACCATTCACGGCGAAAATGCGGTGCTGCGCGTGCTCGATAAAGAATCCATGAGTGAGAAGTTCCGCAACCTGGTGCTGGATGTGGTGGGGTTCGACGAGGAGGACCTGCGGAAATTTCGGCGCTACATCGCCGAGCCTTATGGCATGGTGCTGGTGACCGGTCCCACGGGCAGCGGTAAGACCACCACTCTCTATGCTGCTCTGAATGAGATCAAGACCGACGAAGATAAGATCATCACCATCGAGGACCCGGTCGAATACCAGATCAAGGGAATTACGCAGATTCCGGTAAATGAAAAGAAAGGTCTGACCTTTGCGCGCGGACTGCGCTCCATTCTTCGCCATGATCCCGATAAGATCATGGTGGGCGAAATTCGCGATCAGGAAACCGCACAGATCGCCATTCAATCTGCCCTGACGGGCCACCTGGTATTTACCACCGTCCACGCCAACAATGTCGTGGACGTGCTAGGCCGCTTCCTCAATATGGGTGTGGAGCCGTACAATTTTGTCTCCGCCCTCAACTGCGTGCTGGCCCAACGATTGGTGCGCGTGATTTGCCCCCATTGCAAGCGGCGCGTCGTCTATGACAATGATGATCTGCAAGCCTGGGGGCTTGATCCGCAGCAATGGAGCCAGGTAACGTTCTACGAGGGACAAGGGTGTATTGAATGCTCAGGTTCGGGTTATCATGGCCGCACCGCCATCCATGAGCTGCTTGATCTGACAGATCGTATTCGTGAGCTGATCCTGGAGAAGAGGCCGTCTTCAGAAATCCGCAGGGCTGCCCACGATGAAGGAATGAAGTTTTTGCGCGAATCGGCGCTCGACAAAGTAAGGGCCGGCATCACCACGCTCAAGGAGATCAATAAAGTCACCTTTATTGAAACCAACCGCTAACTATGGCGCGAAGCAAACAATACGGAGCACGGCCCTCGCTGGCTTGCGAGATCACGCCCAGCCGCGTGATCAGCGCGCGCGCCTCGAAAAACGCGCAGCAACTGGAGATGATCACCTCCCGCCGCCTGGCCGAGGGCGCACTGAAGCCCGCTATGAGTGGAAACAACGTGCTGGATGCCACCGCGCTGGCCAATGCCATCAACAGCGCTTTGGGCGCGGTGGGCGGCAACTCGCATGACGTAATCGCCATTGTGCCCGATGCCGCCATCCGTGTTCTGCTGCTTGAATTTGAAACTTTGCCGGCCAAATCGTTGGAGGCTGAAGCCGTAGTCCGGTTTCGTTTGAAAAAGGCCCTGCCCTTCGATGCGGAACAGGCTGCCCTTTCCTACGAAGCACGCCGCGTGGGAAAGTCAGTCCAGGTGGTGGCGGCGATTTCACCGAAGGAAGTCGTGGAAGAATACGAGGCTGCTTTTCGCGCCGCCGGTTACTCCCCCGGAGTGTTGCTGCCCTCCTCGCTGGCCGCCCTGGGCATGGTGGAAGCTCAGACGCCCACGCTCATGCTGAAGGTCGATCCCCACAGCATCACCGTGGCGGCTGCCGAGCACGAAGAGCTTCGCTTGATGCGTACCCTCGACAATCCTCATGGAGAAGATGTAAGCGCCACCGAGCTTGCGGAAGCGGTATTGCCATCGATTATGTTTTTCGAAGATACCTTCGGGGCGCGGATTGAAAAAATTTTTATCAGCGGCGCGGCCTCCATTCGGGAGGTCGGGCCCATGCTCCACGAACACACGGGGGCGCGGGTAGAAGAATTGGCGCCCATCATCTCTTCCGGACAGGTCCTGAGTGGTGACAACTTTCCACCATCGATGATGGCTGGAGTTGCGGGGGCATTGCTCGGATAATGCGTTTCACCATCAATCTGGCTTCTCAGAAATACGCCGATGCCCGGCAGTTTTACCTGCGCTGGGGCGCAGCCGTGGCTGCCTTGGTCCTGCTCACTGTCTTTCTCGGCATGAAGGCGCGCTTTACTTACGTGACCTCGCAACAGTCAGGAAGACATATCGCCGAGCTGAAAGAAAAAATCAAGGTCAAGGAGCAAGAAAAGGGCAAAGCCGAAGCGATGCTCAACCAGCCTGAAAACCACGATGTGCGTGACCAATCCTCATTTTGGAACGACCTGTTTGAGCAAAAGTCGTTTTCCTGGACGGAGTTGTTTACCGACCTGGAAAAAATCATGCCGGGCCGGGCTTTCGTACTCTCAGTCGCGCCTTCCCCTACCTCGGATCATCGGCTGAAGCTCAAGATGATCATCGCCGGAGAAAAGCATGGCGATGCGATCGAATTGATTAAGAAGATGGAGGGATCGGAACGCTTCCGCTTTCCTGTGCTCCTGTTCGAATCAACGAACGCCTTGGGAAAAGGACCGCCCCTGGTCCAATTCACTATCGAGACTTTTTATACTCCTGCCAACTGGATACAGCCGGAACCCTCGGGCGCCAAGGAGGGCATGTAATGACGCCGTTGGGTCCACTGCGAAAGAAGTTTATTATTGTTCTAGCGGCCTTGGCTGTAGTCGATTTGGGACTTACCGTGTATCTTCTATGGCCGGGACGGGCCACGCGGGCCGAACAGCAGCGCGAAGAACATAATCTGCGGCAGCAATTCACGCGCATCAGCCGCGAGGTCGAGCCTTTGCAGGGCATGGACCAAAAGCTGATCAAGACCCGTGAGGACGTGAAGAAATTCTATAAGCAGCACGTGGCCAACCGCTGGTCCGAGGTCTCGGAAGAGATCAATAAACTGGCCCAGGAGAATGGCTTTGCTCCTCCGCCGATTCACTATAAGACCGAAGATACGGGAGTGCCCGATCTTCAACGAGTCAAAGCCGATATCACTCTCTCGGGGGACTACCCAAAGATTGCGCGTTTCATCAACGCCCTGGAGCGAGACAAGCTGCTGTTCGACATTACCCAAATCTCTCTCAATGGCCAGCAGGGAGCGGGCTCGGTCGAATTGCAAATCAAGGTCGATACCTTTTTGAAGGAAACTACGTAAGTGAAGCTGGGAATTGAGGACAAGAAGAAGGTTAAATGGATGGGGGTGCTGCTCATCATCGCGCTGCCCGTGGGGTTCCGTGCCTTAAGCTCAATGGGATGGCTGGGCGACTCTGTTACGACGTCTGCTTCGGCAAGACCTTCCCAAACTACGGCCGCAAATTCCCCAAACCAGAAAAAGGGCATAGTTCCGCGAGTCCGGGAAAGCTCCCTCGATCCTACATTGCGAACCGACCTTCTTGCAGCCAGCCAGAGAGTGGAATATGAAGGAGGGAAACGCAATATTTTTCGCATGGAAGCGCCGCCTCCGCCTCCCCCGACACCCATGCCAACTCCGATACAGCCGGTGCGCCCGGAACTGACAGGGCCTCCTCCTCCACCGCCTCCTCCACCGATTACTTTGAAGTTTTTTGGGTTTGCTAATCGTGCAGGAGAAGCTAAGAAAGTGTTTTTGTCGGATGGCGACGAAGTGTTTGTGGCCAAAGAGGGCGACATTGTGAATCGCCGGTATAGGATCGTGCAGATCAACAACACATCGGTGATGGTAGAAGATGTGCTCAACAACAACCGGCAGCCAGTCCCGCTTACACCGGCGACGGTGAACTAGGATTTTGGCTGCTAAGACAGGGCGTTTTAGAGGGATAGGGCCTGCTGCGTAAAATCGAGTGTTGCCGAGTTGCCTCTTACTCTGACGTGGAATATTTACGCATTTTCGGGGTCCTTCGCTGCGCTCAGGATGACAGGGCGTTTTAGAGGGGGAAATTGATTTGATTGGATGACAGAGCGTTTTAGAAGGAAAAATTGATGTTCAGCCCGCGGAAAGTAAGTGACATTGCGCGCACCAAATCTCGAAGGCAGGCGGGGTATATTCTGCTCTCGGTCATGCTTCTGATGACCTTGATGTTAGTTGCCCTGAGCGTTGAACTTCCTCGGGTTCGGCAGCAGATCAAACGGGACAAAGAAGAGGAGATGATTCATCGCGCCCATGAATATACGGGAGCCATCAGGAGGTTCTATCGTAAGTTCGGGCGCTATCCGCTGAACATCGAGCAGCTTGAGAACACCAACAACTTGCGCTTCCTCCGGAAACGCTACAAAGATCCTTTCACCGGCAAAGACGATTGGCGCCTTATTCATCAGGGTGAAGTGGTTTTGAAAGTTGGCGGCGGGACGACAAATTTGAATAACTCAGGCGGATTCAACTCCGGCTTCAGCCAGCCCACCCCGACTCCGACTCCAACCCCACAAGGCTCTGGCGGAATCTCCGGCGGGGGCAATTCAGGAAGTCCATCACCAAGCGGAAGCAGCGGATCAGCATTTGGCAACCCTCAGCCGGGCGGCGGACCCATCATTGGCGTCGGCGGCACCCGCAAAGAAGAATCGATCAAAATCATTGACGAAAAAGACCACTATAACGAATGGGTGTTCTATTACGATCCGCGCCAGGAGCAGCAACAGCAACTTATCCCGCCTGGGCCGGGGCCAAGCCCCTCCCCGAGTCCAACACCTCGTCCTGGGGGCTAGCCATAGACGTTTTCC
>DASZEU010000631.1:0-7608 GCA_035940535.1 Candidatus Angelobacter sp.
TAGCCCAGGCCTGGCATCGCCAGCGACGGTAGCGCCGGGACCTTGTTTGCCGAAACGCCGATTTACCCAGACATTCTTCAGGCCCAGAATGTTGGCTGGGGCAATGTCGTGGTAGATGCTTTGACCAGCATGCAGAATGTTCTCTTTCGGAACCCCTCCGCGTTTCATAGCTTCCTCAAAATTCCTTAAAGATGGCTTGTAGCTCTGCACTTGCTGCGCCGTCACAATCATGGCGAACGGAGCCTGCAATAGTTTCTGGCTGGCTGCAAATAGATCATCATCAGTGTTAGAGATAATTCCCAATCGATAACGTTTGGCCAGCGTCTTCAAGGACTCTACACTATCTGAAAAAGGTGGCCAGCGTTTTAGCGATTCCACAAACTGCTGGCCCTGCTCGGCAGATAACTCCACGCCCAAGCGACTCCCGATCTCCTCCGCAGTTCGCGAGAGCACGGTGCGATAAGAAAGATAGGGACCGGCTTCAAGACGGGCTTCGATTTCGCCATACATTGCCAAGAGCTGCTCATCGGTAGCGTGTGAATGGTTGGGAAACAGCGAGCGTAAGGCCGCGAGCATCCCGCTCTCCCAGTCAATCAAGGTTCCGTAACAATCAAAAGTGATAAGTTCAACCGAGGAGAAATCCATGTCAGCCAATGATAATTGAAAGATGTTGCAAAGCGCCTTAAAGTAAGAGCGCCTGTGCCTCTTGATAAGGAGAACCGCATGAGAAATTTCTGCTGCAATATGGGTTGGTCGTTGATCTTCATGGTATTTGCAGCTCTGCTTCCTGCCCAGCAGAAGAATGCATCCTCAAACGATTCCATCCGCGCCTACATTGCCCAGCACCGTTCAGCTATCTTGCAAGAATTCAACACATTTCTTGCGCTGCCCAACGTGGCCAGCGATGAAGCCAACATTCAAAAGAATGCTGACGCGTTGGCGCAGATGCTGCAGAAGCGCGGATTGAAGACACAGCTCTTGAGGGTTGAACATGCGCCCTCTGTGGTGCTGGCGGAAATGTCAGTCGATCCTTCCAAGCGCACAGTTACCTTCTACGCGCATTACGACGGCCAGCCGGTGGACAAATCCCAATGGAAACAAGATCCATGGAAGCCGACTCTCGTGGGCAAAAACCCGAACGATGCCAATCCAAGTCCTGATGATCCGGAGACTCGCATCTATGCTCGCTCATCCAGTGACGACAAGGCCTCAGTCTTTGGACTCATTACCGCCCTCGATGCCATGCAAGCCAGCCATCTTCCGCTGTCTGTGAATTTGAGATTCTTCTTTGAAGGCGAGGAGGAAGCTGGTTCACCTCATCTGGCAGCCATCCTTTCGAAATATGCCGGCCAGTTGCAGTCTGACCTGTGGGTGATCTGTGATGGTCCCGCCAACCAGAATGGAGCGCCCCAACTGATTTTTGGCAGCCGGGGCGTTGTCACAGTTCAGATCACGGCCTTTGGTCCCAGCCGTCCACTGCACAGCGGACACTACGGCAACTGGGCACCTAACCCGATTGTGGAGCTTGCCTATATGATCTCCAAGCTGCGTACAACGGAGGGCGAGATCACCATTCCGAATTTCTATGCTCCCGTTCGAGCGCTTACGCCGGGAGAGCAGCAAGCTCTGAAAAATGTACCGAACATCGACGATCAGCTTAGTAAAGAATTCGGGTTGGGACGCACCGAAGGCCATTCTCCTCTGGCTGAGCAGATCCTCAAGCCAGGCCTGAATCTCGACCGCATTGAGGGTGGGGGAACCGGCCCTAACCCGGCCAATGCCATTCCCGCTTCGGCCACGGCCTATATCGATTTGCGCTTGGTTCCAAATCAGACACCGGAAATTGTGCGAGGCCAACTGGAAAGCTACCTGCACGACCTTGGATATTTCGTCACGGAAAGACCTCCAACGGTTTCCGAACGCCTGAAGCATCCTCGGTTGTTACAGGTGACATGGGGAGCAGGCTATCCACCGCAGCGGACGGCCATCGATGCGCCGGTCTCCCAGGCATTCATCCAGGCCGCGAAGACTGTCACGGGCGATGCCTTAGTGCTGATGCCCACAATTGGCGGCAGCACGCCTTCCTCTGTATTTGAACAGCAATTCAAGAAACCAGTGATCGGACTGCCCATTGCTAATTACGACAACAATCAGCACGCCGCTAATGAAAACTTGAAGTTGAAGAACCTCTGGGATGGCATCGCACTTTACGCAGGAATCTACGGCAGGCTAGGCGAATATTGGAAGTAGAACGACACCGTTAGGACTCTCACGTCTTGGGTTTGGCTTTCAGGCGCACCTGGCCATCCGTCGCGTCAACGGAATACTCGACGGCAGGGCAGCCGTATTGTTTGCGGATTTGTGCGGTCTTCTGGCGCACAAAGCTCCTGAAAGATTCCAGTGTGCCACCGCCGCTCTCGCCGGTTTTGCTGCGCGCTTCTGTCAGGGCGCGGAACAGCGCCTCCACGTTTTCCCGGTCGGAATCTACATCGGCACAGGCGACGCTAAAGGGCTTATCGCTGTGGCGGGAATGGGGCTTCAAAGCCTCTTCAGCCGCATGTTGCTCTTCGCCGCGCATTCCCTGAATACCAAGTACGGCATCCTGCGGACGCCGGTAGCCCTCTTCCTTGATTTTGAGCTTTTGCTGCCAGAGCGCGGCAAAAAGCGCATACCGCTGCTGGATGGAGTTAAAACGAAAGCGCTGGGCGAAGTTCAGTTTCGATCCTTCGGAATATTTCCTGAGAAGGTTCTGGACCCGCCATTCAATTTCGGCGGGAACCTTCTTCGATCCTCCGCCAAAGTAGATGTCGTATTCGATCTTCAGGCGGCGGACGTAATCGTCAAGTTGGGATATTTCCTCATCAATCGTCACGGACGAACCCCCGCACGACCTGGGCAGTTAACCGGAATATACCACAGAAAAGGGTTTCTTCCGTTAGACCCTCTGACCCATACGGCCATGTCCGTTCCAGATTGCATCTAATCGTTTGTTATGTGTCCTAAAAGCTCAGACGACAATAAAATTCGCATTGTTATAGCCGACGACCACACCGTCCTGCGTGAATCGCTGGGGGCGCTGCTCTCCACACAACCCGATTTCTATATGGAGGGGCTTGCCGCGAATGGCCAGGAAGCTCTGGCGCAGGTCCAGCAATATCACCCCGACGTACTGGTACTTGATTTGTTCATGCCCGGCAGCGATGGCTTCGACGTCTTGCGCACCCTGGACCGCGCGGGAAGCCGAGTAGCGGCAGTTGTCCTCACGGGGTCCGACAATGAGTTGGACTATGCCCAAGTAGTGAAACTTGGGGGGCGCGGGCTGGTCCTTAAGAGCGATGGGCCAGAGAAACTCTTTGCTGCGATTCGAACCGTAGCCAACGGCGAACTTGCGTTTTCCGATGAGCTTGCGCAGCAGGTTCTGACCACCATGACGGCGGAATCAAAGACCTCCGCGAACGCGCTGGTGCGACTCTCTGAACGCGAGCGCCAGATCGCCTTCTATGTGGCCCGAGGAATGAAGAATAAGGACATCGGCCAGACCCTCAACATCAGCGAAAATACCGTAAAACGTCACCTGCAAAGCATCTTCACCAAGACTGGAGCACGTGACCGGCTGGAATTAGCAGTGCTGGCGCTGAGCGAAGTCAGCAAAGCGGCGTGAAGAATTTGTAATTTGAAAATTTTGTAATTTGTAATTATTTGTAATTTGAACCCCAAAGACACTGCAGTGCTTGCGGAAAAAGAGACTATCAGAGTTGATTTGTGTCAGGGCAGGGCACGGCCTGTCCTGAGGTAAGCCGAAGGAAGTTCACTCGTGCCCTGGAGTTTCTACATTTGTACTCACGATTTTACGGGGTTAAGTCCCCGAAGGGGACGTCTGACAGTAGCCCAGCATGATTCGGCGCTGTCAGGCGCCGAATCCAATGCTGGGTTAGCTTCAAAACAAACGGAGTCCCGTTAGGGACGGTTGAATCATTCTTCCTGGATTCCGTAAGCCGCCAATAATCTCTTGAATTCCTCTTCAAAACCGAAAGGAAGGTGAGTGTAGCCCGAGCCGAACGGTTTTCTCATTCGTGTTCCTTAAAAATCAAATCGGCTTCATTTGCCTGTGCTGGCTGCCATCTTCTTCACCATGGCTAGTACCAGCTTGCGGTCACTGTCGTTCAAATTAGAAGAATAGCGGCGTATCTGGCTCAGGAAGCGGACCTCTTCTTCGGTTAGAGGGGGCAGGTTCCTGGAGTTTCCGTTGGCATGATGATCGGTAAAGAACTGGCCCAAAGGCAGTTCCATGGCCGAGGCAATTTTGGCCAGAGTGTCCAAGGAAGGAATGGTATGTCCGTTCTCGACTCGAGAAAGATAGCAACGCAACAATCCAGTGCGCTTTTCGATATCGCCCTGGGACATGCCTTTTTGCAACCGGTAATTTCTTATGGTTTCGCCGATATTCATGTCCGACGCAGCTCTTTTTTGAATTTACTATTGAATTACTGCCAGGGGGTGTGTGAATAGTAATCAGAGTACATGGTTTTCGCAAGGACAATTTTTGTCATTGTGTTACACAGCAGTTTGCCAGTTTTTACTCTTCATCCTGTGGAAAAGCCGCCTTTATTCGTCCTTCCGATTCGTCCTCTTCAATTCCAGGCTATTTGGAAGAGAGTAATCATTCTCATTCAGCTTCATTTGATAGTTGGCCTCGATTTGAGAGTTTCATCCAGGTAAGCAAGATAGCCGCTGATGAGGTGGTAGGAATCGTAATAATTGTTCGGGCGAAATTTCTGGGCTGGGTCTTGCTGATTGTGCATCACTGCCACCGCCTCGCGAGTGAGCGAATGCAATGTGATCTGAGGTATATGCCGTGAAGCAAATGCTTCTGAGTCGGCCTCCCCCGCCTTGGCGATGTTCACTTGGCTGGCTGGCAGCTTCAAGGCATACATTACCACCACGAGGGCTTTTACCAGGCTCTTATCGGAATGAGCAGCCCAGAACTTGGTGGGCGATAACCCCAGGGCATCCAGATCGATCATGGCTTGGCTGTGCTTTACCTCTGCGTCGGTCATGTGAGCTGCAAAAAACTGGGCTCCTGTCGAAGTTTTCCTCTCATCGGCAAAAGCGACAAAGATGAATGTATGCCGCCGTTTTCTCGCCGCCAGGCTCTGATAGAGGCTCGGCAACAATGATGCGCCGGCCCAATTATCCGGCGAGACCTGCCCGTAATTTGCGCCCACAATGATGGTTCCCTCGCCCCCGCCGTTGAGGCGGCAAATAAGGTTGGGCGTTTCTGAGGATGGCATGCCCTGTTCTGTAACCGTTAGACAGCCTGACTCAAGAAAGAGTTCTTTCATTCTGGCCAACCGTTCGGGGCTGCTGGAAGGAATATCCCCAGCCCTGGCCAGAATGATGGCCTTCTCTACAGGTGAAAACCGCAGCTTCTGCGCCGGACAAGCCGTCAACAAAATCAAGATGAGAAAAGTCCGGCGCATGGTCTCGAAGATTCTATCTGCTAGCGCAGGGATGTCCAAGTCAGCCGCCCAGCTTTTTGAGTTCACTCGTTCCGAAAGTACTGAAAATATTCGGGCTTTAGCCCCCTGTACCTTCGGATATGAATGCTGTGGAAATCAAAATGACCCCCTACCACTGCCAAAGAACGGCCTTGAATGACAGGATGCAGAAGGCTTTGGGTGCGTGGAGATCGTGATCAAGACGTTTAGTCTTCGGTGAGAACAATTTTACCGCCCACCTTACCAAGATATCCCCAGGGCACATTGGGATCATGGGTAAAGATCGTGAGCCATTGTTCCGGAATCGCTCTTTCATAGTACTTCTTCTTGTTTTCAATGGTCTCCAGCGGGAACAGGTCGTAGGCCATGAGCCAAGTGGGGTCGAGGTGCCATGAAGTCGGTACAAGATCCGAAATGTAACAGGCCGTCTTGCCGCCGCTCTGAATGAAAATGGCATTCATGTCGCGAGTGTGGCCGGGATACGGGACCACCGAAATGCCAGGCGCAATTTCAGCTTGCCCGTTGAACAACTGCATCTGGCCGGAATCAATCAGAGGATTGTAGTTATCGCTGATATAGCTCACGCGATCGCGCTCCAACTGCAATTGTCCATGCCGCCATTCGCCTTCGGGCGCATAGTACTTCGCCTTCGGGAACGTAGCCACTGCACGGCCCTCCCGGTAGATGGTGTTCCACCCGCAGTGGTCAAAGTGGAGATGAGAGTTGATAACAATGTCGATGTCTTCCGGTTCTACACCGGCCAGGCGAAGGTTTTCCAGCAATTTTTCCGGTGTTTCCCAAATTCGTTTCTGTTTTTCGGGCAGCTTGTTGCCAATGCCGGTTTCGATCAGCACGTTCGTTTTTCCGGTGCGCACCAGAACCGAATTGAGGCCGATGGGCAAACGGTTGAGCGTGTCTGGCTGGATCTTCCGTTCCCACAGAACTTTCGGTACAACACCGAAGAAAGCTCCCCCATCCGCTCTATAAATTCCATCCGAAACCAGAGTCAATTCAAAGTCGCCCAAAATGAATGTCTGGTTCTTCACTCGGCTTTCTCCGGCTCGGCGGGCTGCTCTCCTAGTAATTCACGACAGAAGTGATCGCGAATTCGGGTGAACAGATGAATCCGCGCCGCAGGGCCCGAAATTGCATGGGTCCGGCGAGGATAAAGTACAACGTCAAATTGCTTTCCTGCCTCAATGAGGGCATTGATCATTTGCATCGTATTCTGGATATGTACGTTGTCGTCGCTGGTTCCATGTACCTCCAGCAAGTGTCCATGAAGCTGCCGGGCGTAGGTGATGGGCGAGCTTCGTTTGTAGGCTTCTTCAAACTCTGGCACCAGGCCCGCGTAACGCTCGGTATAGATGCTGTCATAATCATGCCAATCGGTGACCGGAGCCACGGCTACTCCGGCCTTGAAGCGGTTTGAGCGGGTCAGGGCGTTCAAGGTCATATAGCCGCCGTAACTCCAGCCCCACCAGCCGAGGCGCGTTCCGTCCAACTGTGGAAAGCTACTGAGGGCCTGGTCTAGCGAGGCCAGTTGGTCTTTGAGTTCCGTCTCGCCAAAATTGTGCATGATGACCGAAGCAAATTTCTTGCCGCGTCCAGCCATGCCCCGGTTATCGACGCTCAGCACTGCGATGCCATCCCTGAGCAGAATATTGTTGAAGAGCAGTCCATTCCTGTCCCATTGGTCGCGGATGGTCTGGACTCCGGGACCGCCGTATGGATTCATCAGCAACGGAACCTTTTTTCCGGTTGACTGCGCCGGCAAGTAGAGCAGGCCATGCAGTTTGGTTCCGTCCTCCGCCTGAAAGTCAACGAACTGCGGCGCAGTCAGGTTGTAGCGGTCCAGGCCCCTGGCTTTCCACAACACATCGCAGTTGCCGCCTACCCGGCAAAAAGACATTCGTGGGGGAGTCATCAGCGCAGAAAAATCATCAATGTAACTCTTTGCATTGGGAGAAAAGTCAGCCCGGTGCGTGCCCGGCTCCTCCTTGGTGAAGACGCGGAAGTCGCTGCCATCCAGTTTTACCGAGCACAGATGGCGCTGGCGGTCATCGAGAGCGTTGGTCGTCGCATAAAGTGTGTTAGAGCTTTCATCCAC
>DASZEU010000632.1:0-8448 GCA_035940535.1 Candidatus Angelobacter sp.
GCGCTTAAACCGGAGTATTATCCTGTTCTTGTGCGTGAAGTCACGGCTGAGCGTGTGAAACAGCATTTTGCTGGAGTCTGCTTCGGTCCTGTGGAGCGCTACGAGATTCCCAATCTGAATGCGTTGAACTTTGTCCTGCACCAGGCCCTCGATGGCGGCGGCACGATTTCACTCAAGACTGATTCCCAGGGCAAAACCTACAGCTCAGCCCTTTTGAGGATGCAAATTGACCTACCATAAGATCCTCTATGAATTGCAGGAGGGCATTGCGCGGGTCACGCTGAACCGTCCTGAAAAGCGCAATGCGCTCAATGGCGAAATCATTGCCGAACTAAAGCAGGCCATGGCCGAGAGTGGCCGCGATTCTCAATGCCGTGTCGTATTGCTTTCCGGCGCAGGAAAAGATTTCTGTTCAGGCGCCGATCTGGAGGGGCTGGAAAAGACCGCCCAGGCCGATATTCTCGATAACATGGCGGGCGCGCGCCAAACTGCCGAGCTGTTTCTGATGATGCGCAATCATCCTCGACCAATCATCGCTGCGGTGCAGGGAAGAGCCCTGGCCGGAGGATGTGGTTTGGCAACCGCCTGCGATATTATTCTGGCCGCCCAATCGGCACAGTTTGGCTATCCTGAGGTCAATATCGGATTTGTTCCAGCCATGGTCATGACGATCCTGCGCCGGTCGATCTCAGAGAAGGCTGCTTTTGAACTGGTGGTCACTGGTGAGACCATTTCCGCTACGCGTGCCCATGAACTCGGTCTCATCCACCGCATCTACCCCGACGATCAATTTGCGGCAGAAGTAACCGCTTACACGCAGCGGCTGGCATCGAAATCGGCCTCCGCCATGATGTTGTCCAAACGTCTTCTGTACAACATGGATACTATGTCGTTTGAGGCCGCGCTCGAAGCCGGTGTTGAAATCAACGCAATTGCACGCATGACCGAGGACTGCCGTAAGGGAGTCGAGCGGTTTCTTAGAAAAACCTAATCTAGATAGGCTTCCTTCAAAATAAATCTGCTTTTACCTGGCCCCACTTACCGAGATTTCTCGCGTTAATTATCAAGAGAAGTTTGTCGAATCGGGCGGACTGGTATCAATGCCGCCCGCTCCAGGGACAAGCCATTCTATTGCCAGGGTTCCTCCAGTTCGTTTCTCTGTTTTGTAGGGAAATCCAAGGAGAAGTTTCGATGTTGTACAGAAACGATTTTGGGGCGATGAGAATTGCGGACGCCACAGATGTGGCTTACAGCCCTCATGGGACCGAAACTCCGCATCCGGAACTTGCGGGCCGCAAAGCACGAATTCCGGGAACAACTCCGATCTATGTGATCGATCGCACTGGCTATCGGCGCCGGGTGCCATTCCCGCTCACATTTCTCAATCTTTTCGGTGACATCAGTTCTTCCAACAGCATGATGGTTTCCGCTGATGTTGCCGACATAGCAATTGGGCCTGCTCTGGACGAGAGAGCAATCTTAGTAAGGGGAACGTCTTTGGAATCAGTTTATTTGATAGACAGCGGCACAAAGAGACTGATTGACAGTCCCAAGGTCATGAACAAATACGGTTTTGACGAGAGGTGCATCGTTTCTGTCCCACAAGTGCTGATCGACAGCATTCCTGAGGGAGAAGTTTGGGAGTAGATCCGGCTCCTTCATCCGGCCCGTTTCATCCCGCGGGTATTTCTACTTCCGATTAGGCCACATGCTCCACAAGATGTGGCCTTTTTATTTTCCATCGTCGAATCAAGAAGGCTGTGCGATCTGGACGATTTGCTCTGAACTCATGTTGCTTTTCATGGAATATGAGTTTCCAGCCTCAAATCGTCCTAAGAGATCCGGCTCCGCGACAGCCAGGGGCACAATCATGCCATCGAGCATGAAGGAAACCTTGTTTTCCAGGGCCCAGCGCACCGATTCTTCGGGAAGGGCGCCTGTCCGGCCTCCAACCAATGCTACAAAAGCGTGGGCTTCATCGATAAAAAGGATTTTTTCCTGTCCGATACCAGAACGAGTATCGAGCAGCATGAAGCTTCCCGGAACCATTTCTATCACGGAGAGGGCAGGAAGCAGGCCCTGGTTATCCCAGGCTGCCTTCCAGCGTTCAACTTCCTGGGTCAAGGCACGAATCACTTCAGGCGTTTCACGGCTCCCAGATTTATAGTCTCCTACAAAGTGGTATGCGATCTGCTCCAGAGGCGCTTCTGGGGGAAAGACCGAGCTATAAGCTGCCATGGGCCGGAGATTCTTAATTCCATACTGCTCAGGCTTGTTGAAGTAGGGACTAAACCGATCCATGGAAAGGTGGTGAACTCCGGTCGGAGGACTGAGATGCCGAAGGAGAGGAATAAACTTCAAGGTTTCGGCATAATAATCAATCTGATCGCCCGGAAATGCATAAAGCATGTTCCAGCTCACAGAAATCTCTGCTGATCGCGCATAGCGCAGCAAGTTTAGATTTTGCCTGGTTGTTACTCCCTTGCGCATCAGCTTCAGCAAGTCTGTGGAAAAGGCTTCAATTCCAGGCTGAATAAGAGTGATGCCTGCCTGGCGCAAAGCCACAACTTTTGCAAGAGAAAGATTGGCTTTTTGTTCGTAGAAAATTTGCAAGCCGGCTGGAGATTCAGCCAGTTGGGGCACCAAAGTATTGAAGTAGCTATAGGGCATGATGTTGTCGACCATAAAGACACGCTTGGAACGATATTTTGCCGACAAGTCGTGGAGTTCGGTCACAACGCGCGATGGCTTGCGCTCCCGGAAAGACATGACTTCGCCATTGATGCCGCAAAATGTGCAGTGCTGCTTCTCTCCCCACCAACAGCCTCTGCTGGTTTGAAAGGGAAGCCAAGTGTCCTTTTGCTTGACAACCTCGCTGTCAGGCAGAAACATTGCCAGTTGTTCAAAGTATTCACGGAATTCCGGTGTGGGCAGCGAATCCAGATCCATGCAGGGCTGTCCTCTAATGATCCTTGTAGCCGGAAGGGCACCGTTCCGCCGATACTCCTCAAGAAACTGGGGGAAGGTGATCTCGCTCTCTCCGGAGAATATGAAGTCGATGGGTATTTTGAGTTTCGCGATTCCCTCGGCCATTTCGCCTTCGCAGTTTGATCCACCCAGCAGGGTGATGCACCGGGGGTTCCGGGCTTTTATCGCTCGAAGAATAGCTACGCTGGCTGCGGTCTGCTCAAACGCAGTCGTGCAGCCCACGATAGGCGCGCCAGAGGCGCAAATTCCGGTAGCCAGTTGTTCGACCCATTCAACTGCTGGTTCCTGAAGTCTTTGTATCTCTTTAAGGGGAATATTGAAATCTATCTCCGAGCCTGCATGAGCCGGATTGGATTGCAGATAAAAGGCAGAATCGGAAAAGGGGTTCCTATCGAATGCAAGAGCAGCAAAGAAGCTTTCGCCAATCAGACGAAAAGTGGGAGCATTGGATATTGCAGAATATGCCGCTTCGCCAATTTCTCGGGCAAACATTAAACTGGCATAGACTACGCTGACATCTATCCCACGATCCTTTGCACAGGCTTGCAATAGGTGTGCAGCGAGGCAAGGCCGATCAATTCCTGCAAATGGAGGAACGATAATGATTGCATCGGTTTTACCAGACGGAAAAGGAGTACAAAACATCTTGAGTCCTATCTAAGGGATGAAATGATGTTATCTATTGGCCATCAATCTTAAGAATGACAATGCTAGGGGATCTGGCTATTGACTGTTTACCTGTCCATGATGTCAAGCTATCAGTCAGCTTCTGGGCTTGATCAGGGAACATTTGAAGTCCCGCTTTTTGCAGAAATGATGCAGGCTGGTTCAGAAACTGGGTGCGAAGCTCAGGGTCGGAATTCAGCTTCTGTTGAAGAGATACAAGATCGTCCAATGTACACCTCGCGATAAACGATCGTTTGACCTGACTGTAGCTCTCCAGCTTTGAGGAGTCAAGGAAAATGTCGTGGATAATTACAAGAATAACGGAACAGTTTCTGGTTTCTGGATAGTTTTGAATAGAATAGCCGGTCAACTAAACTACACCGCTATTAGGAATATCCATTGCATCACAAAGCGCGCGAAATCTGGGTTCCAATCGAAGGGAATCAAAGACCGGCCATACTCCTATAGCGATAATCTCTGGGAGACGCGACTGAAATGCTTTTTCCAGGCAATCTAAGGCGAGCGAAGTCTCATTGAGTCCTGAGAGCAGGCAGGCAAAATAAACGGGCGAGACATATCGCGTGGCAGCGAGGTGCTCAAGGTCTGCCAGCAGCAGACGAGCTTCACTTGCGTGGCCGGCAATCGCCTGGACGCGGCCGAGCATTGCTACGGAGGGCGCACTGCCCTCCGTCAATTCCACTGCGCGCTGGAGGGCGGCAATCGCTTTGGCGTAATCCTCTTTCTTCTCATATATTTTGCCCAGTGCATAGTAGGCGATGCCATAAGCCGGTTCCATCTCGACCACCGTGAGTAGTTCCCGTATAGCGTCATCATACCGGCGTTCGAAATAGAGTTCCGACCCTATGGCGGTCTTAATGAGCAGTGACAGAGGATCTAGCTCGTGCGCCAGTTGAAGGTGGGTGCGCGCCTCTTGAAAACGACCCTGAAGCAGCAGGCAAGGCGCTGCATACCATTGGTGGGCCAGGGCGCAATTGGAATCCAGTTCAAGAGCGCGCAGGAATGATCGCTCAGCACCCCGCAAGTCATGGTCAAAAAGAGCCTGAATGATAGCGAAAGTGCAATGGGCCTCGGATAGATCGGCATCAAGATTCAGGGCTTTTTGGACGCTAACTTTCGCCAGAGAGAAAGCCTCGTTGGGCGGCTGATTGCCATAGCCGGCTTGGGTCGCATAACAATTGGCCAAGGCGGCGAGGGCCGGAGCAAACTCGGGGTCAAGGGCGATGGCTTGCTGGAAATTTTCCGCGGCCCTTAGCAGGTTGCTACAAGTCCGCTTGTTGGAAAAGTAACGGCCCTTGAGGTAGAAGTCGTGGGCTTCCCTGTTTTTGGTTCTGAGTTTGGTGAATCCATAGCCATCGGACCGAAGTTTCATCTTCAATTCGCGGGCGATGGTATTGGCGATTTCATCCTGGACAGTAAAGATGTCTTCCATGCGGCGGTCATAGCGTTCGGCCCAGATATGGAAACCTACGGCCGCATCGATCAACTTGACAGTCACCCGCAACCGATTGCCATTTTGGCGCACCGTGCCTTCCAGGAGAGCGCTGACGTTGAGTTGGCGCGCGATCTCTTGAACTTCCAATGCAGTTTGGCGGTAGCGAAAAGAGGAGTTGCGGGCCACTACCCGAAGGCCTTCCACCTTTGCTAAAGCCCCCATCAATTCCTCAGTCAGGCCATCACTGAAATATTCATTTTCAGCATCCCGGCCCAAGTTGATAAAAGGCAAGACAGCCAGCGAGAGAGGAGATACAGGGGGAAGGGAGACGACTTCAGCGGCCCGGGATGGATCCGACATAAGCTCTTCTATTGCTTTTACAAGTACAGTCGCATCCTGGATTCGCTGAGCAGGATCCACGGCCAGACATTTTAGGATGAGTGATTCGAGGCGGCTTCCAACTTCTTTTACGTAGATGCGGGGAGAAACCGGGAGATTTTTCGATCGCTCAATCAAACCGCTATGAGGAGTCTTCTCTGAAAATGGTTTCTTGCCCACGAGCATCTCGTACATGATCAGGCCCAGTGCGTAGATGTCTGTGGCGGTTGAGATGTTGTTGCCTTCCGCTTGTTCGGGCGCCATATAGGAGGTTGTTCCAACCATTTGTCCCTGCCCGGTCAGCGTGTGGGACGAAAGATCATCAGGCGCTCGCGCCACTCCAAAGTCTGTAACCACTGCCCTGGGCGCGCAGTTGGCTGTGGCCGACAGAATTACGTTCGAAGGCTTCAGGTCGCGGTGGATGACTCCAGCGGCATGGGAAGCAGCCAGCGCTTGAGCAACCTGCCAAATAATCGGGAGCGTCTCAGCGATCGTCATGCGGCCTTGCCGGGTAAGCCTGTCTCTCAAGGTGTCGCCTTCGAGAAACTCCATGGTCAAAAAAAAGATTTCTTTGCCTGATTGCGGGCATAAGCACTGCTCCAGATCGAAGACCCGGCAAACGTTGGGATGGGTGATTCGGCGGGCACAAGCAACTTCTTGCCTGAAACGTGCTATGGTTTGTTCGGACAACATGTCTGGGCGGAGTGATTTCAAGGCAATGCGCTGATCGACCCCCAGATCAATGGCCTCGTAGACCTCGCCCATACCTCCATTTGCGACAAAGTTGAGAATTTGAAACCTGCCGGCGACCATCTGGTCAGGCGCGAAGGTTGGTTGTGGCTGAGAGTGTGGGTCGGCGAGGTTTGCAGAGCAACAAGAAGATTGCAGAAAGGCGCCAGCTTGATCAAAACTTTCCAACAAGCTTTTCACTTCCAAGTGGAGCGCTGTGTCGGGCCCGCAAGCGTCAGTCAAATAAGTAGCTCGGGCCTCAGACGGAAGTTCGAGCGCTGCATCAAGAATCTCTTTTACTTTGGTCCATTGCTCGGCATTCACTTGGTTATCTCCCGGTAAAGCCAGGCGCGCGCTGCTCTCCAGTCACGTTTTACCGTTCGCACAGAGATTTTCAGCACTTGCGTGATCTCTTCCTCGGTCAGGCCGGCAAAAAACCTGAGTTCAACAATGTGGCATTGTTGCGGATCGAGTTTTTCCAGCCGTGAGAGCGCATCGTCGAGCATGATCAACTGGGAATAGTATTCCTCCTGGACCATTGGATCGCGCACCAGAGACATGTTGATAATTGCATCTAAGGAAAGTCTTTCTCCCTGTCCGCCGCGTTTTTCAGCGTGACAGGCGCGTATATGATCGATCAGGACACGGCGCATGAAGTATGCCGCGCCTCCAAAGAAATGAACCCGATTCTGCCAATGGGGATCCCGTTGGTCAAACAGCTTAAAAATCACTTCGTGCGCCAGATCAGTAGGCTCAAGGTTGTGGTTGTTCCGCTCGCGGCTGAGGCATTGGCGGGCGATTTTCCGCAGTTCGGAATACACCAAAGGTATCAGCCGGTCGACTGTATCGCGCCGGCCACCCTTCAACGCAGACAATAACTGGGTAATTTCTCCTGCCGGTGAAGGAATCGGGAGTCGGGACTGCTGGGCTCGTGTAATGAAAGAATTCTACATCAATTAGATTTGAAATTTGTAATAGGAATCATTGTTTCAGAAACGGGTGGCGGCGAAGAGGCCGGCAGATTTGGCGGCAAATTGCTTTAGCAGTGAGCTGCTTTTGGTCCAGATTTTTTCGCATGTTGTTTTGAATTGGGACACAGGGGGAATTTTTAATTTATGAGTTGTAATTTCTAAGTTTGAATTCTGAACTGGGACATTGAGACAAGGGCTGATTTTATTGGGCGAAATGGGGCCTGGAAGAGATTGGGAAGCAGCATGATTTGGATAGTCTGATTCCGTCCCGCCTTTGGCTTGCCGGACGGGCAGGTAACGCTCCCAATGTTCGATGAAGTCGGATAGTTGGTAGCCTCGGAGTTTCTCTTTTTTCCGGCGCAGGGTGCGGGGGCCGATTTCGAAGGATTTGCGGAGGAGACGCGAGAGGGCTTGAGCGGTTATGGGTTCGCCTTGGTTGTTCCATTCGTACCAGGTGCGGTGGTCGAGGCTGTGCAGGTATTCCAAAAGCTCGGCGGTGAAGAGGCGTTCCGGGTTGTGGTGATGGGCGAAGGCGTCGCGGATGTCGGAGAGCAGTTGCACGACTGAGGTCTCACGGTTTTGCTGCTCGCGGAAGATTTCCAGCAGGGAGGCGCGGGCCTTTTCCGGCCAGTGGCCGCCGACGAGGTCAGCGAGGGCGATGAGCACTCTGGAGCACTCCTGCTGGTGGGGCGAGAAGCCGGGCAGGGTTTGGGTTTTGCTTTCATACTCTTCGAAGTTGTTGGCGATTTGGTCGAGGCGTTTTTTGGCCCAGTCCTTCATCCAGGAGGTGAACTTTCGGGTGTTTTGCGGGAGCAAGAGATGGATGGCGGACTTGACTACCTGCTGGGGCTTTCGGCGCTGGAGCACGATGGGAATGGAGCGGCGGGCGAGCGTGGGCGGCAACGGTTCCAGACCGGCAAAGGCTTTAGGGCAAAACGTATGTCCGTCGTTGGTGTCGAAGCTGCTTTGATAAACCTGGTTGCGCGCGGCGAAGTCGCGGGCCCTATCGCAGCCGCTGAGCAGGAAGCCGGTCATTTGTTGCTTGTCGGTGCCGCGAAAGAGGGTGTGCCAGTTGTCGAGCAGGACGGTGGGATGATCGGCAGCGATCTTACCCTTGAAGGTGGAGGGCGAGACTCCGGCGGCCCACCAGGGGCGGGCGCAGAAGCTGCGCAGGATGGTCATGCAGGTGGATTTACCGGACTCTTCGACCGGGGAGGAGATGTTGAGATACGGAGTGAGATAGCTGGCTTTGTAGGTGTAGGT
>DASZEU010000633.1:0-4243 GCA_035940535.1 Candidatus Angelobacter sp.
GCCCGTGACATAGGGCTGCGCGAAGCTACATCGCTCAACATGATCGACATGATCGGCGTGGGCCCGTTCGTGACCATTCCCCTGATCGTGGGCGCGATGGGTGGACCGCAGGCGATGCTGGGATGGGTTCTAGGCGCATTCTTTGCCGTCTGTGATGGGCTGGTATGGGCGGAGTTGGGCGCATCGATGCCCCGTGCGGGTGGCTCGTATCAATACTTGAAAGAGAGTTATGGCGCGCGGACTCTGGGCCGGCTCATGTCATTTTTGTTTGTATGGCAGCTCACCTTCAGCGCGCCTCTCTCGATCGCTTCTGGGTGCCTGGGTATCGCACAATACTCACCCTATCTCGCGCCAGGGCTGCTCCATGTTTATGTCGACCGGCTGTTTTCATTCATGGTGCCGCTGCTGGGTAAATTTCAACTGAGGATATCCATCAGCAACGCTACCTTCGTGGCCATAGGTTGCTGTGCGCTGGCGGTCTTTCTGCTGTATCGGAAAATTGGCATCATCGGGCGGCTATCGCAGTTCCTTTGGGGTGGAGTGATTGCCACGATTCTGTGGGTGACTTTTGCCGGTCTCACTCATTTCAGTGTAGCGCGAGCCTTCACGTTTCCTGAGGGGGCATTTCATCTTTCGCGTAGCTTTTTCACCGGCTTGGGCACAGCAATGCTGTTTAGCTTTTACGACTACTGGGGCTACTACAATGTCTGCTTTCTGGGCGCCGAGGTGCGCGCCCCGGAGAGAAATATTCCCAAAGCGGTGATCTATTCCATCCTGATCGTGGGTGCGCTCTATTTGGTCATGAATATCAGCATTCTAGGTGTGCTGCCCTGGCAAGAGATCAAACAGGCGGGGGCGGACAACCGCGTCTATGTCGCTGCCACTCTCATGCAAAAGGTGTATGGCGACTGGGCAGGGTGGACGGTATCGGGGATGATTATCTGGACGGCATTTGCATCGGTCTTCTCGCTGATCCTGGGGTACTCGCGTGTTCTCTATGCGGCTGCAGTGGACAATAATTATTTTCGTCCGTTTGCCCGGGTGCATCGTGAGCATCGGTTCCCGCATGTTTCGCTGCTAGCCCTGGGAGCAATGGCGGCCGCCTTCTGTGTTTTTCGCCTGGCCGATGTGGTGGCTGCCCTGGTGGTGATTCGCATCAGCACGCAGTTCGTGTTGCAGATTTTGGGGCTGTTTTGGTTGCGCTTGCGCCGTCCAGATTTTCCACGTCCGTTTCGCATGTGGCTCTATCCACTGCCGGCGCTTCTGGCGGTCATCGGATTCTTGTACGTGTTGCGTGTGCGCGAGGAGTGGATGCGAGAGGTGCATTACGCCGTGGCCATCGTGGTTGCCGGGCTACTTATATTTTTTATTCGCTCCTGGCGGCGGAAGGAGTGGCCTTTTTCCACACCAACCGCTCACAAAGTTACAGGAGAGCCAGTCTAATTAATGATCCATGCTCACCGGCGCAACATCTGCCGTGGTTACCCCGAGGCCCGCTAGTTCGATGGAGAATCCCGCGCAAGCAACAGCCCCGACTGAAGCGCAAACGATTTCTGTGCATCATTCAGCCCTGGCGCCTCTGCGTGAGCCGCTGTTTCGCAGCTTATGGATTGCCGCAGTGATCTCCTATACCGGAAGCTGGATGCAGAATGTCGCTACCGGATGGCTGATGAGTTCGCTGACCAACTCTGCAATATGGGTTTCGTTGGTGCAAGTGGCCTTGAGTCTTCCTGTCTTCCTGATTGCATTACCGGCCGGGGCATTGGCTGACATTATCGACCGGCGCAAATTTCTGCTGTTTACACAGGTCTCCATGGTGGCGGCAGCGGGTACGCTTGGCATTCTGACCATGACGGAAGTGATACGACCACAGTTGCTATTGGTGTTTACCTTCTTGCTGGGTGCAGGCGCGGTCATGAATGATCCGGCCTGGCAAGCGCTTACGCCCGACTTAGTGCCTGCGCCGAGACTGGGAGCGGCGGTCGCTCTCAATTCAGCAGGCTTTAACATTGCCCGCGCAGCGGGCCCAGCGCTGGGCGGCCTGGTGGTGGCGGCCGCTGGCTCAGGCGTGGCATTTCTGCTGAACGCAGCTTCTTTTGTGGGTGTAATTCTTTTTCTCTACCGCTGGAAGCCCAAAGAGCGCGAGGCCCCGCCGCATGTCGGAACACTCATGGGAGCGATTCGCGCAGGCTGCAATTATGCCCTCAAGGACTACAGGATGCAGGCAGTGCTGGTGCGCACCCTGGCTTTCTCATTGTTTGCCAGCGGCTTTTGGGCCCTGCTTCCGCTGATTGCGCGCAACTATGGCGCAGTTGGATACGGAGCAATGCTGGCCTACTTTGGCTTGGGGGCTTTGGCTGGAGCCGGTGTGCTGGCCCGAATGCGGAAGAGCTTTTCGTTTGATGCTGTGGTTATGCTGGCCACGATTGTCTTCGCCATAGCGCTCTTTGGGCTGGTTCGTGCGCACAGCCTGGCATTGTGCTCATTTTTTGCGGCGGCTACCGGATTGGCGTGGATCTGCAATCTGGCCACATTGAATCTCGTTGCGCAAATGACGGCCCCACCCTGGGTCCGCGCCCGTATGATTTCCTTATACGTCCTGGTATTGCAGGGTGGGTTGGCTGTGGGCAGCGCCGTTTGGGGTATAGTAGCTTCCCAAGTTGGATTGAAGTTTACTCTTACGGTCGCGGCCGTCGCGCTCATCGGTGGTCTGGTGCTCTCGCCGTGGTATCGTTTGCAAAGTCAAGATCCGATGGGCCAGAATCTTCGGAATTAATGCGGCTGAGGAAAATTGTTCATTATGAATGCACGAGTTTCTGGTTCTCGCAATTATTCCGGCTGGGATGGTTGCGACTACACAAATCAATTTCGATACAGCATTTTAACGAGGAGAATCACAATGAACAGCTTGAGAATTCGGTTTCTGGTATTGGTCCTGTCATTGACCATTAGTGCCCTGTTGCAGGGTCAGACGGCCCAGCAGACAGGACCTGCTACGGTTTCCGCCATTGCTGATTTTGAAATCAGCATCATCGAAAACGATATGGTTCCGGCAGCCGAGGCCATGCCGGAAGACAAGTACAATTTCGCTCCGACTAGCGGAGAGTTCAAGGGTGTCCGGACTTTTGCTGAACAAGTAAAGCATGTGGCTAATACGAATTATTCTTTCTGGTCCTCAGTATTGGGCGAAAAGTCAGCGGTAGATACTTCCAATGATAATGGCCCGGCGTCTATAAAGACCAAAGCCGAAATTGTTAAGTACTTGAAAGATTCTTTTGCTGTAGGACATCGGGCGGCCAAGTCCCTCACCAGCGCGAACATGGGAGAGCGGGTGGACTTCCAATTTGGTAAACAACCACGCCTCTGGCTCGCGACATTTACCGTAGCCCATGCCTTCGATCACTATGGGCAGATGGTCGAGTATTTGCGCATGAACGGAATCATTCCGCCTGCGAGCCGGCCTCGAAATTGATGGACTGCTGAAAGTGACAATTCGAACGCTCGACGCCGCTGGCGTGTTATCTTGTGTTGGCCCGTTTTATTGATCTATTCAAGATTAGGAGACTTCCCCCGATGAAACATTTGCGAACCACGTTTCTTTTGCTGGTCCTTTGTCTGGCCGTCGGCGCTGTTAGCCAGGCGCCGCAATCCAGCGCTCCGCCGGCCCAGCAGTCGCCGCAGGCCGCGCCCACGGTTTCGAGCGTTGTGGACCGCACGATCAGCCAAATTGAAAAACAGTTTGTTGATCTTGCCGAGGCCATGCCTGAGGATAAATTCAATTTCACTCCCGAATCACTGAATATCAAAGGCAGTGAATACAAGGGCGTCCGCAGTTTTGCCTTCGAGGTAAAGCATGTCGCTACCGCCAATTACTTCTTCTGGAGTTCCGTCACCGGCGATAAACTTCCGGAGGGAATCAAAGGCGCCAATGGTCCGGAAGAGTTGAAATCCAAAGCAGAAATCATGAAATTCCTGAAAGATTCCTATGCCGTTGGCCACAAGGCGGCCGCAACCTTAACTACGGAAAACATTGTCGAGATGTTGCCGTTCCGAAATAACAAAGCTCCTCGTCTCCAACTGGTTACCTCTCCTGTCCCCCATGCGTTTGATCATTATGGGCAGTTGGTTGAGTATCTGCGTATGAACGGCATTGTTCCGCCCGCCAGCCGTGGGAACTAGGAATCTACGAAGAGATGTCGGGTAGTTTGAGCGACTTGCTCGCTCGAATTACCCGATTCGATTT
>DASZEU010000634.1:0-3545 GCA_035940535.1 Candidatus Angelobacter sp.
ACGAGCTTGACTCGCACTTTTGATTGCACCCGTGTTCGTCACCTGGGGAAGGTCACATTGCGGACGAATGAGTAAGGAGTTTGCTCTTCCGGATCATTGGGCCACCCTTTGCCGGATGAATTCGCCAGTTGTGAGAGCCTCTCGATATCAGTCTGGCGGATGGAGTTTGTGACCTCACAGCGCGATGTATCCAAGGCCGTCGCTTTGATGGTTTCCAGATATTCAACGACCGCCGCAGGTTCAATCAGAACTTTTCCCGATCCTCCCCAGTGGCGGTCTTGCTCGTTCATCTTTACACCAGAAACCCAAAACGATTCGCCAGTCTCCATATCGATGTAATTGCCGCCCGATTCGCCACGCCGCTGCCCCTTGAGCTTCATCAACCCTCGGCCATTGAAGTATAGGGTTCGACCAGTCTTGGATTGCTGCACATACGCAATCCAAGCTGGGCCATTATCCGAATAGCCGCTCTTGAGTTCAATGTACTTGAGTAGTTTCACAGTTCAAGTGTGCCACATAAATTGACCAATCACCAACGGAGATATTCCGAAGGATGCGCGACATGAAAGTGAAGGTTAGGCGCGCCTGGATTCCCAATAATCCTCGAAACGACCGCTGAGCCGACAGCAGCGAAGGGCGATTATGGCATTGGCCCCTTGAACGGTCCAGAACATGCCGGACTGTTTGAGGCGGCTACCTATAACGGTTTTGCATCCGGCTTCAATCACACCTGAACCAACAAACAGATGCTGGCGGCGAAACTCAGGATAGCGCATACGTTCGGCGTTTCTGTCGAAGTACGCGGCTGCCTTGTGGAGAGTCTCAGTCAGTTCCGGTGAGGCTGTTTCCAGAGAACGTAGATAGTCCACCAGTTTTTCGATCTTGCCGCCGTCCAGCTTGGGCTGGTGACGCAAGATCCATTGTCTCTGATGGGCATCCTCCCCTGGATACAGGAGGCGGGCAATCTCCCATAGATGTTGGCGGGCGTGGAACAGATCGACGATCTGGATGGCCCCTGGGAAATGCAGATCGGCGAGGTTCCAGATCCATTCGGCTCCATCGCCCATGATTACTTTCTTGAGGGCTCGACTCCAACCGCGATTCTGAGCTTCGGCATAGAGGCGTTGGCCGAAGCGCCCGGCGGTCTCAATGGCTCCCGTATACGTGGTCGAGTCTGGGTCACGGATGGCAAAGCCCTGCTGGTCATAGGTCGTTTGGGTGAAAACGCATCCCAGTTTCACTTCTCGGGTACGAGCTGGCTGACCTTCCACTTTGCTTTGGGTGCGCTCCGTTTGGGTCACGGGAACTCCTGTGCCATCCATCTGTATGTACAAAATGGGAATCGGCTTTCCCACGATTACGGGTAGTTCCAACTGCAGGGCGCGCTCGATCTGCTGGTCTTGGCGAGCGCCGATATGTCCGCCCAAGGCCTCCGTGGTTCGCTCCACCGCTTGGGTGGTCACTTCCAGACCAGCCAGCAATTTCATGTGCTGACGTCCGTGGTCGAACGGAGCCTCCGAACCTACCACCGACAGCATGCGCCGCACCCCAGGAGACAGCCCCTGGTTCGCGATGTCCAACTCGACATCGAAGGGGAACTGCCCCTGCGGACAGTGGGAACATAGGTAGTACGGTCGCACCAGTTCCACCTCGCCCACGGCCGTGAGAATGCGGCGGGAGCGTAACTCGCGATAGTGAGCGGTGTGACCGCAGGAGCAGGGTCGGGCGCGCTGATCCGGGTCAGGCGGATCACATTGCAAGAGCTGACTCAGGGCCGCAGCCCCGGCCTGATGCATGGCTGATCGGATGGCTGTCTCCATCGCTTCCAGATCCAGGCTGCCACCCTTGCGGCGATCCTGAAAGATCACTTCCAACAGCCGGCTTACCTCGCGCGCGACTTCTGATTGGATCGCTTCTGCCGTTTTTTTTCCTGCGGCGACAGGGAACCTGTCACCGGTCGAAGATGGCAAATCTTCTCATTGACCTCCAGCAACTCAGCACTCAACTGGCGAAAGCGGTGATAGGCCTCCACCTCCTGCTGGGCCTTGCGCAGTTCCACCGGGGTGGCGAAGGTCTCGGTCACGGTTTTGCCGCCCACCTTGCGTGTGAGACGGTAGTTGGGACCATGTCCGGGATGATGGGGCTGATGACAGTGGCAACTGGGCTTGCCGCAGGGAGCGCGAATGGCGGTAATGGAGCCGCTACGAAAGTCGGGTAGGTGGAGAATCTGCTGCAAGATGAACTCTCTGTGTTGCTCTAAGGTGACGAGGGATTCGGCCATTGGGAAGCCTCCAGTTCCTAGCGTATCACTACGTTAGGAAATATGAGCCAAAAAAAGAAATGGCCATAACCTCCACTTTCATGTCGCACACCCTATTCCGAATTGTTCGTGAATCTTGCACAGGTGCGAACGAACGGCTTCAGATTGGCTTCGCTGAAAACCATGCTGCCGCAGTCAAACACACTGTAATCAAGATTGAAAAAACAATCGGGAGGATAAAGAGGTATCTCCAGCTCACAAACGTGATGGCGGCAAAGCAAAGAGCGAGAGCCCAAACAGTGACCCGCATGACCGCCAAAGTCTCTGCCGGAAGGCCACCGAGTTGCCACGCTAATACCGCCGCGAATAGATAAAGCACGCCGACTGAGAACCCAGCCGCGACAAAGAGGTCCCAATATGTCCGGCTGAACCCCTGCACGTTAAAGTGAATTGACCGCATTGAGCTAAGAAGCGTATCAACTCCCCATGTGGGATCGGACTGGCAAAAACCAAGTGTATGTCCGACAGCAAAAAGCAGAAGAAGAACAGCTGCGATTCGATAAAGCAGAGAAGCCTTCATGTCTTGCCTCCAAAGCCAACCATGCTCAGTTTATAATCGAAGCCCATGAAGATCTTTCGTTCATTGCGCTGGTTTTTCTTTCTTGCTGGTGCAACAGCCACCAGTTTTCTGATTTCTTCGCTGCATGCCGCAACACCGGACGAGCAGGCAGTCCTGACGCCGGTACAGGCATTGTTTGATGGCATGGCGAAACGCGACGCAGATGCCATTAAGAAACCGTTGCTGACCGGCGGCACGATGGTGCTGATGCGGGACGGCAAGCCGACTCAGATGACGTTTGACGCTTTCGCAGACCAAGTGGGAAAACCTGGAAGGGCGCACATTGAGGAGCGAATCCATGACCCGCTCGTGCGGATCGATCACGATCTGGCGGTGGTGTGGGCTCCGTTCGAGTTCCTGGTGGATGGCAAGGTAGACCACTGCGGAACCGACTTGTTCAATCTTGTTCGCACCGATGGTAAATGGCTTATCGCGAGTGTCGCAGATACCGGGCGCAAGGATTGTTCCGTCAAGTAGACTGAGTTGCACGGAGCAATATCCATATAGCCGCCAATACTTCAATGAAACCTGCGTGCTGCTTTGTGAGTGAAATAGGGATTCTTCGTCAACTACTACTGGAGCCAGCGTCCTTTACGAATCCAATGATTGTTGCTTTCCCACCGCTCTCGCCATGTTGTTTGCCCCGCAGATGCCCCAAGGAGGGAC
>DASZEU010000635.1:0-7924 GCA_035940535.1 Candidatus Angelobacter sp.
TTCGATTGCCTTCCAACCGGAAAAGAGATCGAGCGAGAGAAGAGCACAGGAAACGGGAAAGCCTCTGGTAGTCGGTGTGACGGTTGGTTTCGGTCATCTCCCGCCTTTGCAACGCACCCGGGAACAGATCTTATGGTTGCAGAATTGGCTGGAAAAGAGAGGCAGCGAGTGCTCCGCAATCTTTGACGAGGCCGCATCCGCCGAAACGGTTTGTGAACGGCTACGAAACGCCAGCTTGTTTCACATTTCCTGCCATGGTGAGTTCGTGCAGGGAAAACCTGAGTGTACAGGTCTCTTGATGAAGACCACACAGGGTATGGAAATCCTGAACTTGCCCCAGCTTTCGAAACTACACCTCAAGCAACTACGCCATGCCACGCTCATTTCCTGCTGGGGAGCAGACAATTTCATCCTGCCAGGCCGCTGGATTCTGAGCCTACCGCAAGTGTTGTGGCGGGCAGGTGCAGGCACTATTTTGGCTTCTCTATGGGAGGTTGAGGAGGACGTAGCGGAGCGGTTTGTGAAGCTCTTCTATGAAAATCTTCGCGCGCATTCGCCAGACGTAGCTCTCAGCCGCAGCCAGGCGGGCATGAGAAATTCTGGAGGAAAGTACCGGGACGTACGTCAATGGGCTGGGTTTCAGATCTACGGAGATCCGCAACCGCTAAGATTTTGACCAGGAGACGATTTTATGCCAGTTCGAGTTTTCCTCAGCAGCAAGATGAAAGAGTTCGAGAAGGAACGGGCAGCCATTGTCCATCAGATCGCATTGGTGCGCGGCTTCCAGATCAACGCGGCCGAGGAATGGGGCGCTCGTTCCCCAAACCCAGAAAAGTTATATCGGTTTGGCGTGCAGGAATGCCACATCTATGTCGGTCTTTTCGGAAATGTTTACAGTGCAGCGACACAAGGAGAGTACGAGGAAGCCAGCGGAAATCCGTATCGACAAAAATTGATTTATCTAAAACGCTCACGAAACATCGACCCAAGATTAGCTGAACTCATCAAGCTATTCCGGGATCGCCATAGGCCATACATATTTACAAACCTTTGGGATCTGCTGCCCCGGGTAGTGGATGACCTTGATTGGGCAGTACAGCAAATCCTTGACCACACCCTTGAGCGATACACCGAACCACCAGTCGCACACAGCGGCGAGACCAACATAGCACTGGAAGCGTGGAAGAACAAACAACATTACTTAGCTGCTCTCTATGGGCACGATGCTGCTCTTACGGTTGATAGCCTGGAAGCAATACGCGGCGCTCTTCAGGAAAAGAACAATAAGAGCCGACACAAATTCGGCCGAGTTCTGTCTCGAATCATTGGAAGGTAAACAAGTTTTTTGTCGCTTGTGTGATCCCAACAGAATCTAGGCAATTCCCAAGTTTGCAACGTTGCCATCATGGTAGAACATCTATAGCGAGTTGCGAAGAAGCTCGGAAAGTCTTAAAGTGCTTGCCAAGTCGAAAGCTCCAGGTAGCGCGTCCAAGCACGGTTGGTTGCTTAGGACGCCAGAATATTCATGAACCGCGTGTCGCAGTTTGGGGATCGTTGTCTCTGAAGATAAGGCTTTCATTCAGGCGCAAACTCGTCTATTTCGAGGCAGGCGATGATGGGTCCGGTGCGAATTTGGGCTTTGCTGTTGGCCGCCAGTCTTGCGTCCAGCGCCTTTCCTCCGGAAGAGCATGAGAAAGGCATTATTGTCGAACAGGTCGCGGGGAACTTTGAGGGCGCGCAGGCGGGCCTGCGCGAGGGCGATGTCATCCAGCGTTGGTCGCGAGGTGATGCGCATGGAGAAATTGAATCTCCCTTTGACCTGGCTCAGCTTGAAATCGAGCAGGAGCCTCGTGGCCCGGTAACGCTCGAAGGACTGAGAGGCGCAGAGAAGCAAACTTGGATTCTAGGTCCCAACAACTGGAGGATCAAAGCACGGCCCTATTTGACTCCAAAGCTTCTGGAGATTTATCTCGAAGGAACGAAGTTAGCCAAATCGGGAAGACCCACAAAAGCAGCAGAGCAATGGAAAACGGCTGCCAAGCAGGTTGGAGATACCGACCCTGATTGGCTTGCCACGTGGTTGATTTTTCATGCTGCTGAGTCGCTGACCGATCCGCGACAATCGAAGGAGAGCGACGGCAGCTACCAAGAAGCAGTTCAACGGGCCATCAAGACCAAGCCTGCCATAAGGGCTCAAATTTTTCGCGCCCGGGGGATTCAGTGCGAGCAACGCGGTGATCTGGCCAATGCCGGAATCCATTTTGGAGAATCACTGCAAGAGAGTCAGAAGACGAGTCTTTCAGCAAATTTGATGGTCGCCGATAGCCTCAACAGTTTAGGCCGGATCGCCGGAAGACGCGGTGATGGGGCCCACGCCGAGAGATACTTTCGCAAGGCTCTGGATATTCGAGAGAAGCTGGCGCCCGGTAGCCTGGCGGTGGCGGGGACCCTCAATAACCTGGGTGTGCTGGCTCGGACCCGAGGCGACCTTGCCAAGGCCGATGGCTATCTTCGCCAGGCATTGGAAATCAGGGAAAAGCTGGTCCCTGACAGCCTGGAGATCGCGCTGAACCTAAATAATTTGGGCAGGGTTGCAGAGGACCGGGGTGAGTTGCAAGAAGCGGAATCGCTTCACCAACGTGCCCTGGAACTTCGAACAAGACTGAATCCAGGAAGTCTTGACGTTGCCGGCAGTCTGGGCAACTTGGGGAATGTTGCCGAACAACGTGGTGAACTCGATAAGGCAGAACGTTATCAACTAGAGGCGTGGGAGATCCGAAAAAAACTGGCGCCCGAAAGTCCTGACGCCGCAGAAAGCTTCAACGCTTTTGGGATTCTGGCTTCCAATCGCGGCGACCTGATTGCTGCGGAGAAATATAACCTCCAGGCCCTCGACATCAGGAAAAGGAAACTCTTACCGAACAGCATCGACCTTGCGGCGAGCCTTTTCAACCTGGCTCAGGTGGCCTGGCTACGTGGAGATCTGGCAACGGCTGAAGACTATCACCGCCGTTCTCTGGCAATAAAAGAGAACCAAGCCCCTGGAAGCGTGAACATCGCCAGAAGTTTCACGGCCCTCGGAATGTTGGCGGAAGAGCGTGGCCATCTGGTCAGCGCCGAGCAGTATCTGCGCCGCGCGCTGCGTATCAATCAAGAGAAGGCGCCAGCGGGATTGCCATTGGCGGCCAGCTTCAATCATCTGGGCAAAATAGCTTTGCGGCAAAATCGTTTGCGAAAAGCCGAAAATTGTCTTGCGCAGGCTCTGCTGATCGAGCAGAAGCAATCGCCCACAGGTCTCGACATTGCAGAGACGTACACTCTTTTGGGCTCCGTATTTCGCGAGCGCGGAAGCCTCGACGAGGCCGAAGTCTTCTACCGCAAAGCCCTGGCAATAAGGGAAAAACTGACGCCAGGAAGCATACATCAGGCCCAATCGCTGGCTTTACTTGCCGGGATCATGCGGCTCAAGCACCAACCTGATTCTGCCGCACAGATGTTCGATCAAGCCTTGAATGCATTGGAAAACCAAACGGCCCGCCTGGGAGGCGCTGAAGACCTGCGTTCGGGGTACCGGGCCACTTATGCCGGTTACTATGAGGACTACATCGATCTGCTGATGGCGGAGAAGCAGCCCGAACGTGCATTCGAGGTTTTCGAACGTTCCCGGGGCCGCACGCTGCTGGAAATGCTGACAGAAACCCGTATGGACATTCGCAAGGGCGTTGATCCGCTCCTGATCGAACGGGAGCGTGTGCTGCGGGAGAAACTAACGGCAAGCACAAACTTTCAAGTACGGCTGCTCAATGGCAATCACACCGAAGCTCAAGCGGCGACGACAAGAAAAGAAATCGAAGAACTTCTAACCGAATATCAGCAAGTAAAGGGACAAATCCGGACGAGCAGCCCCAGCTATGCTGCATTGACTCAGCCGCGGCCGCTGACCGTCCGCGAAGTTCAGCAGAGGCTGCTCGACCAGGAAACAGTGCTTTTGGAATACTCGCTGGGCGAGGAGCGCAGCTATGTTTGGGCTGTGACCTCAACCTCGGTGGAAGCTCATGCGTTGCCAGGCCGGGCCAGGATCGAAAGCTTGGCTGCGCGTCTTTATAAGCTGCTGGCAGGGCTGGATCATTCCAAGAGCGACCACGAGGGCTCACAAGCTGAGTTGAATTATGCAGCCACAACCGTGAGCCGCATGATCCTGGCGCCCGTAGCTCGGCGCCTGAAGGGAAAACGTTTACTGATCGTAAGCGATGGGGCGCTTCAGTACATTCCATTTGCGGTCTTGCCAGCGCCGAACACCGCCAACCTGAGTCGCAGCCAACCAGTCCCACTGGTGGTGGAACATGAAATCATTAGTTCGCCCTCGGCCACAGTTTCGGCGCTGGTGAGAGAAGATACAGCGGCCCGTAATAAAGCCCCGAAAGCAGTTGCGGTGCTGGCTGATCCAGTTTTCGACGCGCAAGATCCGCGAGTAACCGGGGCGCGAGCCACTTTGACTCAGGCCAGAACGCAACCTATTTCCGGCCAACGAGGATGGGATTTGTCGCCTTCTCAATCGGCTGCGAGCACAATGGGTTGGAACCATCTCGCCCGGTTGCCGTTCTCGCAGCGCGAAGCAACTGCTATCTTAGAGGTAACTCCACCTGGGCAAGGCTTGAGGGCCCTGGGATTTCAGGCGAGCCGCGCCACTGCCACGAGCGCGGAGATGGCGCAATATCGCACAGTTCATTTCGCCACCCACGGCCTGCTGAACAATCAGCACCCGGAATTTTCGGGATTGGTGTTGTCTCTTGTAGATGAGCACGGCGATCCGCAGAACGGCTTCTTGCTGCTGCAAGACATCTACAACTTGAATCTGCCCGCCGAACTGGTCGTGTTGAGCGCCTGCGAGACAGCTCTGGGAAAAGAAGTTCGAGGGGAAGGATTGATTGGGCTGACTCGCGGATTCATGTATGCGGGGGCGGCACGGGTGTTGGCCAGTCTATGGAACGTGGACGATGTTGCCACCGCGGAGTTGATGGCGCGATTCTACAAAGCCATGGAACAAGATAGGATGACTCCCCCAGCAGCGTTACGCCAGGCACAAATCCAGATGTGGAAACAGAAACGCTGGCACACGCCGTATTTCTGGGGCGAATTTCAAATGCAAGGAGCATGGTAACCAATCATAAAAACATGTAATTTTTTGGCGGTCCAGACCACATAGTGTGAGCACGAAAGTGGAGAGTGAAATCCATCATCTTGAATAAGCTCTGCCACGGAGAGGGGAAATATGTTGAATATCTATCGTGTGCGTTTTGCGACTGTCGTTCTAACCATTGCTATCTTCTTGCCCACAGGCAGCATTGCTCTCGCTCAGAATAGCCGAGGAGGCACGCCGAACTATGCCGGATATTTCGACCACCCAGGCTGTGACAGCATCGTTGGTTGGGCCGCCGACCAGAGCCGCTTGAACAGCTCTATTACCGTAAGCATTTATGTTGATGGAATGCTGGCAATCACAACGCCAGCAAGCGGATCTCGCCCTGACGTCGGTAGTTTTCTTGGAGACAACGGACTGCATGGCTTTATGGTGCCCACGCCTGCCAGTGTCAAGGATGGCCAAACGCATCAGGTTAGAGTTTTGTTTGAATCATCCACGATTGACCTCAATAGCAGTCCCGCATCTGTAATCTGCACTGCTGGTCCGCCGCCTCTGTGTGCAGACCACGTGATCACAACCACACCCAATCAAGGTTCGTCCATTTCGGTGATGAATCATTTCTGTCGCGATAAGGATCTTCGAACGCGTTATGACGCTGGCGGCTATGTAACCATTAATGATCCTATTCTCCAGCAAACCGTGCTGCTAGATTCTTACACACAGACTTATGGTGTCTTTTCCTGGAAGTTTGGGGGAACGAGCACGGACCTTGGCACAGCCGTGTCGGGGGATTTGACGACGCAAGGCGCTGCCCCACCGCAGCGTCCGCCAGGAGGTTGTCCGACCGGAAATGATGGCTGGTCGGTTACCACGCCTGGGCGAACCAGCAATACTCCACCTCCGGTCCCGTCGCAGGCTCCTACGCAAACGCTCAATGTGTGGACCTGTCCGTCGTTAGTTTTGCCCATGTATCTTCAGATGATTGATCCCAATTTCGGAACTACGGAGCTGGAATTCCAAAGAATCGTGACCGGGGACCCTGATCCTCAGTCATTCGCTGTGCCGGCCAGTTATACCCGTGACGACTCGTTCTCATTGTCGCAAGGTTTTGGTTCAAGTTGCGTAGTCAGGCAGGCAGTGGATCCGGTGATCGTTGTAAGCAGCGGGTCTCATCTCGGACAGACCATCGTAACTGCAATGACGCTTGGTTCGGGCTGCCCGTTTACCGATGCAACAATCTATGTCGGGCGATCGCTGGACGCCACGCCGCTGACCTCAAGCGGCAGCCCTGTTTTTCAGCTTTCACTTCGGGACAACGGCAACTCGCAGTACCCACATCCAGTCGATACAGCACAGGTCTTTCTTACTACTGGCGATGGTGCTGTCAGCAGCCACTTGATGATCTTGCTGAAAATTAATTAGGGGCCGCTGCACTTTTTTAGCCGAGGCGTTGCTCTAAAAACAGCGCCTCGATGCGTGGCCGATATTGCGGGAGCGCGGCACGGATGCATTCGAGCATCTGAGCCGCGTTTTTATTTCGGGACAACAAAGCACTAAAGCAAGCGCAAAATCGAGCTTGGCCGAGTTGCCTCTTAGTCTGCATTTTAGACGAATGCATTCTCGGGGTCCTTCGTCGCAAAGTGCGCTCCTCAGGATGACAGCTCGTATTGGAGGATGGTGTGATTTTGTGGGTTTTGTATTTTGTAGGTTTTTGTATTTTGTGGGCTTTTGTATTTTGTGGGTGTTTATGTTTGTGGGTGGTTGTGGGTTTTGTGCTTGTGGTTTTTGGTTGCATCTGCCTTCAATAAGCCTTAAAGTCTTCTTAACTTAAGAATCTCGAATCAAAGAGTCTCCCTCATAATCCGGCTATGCGCCGCTGATGTACCGAGGTCTCCGAACGACCATGGATGATGCCAATGTGCCTATTTCTCAGGACGACCTGAGGGCTGCCCAATTTGAGGGGCTGCTCAAACGGCTTGATCCGGACAGAGAACACGCGGGCGAACTCTATGAAAGCCTTCGGCGCAAGCTCATCAAGTTTTTCGAATGGAATTCCTGCTTCCCAGCCGAAGATCTGGCCGATGAGACATTAGATCGGGTCGCACTAAAGCTCGGAGAAGAGTTAATTCATGATGTTTCTGCTTTTGCTTCCGGGGTGGCAAAAAGGGTCCGGCAGGAAGCCAACAAGCGGGCGCTGCGGATGGTTCGGGTTCCCGATTTGGCCAAGCAAGAGAACTTTTTTGCAGATTCCAAGAATACGGAAAAAGAAATTCAAGACAAAATGGATGGCGAGCGGCGATCTAAGTGTTTGCACATCTGCGTTCAGCGTTTGCCCGGCCGGGACCGTGAACTATTTTTTAATTACTACACTACGACCGGGCAACACACCCAATACAGGCTGGCGCTGGCCAAAACCATGGGGCTGGCCATCGGAACACTGCGCGTGAGGGTGAACCGGCTACGGGATGAACTGGAGAAGTGCACGCGCAAATGCACGGCTTCTCCCAGGGCGGGCCTCCATCGCATCAACAGGTCTTCAAAACGGTGAATGAAGCTCTGGGCGAGAGTAAACAACGTGACTGAGGTAACAGGAATCAGAAAAAATGGTGGTAATCTCCGGCGCGGCCAAGCCACTTATTTCGGAATGGGTAATTTTGTAATTGGTTAATTTCAAAAATGCCGGACATAACGGATCAAACAGAACGAGAGAGGTTCCTGAGTCGTTATCTTCTAGGGCAGGTGTCCCAAGAAGAACGAGATAGTTTTGAGGACCAATACTTC
>DASZEU010000636.1:0-7802 GCA_035940535.1 Candidatus Angelobacter sp.
ACCGTAGACCATGTAATCATTGCTTGCTCACCATCAGAACACGTTGCATGGATCGATCACACCATGGGTAACACCATGGAACAATGGGTCCTGTTCGAGCCATACCCCGAGGGCGGTACCCGTGTATACACGTGGGCTGAATTCACGGGGTTGACGAATGCGCTGGACGGACGCCCTATGAAAGAACTTATCGGGGCGTTCATCCGGAACTGGTATGAAAAGTTCCGGCAGGCCTGCGATGCGCTGTCGGAACAGCACGTCGATGCCGATAACAGTTATGTTGCAGTTGCACTGGAATGAAGAGGATTGAGAGGATTGCCAGAATTGCCATGATTGCCATAATTGTTAATACAACTACTGGCTACTAGCGAAATCAGATTCTCATTTATGGCAATTTTGGCAATCATGGCAATTCTGGCAATCCGTTCTATTCTTCCGGCTGGGCGAGCAGTTTGAATTCCACTTGGCGGGAGCGGCTGGTGGTGTTTTTGTCGGCTCCCGCCGTGAATTCTTTCAGTGTGCCGCGGAGTAAGTAATAGCCATCCTCTTTCTTGGTCTTGGCCGCCCCTCGATCAAAGCGTCCTTTGAATTCAAACCACACGCCATGAACCGCCTTCGTGACAAAAGCGACATCGTGACCATGGACAGAAGCCTGGCTGAAGAACTGATCCAGAAAGGCTCCCCGGTCGCTCTCGAGATCGCCTTGGCGGGAAATGTATCCGGAGGCGCCGTTCTGGTCGAGATTGATCTGCAAGAACTCCCCTTCTTTGAGGAAGGTGTACATCCCGGAGATATCCTCGGCTGGAGCAGGTCCGCTTCCAGCATTTGCAGTGGGAGCCGGCGGACTTGCCTTTTGCGGCAAAGAGGCCGCCCCGCAGACCGAAGAAAACGTAATCAGAGAAAATACAAGAAAAAATGCGGTTTGTTTGTAGTAGGTCATCTTGAATTGCAGAATATGCATGTTTTGCTGTGCAGGATATTTCTCGCTTTAACAGCCCATCAAAGTGTTAACTGAGATATAATCCTTCTACTCGCACGGAAGCGCAAGCACAAATGGTGTCAGTACCTAACGCTACTCCGAATAAGCCGAGTCCGGCCCCCGACCGTGACCTTGCGTTCCTGATCGAACCTGAGCCGTGGCTCCGCATTTTCTTGCGTAATCTGGGCGACCTGTTCCGTCCAACACCTCCAAAAATATGGCTCACCTCCCAGCCCGGCGAATATTGGGCAGATGCTTTGGTGAACCGGCCTGTACCCTGGACCGCGATGCGAAAATCATCGCTGCTCCACCTGTTGGCGGCGGTTTCAATCTACGGTTTGACAATGACTTGGCTCAACCAACCACAGGTTTTGCCACAGAGCGTTCCAAGGAACACGATTTCGTACTATGAAGTGAGCAAGTATCTTCCACCTGTTAAGTCAGCCCATCCGAAGCCGGAAGCAGTGCGGCGTCGTCCGCAGAAAGCCGACCCCGAATTTGCGCCTCAGGAGATCGTCTCCATTGAGACGGGTCATAAGAGCACTTTGCAGACTGTGGTAAATCCGGTGAGCCCGCAACTTCTGAACCAGGACACGCCCTTGCCAAACATAGTGGTATGGACCTCCACGCCGAGTCCAGCGCCGGTGGCCCGGAACCATCCGTTGGTATTCCCTTACGCGACACCGCCGGTGGTCCCGCCGGCGCCAGAAACGGCCAAGCGAAATCTAAAAAGCCTTCTGGCTCCTGATGCGCAGCCGGATGCAGTGGCCCCGGCGTCACAGCCGGTCAATCGAAATCTGGCTGCCCTCAACGTGCCTGTCCAACCACAAGCTGCCGTGCCGCCTGCACCTAGCAATGTCCAACGAAATCTTGGAGAGATGAACCTGGCATTCAATACGCCGGCGGTCGAAGCCCCCAAACTGCCAGTGCCCGAGCAACAGGTCTCCAACGCGGAGCAGACAAGTCAGCAAGGCCAACCGGCAGCGGCCAACATTCCAGCGGCGCAGCCGATTACTGCGGGAATCGGCAAAGCCCAAGCCCAGGAAGTCGGCCAACTGCTTGCTCTAAACGCTCAACCCATCGCACCTAGTGGAACCATCACCGTCCCTGAAGGCAATCGCCCCGGCGAGTTTGCTGCGGGACCGACAGGTCATGCCGGAGCCACGGCACGCCCAGAAATCAAATCGGGAGCGAGTTCAGTTCCCGGCGGCCAGACCGAGGGCAGCGGCACCCCAGCAGGCATTTTTGTCAGCGATCCTCCCAGGAAGGTGGGAAGCGGTGCAGTGGTTGCATTGGCGCCTCCCTCGCCAGCAGTTCCATCGAAACCGGACGGGCACATTGATGTTCCGCTCCGAAACTCGAACGATGTACCAACTTCAGGCAGGATCGAAAACCAAGTATTCGGCGGCAAGAGGTATTACTCTATGTCTTTGAACATGCCCAACCTGACTTCTTCCGCCGGGAGTTGGATCATCCGCTTTGCGGAGATGCATCCGCAGCCAGGAGCTGCTGGTGAAAACCTGAGCGCTCCTGTAGCGCTTTACAAAGTAGATCCTGCGTATCCGGCAGACCTGATGCGCGACAAAGTGGAAGGCGTAGTAGTGCTCTATGCTGTTATTCATAGCGATGGCAGCGTAGGCGAGGTGAGGATACTAGAGGGCATTCATGACGACCTGGACCACAATGCGAGCACTGCTTTGCAAAAATGGCACTTCCGCCCCGGTACCAAAAATGGGCTTCCAGTGGATCTAGAAGCCGTAATTCGTGTTCCTTTTAAAGCTTCCCGAACGGCGTTTTGATTTAGCTCATGGTGAGCGTTGCGGTGTGGCTTCGTTCCAGCGCTTTGTAGATTTCTTCGTTGGTGCAGACTTCGTAGTAGCGACGATCAGTGAAGCGTTTCAAGGCAAAATCGCGCGCGTCAATGTGAGCTATCAAGCCTTCACGCACAACGATCTTGTGAAAGAGGCCCTGTCCAATTGGCACCACGCCACTGTAGAGACGGACCCTTCGCCTGTCCCATATAAGCGGCAAATCCAGGTCATGGGCTTGCAGTGAGATCTCTGTCTGCAACTTATCGAAGGCTGCCTCATTAATATGAATCCCGCCTATGTTGTAGCGAAGCAGGAACTCATCGGGATTACCGCCGGTGTCATCGTCTTCAACGGTCTTAAATGCGAAGACGCTGAACTTCAAATCCAGGTGTTCGAGCATTCTGCGGATGCCCTTGCTGCAAGAAGAGAGGCGGTCGCTTTCATTGAGCGCCTTCGAGATCATGATCTGGTGCGTACCGTCCATGAGATACATAGGAGCGGAATCCTGGTAGGAGATTCCCAAGCCTAGTTCCAAGCTAGGGAGGCCGGAACTCCGAGAACGATCGTTGTAGCCGTTAACAATTTCGATCATCTCCTTGGCCAGGACGCAGGTACGCGCCACGCCCAGCCCGGATTCGCCTTCCCGCTCAAACAAAGCAAGAATGATGGCATCGCCTTCGATGAACACCTTTTGGGCGTCGTACTTCGGCAGCAGCTTGTTGATGGGATCGTAAAAATTAAGGCTGAAGTACGATGCGGGATTCAATCCCTGCTCCATCAGAGTGCGGGTCAGCGTAGTGGATTCCCGAATGTCGGCCTTGAGGATAATGTGGTGGATGACCTTATCCTCGGAACGTTTTTGCTCTTCGGGCAACAGGAACTCATAAAGAGTATTGTTGATGGCAGAGAGCTCACGGAAGCGATCGTTGTTGATGATGTTGACGCTATCCATGGCGGAAAGCAGCGCCTCCATGCGGCGAAAATCACGATGATAGCGGATGAAGTCGCCGAAGAACCTTCCCGCCGCTTTGGCGCGCTCCGCACCTTTACAACCCTCTACCTTTTTCTCCGCGGCATGAAGATTTTCCGGCGATATCTTGCCCTGCTCTTCGAGCAAGGCTTCTACGCGTTTGCGTTCGGTACGGGAGATCAAAGCGTTCTTCAACTGTTGCGGATTAATGGGCGGAGAGTATTGTCCCAGCAGCGGCACTACTTCATAAGAGGCGATCACATTCTCCAGCACGTTTTCCCGCTCCAGCAGATCGACCCAGGCGTTGAGCAGAGCCCTTTGATTCTTTCCTTTCGGAGTAGAGTCGTCGGGCGATCCACCACCCATCATCTCCTGGGCATTTTCGGGGACACTCAGCAGGGCCTTCAGGTCCTCGATATCGTCGCCGCCAAGCCCGAGCGACTTCAGGAACTGGCAGGCGATCTCTTGCATGGTCTGAAAGCGGTCAGGATCACGCTCGTAGTTGCCCAGCATCACGTAGTGTTCGGCATTGAGATAGTCATCCCGGCCATCTTCGGTATAGATCAAACGATTCAAAAACAAATCGTAAGCTGCGGCCGCCAGGTCGCCGAAAAGAGAGCGCCGGGTCTTGTTGAGCGACTCTTTTTCCACTTCGCGGGCAATGGCAAACAGATCCTGTCCAGCGCGGCGGAGAACAGCTTTCTTGTTGATCTGGAAGCGGGCAAAGCGGTCTCGCAATTCCAGAGCCCGGGCTGGATGGGCCTGTCTTGGGCCTTCCAGGGTTTTCACCTTGGCCCGGGAGCGGTCTAATACCTGGCCGTATTGATGCGTAAGCTCAACTCGTTGAAATTTAAGAATGGCCAGTCGAAAGAGCAAATCAAGAGAGACATTGTTTTCACTCTTGGCGCGATTCAAGGAAGCAATGTGTAAGTCGGTGAGTATCCTTTTGAACTCACCTTGATCACTGGTTCGTGCCGGGATGTGCCCGGACGCTCCCAAAATGCGGGCAACGGGCCGAATCGGAGCACTGGATGAAAAGGAAGCATCATCGACCAGGGCCTCCACGTTGCCATGCTTGGCAATAAGCTTAAAAATATATTGCTTCGCCAACTCACTGAACTTAGGACTCAAAAAGACATCGTGGCGGATGTTGTCGATTCCCGGAACAAGATTCTCAAAAGCAATGAACGGGGCATAGCTCAATAGATTGAGCTGGCGGGCGCAGTCAGTAAGATTAACGCGTTGAAGAAAGGGAAACGCCATGCAGGGCCGAAATTCATCGGGGGAGTATGGATTTTATACTAAATCGACCTGCAAACGCTCACGCTTTAGCGACAAGAAGAAAACCTTGGTTACTGTCTGGGCACAACTCAAAAGAAGCCCTTCGCCTGCGAACTGATAGCATCAATTCATGCTGCGTTTGCGCCTCATAGATGGCGCGCCCGATGCCCCGGATACCAGCGACTGGGACGCCATTTGCTCCACTCCCAGCCCTGATTCTTTTTTCTCGCAACTCTTTCGCGAAGTGGCTGACTTCAGCTTGCCTGAAGCAAAAGTGGTCTCCGACGAAGCAGACGATATTCGTCAAGTCCAGATCGGCTGGCGTGGCAACCCGGAGTTAGGAGCAGAGATCAGGGTTGTCACCTGCACGGAAACCAGCGACCTGCCTGTTTACTGCACCTGGGAGACGCACGGCCTGCCGGGGATGCAGATCAAGTGGCATTACGCGCTTGACTACGCCGGACAGCTCGGGCATGTAGCTTTTCGCCATATTGATTTGGAATGCATATTCGATGACTCCGCCTACCAGCGACGCTTCACAGCCATCTGGCGCCATGTGATCGGCAAAGAACCGCGTTTTGAAGAGTTGACGATTGAATCGTAGACAGCAATATTCAGATCGCTGTTAAGGTCAACAACAAAGCCGCTACACCGCTACATTGGGAGTGCATGGAGTCTTTTTTGGATGAAGTCCTTTTTTTTGAACCATTTAACGACAAAACTTTGGTCGAAGAGGGGAAGCTACCTTGTAGCGACCCTCAAAAGTTTGCGCTCGCACCAGACTCGTCGAACCGAGGTATGGACGAGGCATAAAAGATGGATAGAGGATGGATAAAAGGTACCAATAGAGCGGGTCTGATTGAATCGGGCGAATTGGAGCCAAAAAGGATAAGCGCCACTAAAATAAGAAAAATCTAATAATAATCTCCTGTCCAACCAGAGAGTTTGGGAGACAAAAGTTGGTTTAAAGTTGGTTAAATGTTGATAAAAGGCCGGGCAGAGCGAGGTCAGATTTGTGGTTTACTAATTTTGCGGGCTAGGCAGTGTGGATTTTCTTGAGTATAGCTCCGCCAACCTGATGAAATAAGCCACGAAAGTTAAGGTCCTCGCGAATGACCCAAATTCGATCCATTACCAAACTAGCATCTTTCGCATGTTGTGTCAAGGGTAATTTAGTAATATTACTATAACCAGCATCACCAGCCTTGAATCTCATCTTATCCTCGTCTTGCCGGGGGACTCGGCAGCAGGCTCATCACGAACAGACCAAACACCGAAATCATCAACAAGTAAACTACCCACATGAGCTGCCTCCTCGTCTGCCTTCGTTCCCGGCTACTTTGGTTAAGACGCAAGGCGGTGTCCAAACCCTGCATGAATTCCCTCGGGCTGTAAATTGTTGGTTTTAAAGTCTCTATGGAGCGGTGAAGACGGGTAGCAATTGTGTCAATTGGTAGGCGCTGTTGGGAGTCTGACACGGGTGATGCATTTACATCAATGGCAATCAGCGGCCGCCAGTTCTTTGACCGCGAGAAAATTGGTTCTTTCCGCTACCAAAGTTCTTCTTCGATGGAGCCGCAAGGACTAAAGTTCTGTATTTATTAACGCTTTTCTGCATGACTGAAGTTCCTTCGGCTGCGCCTCAGGACAGGCCATGCCCTCTCAGGAAACTTCAATTCCCATTGTTGAAACTAACGGAGTTAGCAGGGCTAGGCCCTGAGCTCCGCTGCTCTCCAGAGACTCCCTGCTTTTATTAGTGCGCTCCGCTTCGCTGCGCGCAAGCCTACGGCGTAAGGAAAAGGACCCGTTTGTTCTTTTACCCCGCACTTACGAGACGGGGCTACTCTCATTCGTCCCCTGCCGGGGACTGGACCCTGGGTATCCCCTCATCACCGTTCCCTTGAGTTCTATAGCGGTAATCCATCGTAAGTTTGGAGTTTCTGGTTCACGCAACCATCCCGCCAGGGATGGTTGAGGCTGTTACACGTCTTCACGAAAGATACTTTTTCTACGCGGTCATTGGCTGAGAATGGCCGGAGTTGTTACAATGAAATTCCAAGCCGGGATGGCGGAACTGGCAGACGCAACGGACTCAAAATCCGTCGACCTTCGGGTCATGGGGGTTCGACCCCCCCTCCCGGCACCATTAATCTCCTGAAAACCCGTGGTAGAATCCGCTCACCTTTGGTTGGAGAAGACCCCTCATGTCCACGCAAGCAACCCTCGCACCTGCTCCCGAGCTAGCAGAGGCGCAAGAAATACCCCAAGTTACGGATGCACGATTTAAATCAGGTATCGGTCAAATTGGCCTCATCCTAATGCTACAAATCTCTTGGTTCGCTTTTTTTCCGATGGACCTTCGTCATCCCCGCACTTATGTGATTAGCCTTATGTTAGGACTGATGGTGAGCGCAGGCATCTACATGAGGCCAAAGATCAAAAAACTACGAATGGCATTGAAGCGGTCTTAGGTGACTGTCCACCTGGGCTAAACAGGCTGCGGAAAAAATCAATTCGTCAAGAGAAGAGAGTCTGCAGGGGCTGAAGCCCGGTTGATTCTAAACAACTTGCGGCACGAGTAAACTCGTGCTCTCTCCAGAAACTCCTTGGATGAATAGGTTGGGCGCTTCGCCAAGTTGAATTTTTATGCAGTACCGGCTGGAGACGGTCCCGAAAGAACGTCGTAGGCAAAGGGATTCTTCACTACGCGCCATAGGATTGAGTTACGAACGGCATGTTGGTAGCGCTTCGTTCAGAATGA
>DASZEU010000637.1:0-7503 GCA_035940535.1 Candidatus Angelobacter sp.
CGTTCCGGTGCACAACGTGATTGGGGAGCCTCTGTTCGTGTACTGGTCTTATGACGCTCCCTCTTCTCGCTGGCTCGATGGGAACCTGGGACACCGCATCAACTTCTACGCATCGATTGTTGGGAACTTCTTCTCGCGGACGCGCTGGAAGCGTACAGGGATGTGGTTGGGGAGGAGTAGCTTCTAGCTCCTGGCCAAAGACATTTTTTGCCGCTGATTTTCGCTTACCGCTGATTGCTTCACGGAGAGCCACAGGGGCTCAATTAAAGCCCGATGGATTTTGAGAGCTTTTGCTGCGCGAAGAAATTCGTGCCCTGATACAAGTCTCCACATGGACACATCATTACTACACTGCCAAATCCATGGTTTTCAGTGAAAATCAATGGTAGGAATTTCTTGCGAAGGCGGTAGTCTGGGGAGCGGGGGAATATTGCACGTCGTGAGAGTCCATTACATATTTGCCTTTGAACCGAACGTCGGCCACCGCGTGGGTGGCGGTGTGCAGCCACACTCCATCGATACAGGCAAAACTCATAAGGATATATAGATCGCGCACCCACCACGAAGGGCTCTTCACTACCTGGCCTTCAATGCGATAGAGGTTGTAGGTTTCTGCATCCACCCAGAGCTTGCCCCGCAGCATGTCTTTTTCCTGACGCTTAGGTTGCATACTCAACACGAAGCAGCGCCGGCCGTTGAACATTTCTTCGCCCACCAGCTTGAAGTCATAGTTTTCCGGTGAGACTTCTTTTCTCTGGGCCTCTTTCGAAGATTCCGTCTCTTTGGCCAGAATGTCCCGGAGAATTCTTTCCCCCAGGCCGCCGCTGCTGCTCTCAATCCGGTATTGCTTCTGGTCTGGCGGCAGATAGGTGATGTCTGCCACAACTTTCGCCTTAGGCTGTGATTGTCTATCCAAAAGCTGGTAGTCGCGCTTAACTGTATATGCTTTAGTGCGGTCATGGTTTTGGCGGCGTACCGCCATCATGCGCGAGACGATGGTATTCAGGTCGGGAGCCGCGGGCTGCTGAGCCAGTACCAACCCGTCCAACAGAAGAAAGACAACGAACCCCCAAATTGTTGAACGCAATGCCACTTTGCACCTGCCCGCAAACTCATTTCTTAAATACTTGGACGCAGGTTTCCGGCAAAAGGAGGGCTGATGGGTTAAGAAAGGCTAAGGCCAAGCAGCACTAAAGCAGCATGGCCAGAAAAATTGACGGCAGGGCTAAAGGGGCCAAGGACTTGAGAGTCCATGGCGCGAATAGAACCAACTTTGATTCCTGCAATCAGGCAACACCTACGGGGACGCGCAGTTCCGGATAGAGGGGGAAAGCGTCGGCCAGTTCCCGAATCTGTTTGCGGATGCGGCTGAGCACTTGGTTATCTGTATGGTGATGGAGGGCCTGGGCAATCCACGATCCCACCTGCAGCATGTCCTCTTCTTTCATGCCGCGAGTCGTAAGGGCGGCAGTGCCGATGCGGATGCCACTGGGTTTGAGCGGCGGATTAACATCGAAGGGAATGGCGTTTTTGTTTACGGTAATGCCGGCTTGGCCCAACGCATTTTCCGCTTCGCTGCCCAAAATACCTTTGGAAAACACATCCATCAGGAACAGATGCGTATCTGTGCCGCCGGAAATCACTCTGAAACCTTCATCCATCATCTTCTGGGCGAGTGTCTGCGCATTGGCAACGACCTGCCGGGCATAGTCTTTGAAAGATGGTTCCAAGGCTTCGCGGAAGCATATTGCCTTGGCGGCAATAATGTGGACGAGCGGGCCACCCTGAATGCCGGGAAATACCATCTTGTCTATGGCTGCCGCAAATTCCTGTGTGCAGAGCACCAGGCCAGCGCGAGGACCACGAAGAGTCTTGTGCGTGGTGCTGGTGACCACATGGCAATGCGGCACCGGAGAGGGATGCACGCCGCCAGCAATCAGGCCGGCTATATGCGCCATATCGACCACATACTTGGCGCCGACGCGGTCGGCAATCTGGCGCATACGGGCAAAATCAATCACCCGGGCATAAGCGCTTCCTCCGCCAATAATCAGCTTGGGCCGTTCGCGTTCGGCGGTCTGCTGCAGCTCATCATAGTCAATGGTCTCAGTATCTTTGCGCACCCCGTAGGGGATGACCTTGTACATCTTTCCGGAAAAGTTCAGCGGATGGCCGTGAGTAAGATGACCTCCATGGGCCAGATTCAGACCAAGAATGGCATCTCCTGGTTGAAGCAGCGCCATGAAAGCCGCCATGTTGGCCTGCGATCCTGAATGGGGCTGAACATTGGCATGATCGGCGCCAAAGAGCTGGCGGGCTCGGTCGCGCGCCAAGGTTTCGACTACATCGGCAAACTCGCAGCCTCCGTAATAGCGTTTGCCCGGATAGCCCTCTGCATATTTATTGGTAAACACCGAACCCATGGCCTGAAGCACGGCCTGGCTCACAAAGTTTTCCGAGGCAATTAATTCCAGCCCATCGTGCTGGCGACGGGCCTCATGGTTGATAGCGCTGGCAATATCAGGATCGGCTTCCAGGAGCGGACGGGACATCCACGAGTTTTTCATGATGTAAGAATCTTACTAGGTCCTCCGGCTAATTATAGAATCATGGGTTTATGAATAAACACCTGCGTTGTGGATTTCCATCCACCGCTTCGGAATCTTGAGCGCAGTGAATTCAAACTGTGTATAGAGGCCGTGAGCGTCTGAGGTGGCAAGCATCCACCGCCGCAGGCCTTGCAATTCAGGATGCGCTTTTATGCAGGCCATCATCCATTTGGAAAGCCCCTGGCCACGATAGGACTCAACCACAAATACATCTGCGAGATAAGCGAATGTGGCCCGGTCGGTAACCACGCGGGCAAACCCCACCTGCTGGCCGGTACGCTCATAAATTCCAAAGCACAGAGAATTATTAATCGACCTCGCTACGATTTCGAGAGGAATGCCTTTTGCCCAGTAGGAATTTGTAAGGAATTCATGTACCAGCGCAAGATCAACTCTATCGGAATCGGTACTGATCTCGAATTCGCCTTGCCGCCAGGAGCAATGCATAAGATGTTCCTTCATCTTAATTGAGCAGCAAAATGCTCCAATATCTCGTCGAGGACTTGCCGGGTCGGGTGTCCTGGAGTATTCACAAAGTTCTCGGTGAGCACGCAATGGGAACCATCTGGAATGTTTCCCGGATTGGCCAGCCCCGTGGGAATTTCCCGCGCGCGCAAGCATGGGCCAAACGCCTCACGCAGGCTCATAAAACGCTCTGCCGGAACATGAGTATCGGTGGCAAATCGATAGGCCAGCAAAGGAACATTATTGGCTTTGGCTCTCTCGGCTGCCAGCCTGACGTCTTCATCGGGAACAGCCAACGCCCGTTTGCGCGCTTCTTTTGAGGCCAGTCCTGGAAAGCCGATGTTCCAAATTGGAAATGAAGGCTGGCTCATGACCGGGGCCATCACCGAATCATCGAGCATGAGAGAGATGATGATGTTGCCGGTCATGCACATTCCAATTGCGCCAACTCCTTTGCCACCGCACTCTGCCTTCATCCTGCGGCACAGGGCGCGCAGCCAATTCGCGATGCGACTGGGGCGGTTGGTGCTCAGGCAAGTGAATTCTTTGGTCACGCACAACCTGACCAAAGAAAACATCCCCTTGCCCAGCGAGAACTGCCTTGGATCGCCAAACAGCAGTGGCAGGTACACGGTGTATCCTGATCCCATCACCAGTTCCGCGAGTTCGATACACTTAGGGGACATCCCCGGAAGCTCATGCAAAATCAACACTCCCGGCCCTTGGCCATCCCGGTAGACAAGGTGAGTAATATTGCCGTCCTGAAAAATGAACTTGTGGTCGTCGTCAACGTGGAACATTTTGCGCCTCAAATGCCGATAATCTCTCCAGAGGCATTTACATCCACACTCGCAGCACGGGAAACTTTCGGCAGGCCGGGCATGAGCATCATGTTGCCGGCAATCACAACTACAAAACCCGCGCCGGAAGAGAGCGAGGCATCGGTTATGTTGAGAGTCCAACCAGTAGGGGCGCCCATGAGCTTGGGATTATCGGAGAGCGAATACTGGGTCTTAGCAATGCAGACAGGTAGTTTGCCAAAGCCCCAATCGGTAAACTGCTTCAGCTTCGACCGGGCCTGATCGCTCAAGCTGACGCCATTAGCGCCATAAACACCGACGGCCACTTTGCTGATCTTATCTTCCAAGGGCTCTTCCAATCCATAAATTGGCTGCACTGGAGGGTTCGGGTTCTTGGCAATTGTGTCAACGACCTTCTCGGCCAAGTCGGTTGCACCGGCGCCGCCTTTAGCAAAAGCTTCATTCATGGAACTGATAACTCCGTCCGCGGTGCAATAGTCGATGATGCGTTGCAGGTCGGCATCGGTATCGTTGGGAAAACGGTTGATGGCTGCTACGATAGGCACGCCAAAGCGGCGCAGGTTCTGGATGTGCTTGGCCAGGTTGGGGAAGCCCTTTTCCAGATTACCTTCTCCCTGGGCACGCAGACTCTGCACCGTAGTGACCAGCACAGCGGCCGAAGGAGCGATGCCGGATGAGCGCATGACAATATCAAAATATTTTTCCGCGCCGAGATCAGCGGCGAAGCCGGCTTCATTGACTACGTAATCGGCAAGACGCAGGGCGATGTCGTGGGAAATCACGCTGCTCGTCCCATGTGCGATGTTCCCAAATGGGCCGGCATGGACAAAGGCTGGCGTGCCCTCGGTAGTCTGCACCAGATTCGGCAGGATGGCTTCAGTAAGCAGCGACATCATGGCCCCGGCGGCCCCAAGGTCCGACGCTCTTACCGGCTGACCTTGGCGTGAAACGCCGATTACGATGGCGTTAAGCCGTCTTCTTAAATCTTCGCGGCTGTTGGCCAGCGCCATAATCGCCATGACTTCAGAGGCCGCGGTAATCACGAACCCTGTGTGGCGGTTAGCCCCATCTTTTTTACCACCCAATTCAACGGCAATGTGACGCAAAGCGCGGTCGTTCATATCCATGGCGCGCGGCCAGGTGATTTGATCAGGATCAAGGTTCAGGTCATTGCCGTGAAACAAGTGGGCATCAACCAGCGCCGCCAGCAGGTTGTGGGCAGAGGTGATGGCGTGGAAATCGCCGTGAAAGTGCAGGTTGATCTTCTGACTGGGCTCGATTTGCGACAAGCCCCCGCCAGCGGCCCCTCCTTTCACTCCAAAAACCGGGCCAAGCGATGGCTCTCGCGAGGTGATCGTTACTTTCTTGCCGATGCGGTCCAGCCCTTGGGTCAGGCCGATGGAGGTGACTGTCTTGCCTTCCCCCGAAGTGGTAGGTGTGGTGGCAGTAACCAGAATCAGCTTCCCTCGGCGCGGAAATGCAGGATCAGCAAGAAGGTCTAGTTTTACCTTGGCGCCAGTCGTCCCGATGGGTTCGAAATAGGTATCTGGTAGTTGAAGTTTGCGAGCAATCGCTTGAATGGGCAAAAGAGCTTTGGACATGGTGGGTGTTGAGTTTAAAGCCTGGGGCGGGAATGAGGCAAGATTGTTAGCTGGTGGCTTCTGACTGCTGGCTCCTGGCTCCCGAAGAGGTCTTGCGAGACTTGAGCGCCATGACGAAGGTGAGGATCGTGATTAACGAGATCATGGAGAGGGAGATCACACAATAGATACACCAAACTTGCAACTTCGCAGCTTCGATGTACGTGAGGTAGAGCGAATACGCCAGGCCAATTACAGCAGCGATGAAGGCGGTTCGCCAGGCCCTCATCAAGGCCAAAACGCCCAATAGAAAATAACCTGCAATACCGATGTCGGCAACTGGAACCGGCCCCTGGATAGCATAGAGGCTGTGATTCACGATTCCACAGTCCCATTTCTCATTGATGCTGCAAGGGGAGGCCTCTGTGCGATAGTGCTCCCGCAATGCAGCCGTGGCAGCCAGCAGGCCGAGCAGAGCTACCAGCGCAACGATCCATCTCACGATGTCCTCCTTAATAAAAAAGCAGCCGTCAATTTTGGCTATGAGTCTTTAGCCGTTAGTCTCTCGTTTTGAGGTTCCAACTCTTTGCTTCAAATCGTCACTCGCAAGACCTTCGGTTTTCGATCAAGCTTTCTCCAGGGCTTCCAGCATCTTGATGAGGTTGGGGTCTGACTTTCTCATGTATTCGGCCAAGCGGCGGCGCTCATCTTCGGTCATGGTCTGGATGCCTGTCTGGATGCGGCGGGCGGTCGCGGCAATATCGTCAACGTAGTTCATCATGCGAATCAGTTCACCGGTAGCTAGCATGGTTCTTTTTCTCCCCCTGTCTGACCTCATTCATTGTTAACTGTTCGCTGCGGTTTAGTAAAGTCGGAATCAGCATTCAGCCAGCGAAACATTTGCCTGCGTGATGCGCCTTGCTCGCTTGCTCCCCTACTACTTTGCCACTCGAATGCTGCGTTTGGTCTTGGCAGATGGTCATTTTGCGGATGAATATCAAAAATGCTTCTGTAAATCAGAGAATCTTTCCACCTGAAGCAAATGGAGGCCGGCGGGAGCTGCATTTACGGTCTCGTGCTCGAGGATCCAGGTACTATCGTGCGGAACAAAGACCGCATTGATGCCTGCAGCCAGGGCAGGATTAATGTCGGACTTGGGGCTGTTGCCGACCATCCACGTGGTGTTCGGGACAAGGTCGTACTTGGAAACAATGCTCCGGTACGTAGGTGCATTTTTTTCTGCCACAATCTCCACAGCCGCAAAATATTCCTTAAGGCCAGAGCGCTCCACTTTTGCGGATTGCTCGGTGAAATTTCCTTTGGTCATGAGAATGAGATGGTGCTTGCACCCACAAAGATAGCTGAGCGTCGCCGGAACGCCGTCAATCAATTCAATGGGATATTGCGTAATGCGGTGAGCAAAATTCCAAATAGTCTGATGCAACTCCTCAGTAACCGGCTCGGCAGAAAGGCGTTCGAATGTTTTGACCAGGGAGTGGGCAAAGCTGTGATAACCGTAGCCTTGCTCCAGAATTGTTTCCTTCTCCACCTCGTTGATCACAGTTCGCACTTGTTTCGGGGTCATCTCCTGGTGGTTGAGAAATGACATGAAGTCGCCGATGGCCTCTTCAAAGTAAATGTTGTTTTGCCAGAGAGTATCATCTGCGTCAATGAGCAGGATTTGCGGGTCGAGCGGGCGTTTAAGCGTCACGATTCTTAACTTGTATTTTCAATTCTTTATTGCCGATAATTGCCGATAACTTATTTTGACACAGTTGGGGAAACTGCCGTTAGACTCTAATCATGCTCAAGCTACATCACTACTGCGCTGCGGCAGCATTTTTATTCACCGTTTTTTCAGTCCAGGCCCTTTGCGGTTTGCCGCAAGACAAGGTGATGGGCCATCCCGGGCCAATGGGAGGCCAAGGCGCCCCTCCATCTTATAATAATCAGTCTTCACAACCCCGCACCGCTATTGGTTGTGGTTTTCCAAAATCAGTTAGCGCCAACCTGAATTCCGAGCTGCTT
>DASZEU010000638.1:0-7671 GCA_035940535.1 Candidatus Angelobacter sp.
GGAAAGCCCCACTTGGCTGTGTCTGTGGTGAAGGCCATGTCGCACACCATAGCCAATTCCGCGCCACCACCCAGGCAAACACCATGCACCTCGGCGACCGTAATTTTCTGGCATTTTGCCAAAGCGCCGATCACGCCATGAAATTTCTGTAGCATGGACTGTACCTTTTCAGGCGTATGGATCGCCACATCCACGCCCGCGGAAAAGCTGCGCTCTCCGCCACTCAGAATGACAGTAGAAATCTCTTGGCGCCCTTCGAGCGCGTGAACGGCTTCCAGCAATTCGTCCATCATCTGGAAGTCAATTACGTTAAGTGGTGGATGAGCTAACGTGATACGCGCGAGGCTGCCCGACACTTCCAAGTTGACGCGTTTTTGGCCGGTGGCAATGCTCATGTGGTCTTCAGTTTTTGGCCGGATCCGCCGCTTTGAAGAAAATACCGCCGATGCCCGTGATGTGCTTCATTAGCTGGTCCAGAAACCCTTCGTGTCGTAGTCGCGAATGGCTTTGAGTTCCGCGGCATTAGGCTCCGGAGTGGGCTTCCAATCGGCAGCTACTTTTAACTTCCAGCCGGTATTGGAAACTACATCGTCCACCGTTAGGCCGGGATGAATGGTTGCAGCATAAGCCTCGCCGTCCTCGCCGAAACGCAGTACGCACTTCGTGGTAATCACGGCCGAAGGACCTCCACGGGGCAGGCCCACACGCTTGCGCCATCCTGGCCCCTCGCCATTGCCCGGACTCGTGATGTAGCTCACGCGCTCGGGCAGGCGGTGCCTGCTATGCTCAAGTAGCGCCACAAAGCGATGCGCCATGGACGCGATATCGCACGCGCCACCCGATCCGGGCAGGCGCACGATTCCGTTTTTGCCATTCACCTGAGTCGAGTTGAGGTTGCCATATTTATCCACCTCGGCAGCACCCAAAAAACCAAGGTCCACCCGGCCGCTCTGGAGCAGGCCCATAACGCTCAGCATGTCCAGACATTGTGTCGCGCCGCGAATATTCGGAGGGTCGGCCATGGTGTATATCAATTCCGGCGAAGGCGACGAACGGATCACGCCATTTTCGAATAGTCCAATGGCATTGGGAGCATGGGTCTTCTTGGCCACCACAAAAGCAATCAATGGCAGGCGCATCCCGACAAAGACGACCTCGCCGTCTTTGATCTCCCGCGCCGCCGCCGCCACCATGAGTTCGTTGAGCGTATAGGCCGCCGTGATTTGCGCTGTAGTGGACATGGGATAGCTGCTAGCTACTGGCTGCTAGCTTCTAGCTTGTTAGCTCTTGGCCTTTAGTTCTTAGTTTTTAGCTTTAACCTTTCGTAACTCTCGAATAGAAATTGGTCCTTGCAACTGCATCGGCAAGCTGTCCGAATCACCCGATCTGGCTAGCAGCTAGTAGCCAGCAGCCAGCAGCGCCGTTAGTTCACGATATTAATTCCGTTCTTCCGAACCTCGCCGATGGTGAGCAGGGGGTCCCTGGCTCCCGTGCGCGGCGCAATCCAATTCTTTTCTGACTGAATGATGTCCATGAGCAGCTTTTTATCGGTGGCGGTCGGCATCCAGGTATCGAACTGCTGTTTGTACTCTTTTTCTTCCATCGGCTGTCCGGTCTTCGGATGGAAGTACTGCCCTTTCCAGCGTCCGATCATGCGGTTGAACTTGATGTCGGGGCAATAAAGTTCTTCGCTGCCGGGTTTCTGCCCGGCGCTGATGCGGCGCACCAGTTGCACGCACTCATCGCGATAAAGATGGCGGTTGTAATCATTCAGATCATCGAGATCGGGATCGGTTGTGTTCTTGAGTTCATCGTAACGTCCCTTGAGGCCCCATACATAAGCCCAATGTGCCGAAGAGGAGTGGTCGGTGCCAAAGAGGTCGTAAGCGCTGGATATCCACTTATTTAGATACTTCTGCATGAGCCATCCGGGGACAATACCGGCCTCAGCGATGCGCGCCAGCCCGGTGTTGCCAGTGCCCATGTGGAAGGCCTCTTCTTTCAGCATGTAGCTCATGGAGCGGCCCAGCGGAGCGAAAGCCGAATACTTCAGCATCTGAAGCTGGAATTTACCGTCGCGGTCCACAAAGTCGGTAAAGGCAAAAAAGTCGAGCCAGTTGTCGCACTCCTCATTGAACGAGCCGAGCAGACGCTTATTCTCGTAAGCCTTGCGTTCCAGCATCTTTTGCGCCTCCACCTTGCCGGTGGTTCCAAAATGCTCAATCAGCAGGGCGCACATCTGCCAGCCGTGGCGCATCTCTTCGATCATTACGCGGGTCAGCGCCGAGCGGTCCCAGTCGGTAGGGGCCGTTTCAAACAAGTAGCGCTGCTGCTCCACGCTGGCGAACTCGGTGTCGCCCTGGTAGACGATCAGGTTCATCAGAGCATCACGCATGTTCTGTGTAGGGATCTGGCGAAGGTTCTCCCACTTCGGACGGCCTTTGTAATATCCAAAAGATATTTCGTCAGTCTCGATGGCGCCATAGATGGTTTCGAACTGGAAGGCTTTAAAGTCTTCATGGTTCACACCAATTTCTTCGCGCCACTCTTTGAACAGTCCTACCCAATCACTGAAGGTCCCGATCTTCATTACTTTTCCTGACATTTTAGCTCCTGGCTCCTAGCTGCTAGCTTCTGGCTTAAAAAACCTTCTTTGCTATCTATTGCATGAATCTTTTCGTCTTGCGGCACGGCTAGCCGTGCCCTGATACAAACTCATCTCTTAGAGCACCGACCGTAAAGCATCAACGCTAGAGCACCAAACGTTGTTGCGAAGCTGTCGCTTCTACGACAGAAGCTTCTCTGGCTAGTAGCTAGCAGCTAGAAGCCAGGAGCTGTTTTCTCACAAATTCATCCACACTGTCTTCAACTCGGTGTAGTGTTCAATGGCGTGCATACCGAGTTCACGTCCGAAGCCTGATTGTTTGAAGCCGCCAAACGGCAGGGCAGCATCCATCAGGCCGTAGGTGTTGATCCAGACCGTGCCCGCTTTCAAACGCCGTGAAAGTTGGTGGGCCTTTTTGAGATCATTGGTCCAGATGGCGGAGGCCAAGCCATAGACATTTTTGTTGGCCTGCTCGGCAACTTCTTCAATGTCGTTAAAGGCCAGGGTTGCGAGCACCGGGCCGAATATCTCTTCCTGGGCAATCTTCATGTCGTTCTTGACGCCGCAGAAGATGGTCGGCTCAACGAAGTATCCGTGGTCGCCGTTGACGGAAGCACGGCTGCCACCGGTCAAGACCTTTGCGCCTTCGTTCTTTCCGTCCTGGATGTAGCCAAGCACCGTGTTCATCTGCTTCTCGCTCACCAGCGCTCCCAGGCGCGTTTTGGGATCGAGTGGATCGCCCAGCTTGATCTTCTTGCTGTATTCCACCAATTTGCCCAGAAACTCGTCTTCCACTTTCTTTTCCACGAAGAGCCGGGAGCCGGCGCAGCAAACCTCGCCTTTGCCGTAAAAGATGCCATTGAGCGCACCCTTCACCGCTGCATCCATGGAGGAGTCTGCAAAGACAATGTTAGGCGACTTGCCGCCCAACTCCAGGGTCACACGCTTGAGAGTATCGGCGGAATTGCGCATGATCTCTTTGCCGACAACGGTGGAGCCGGTAAACGCGATCTTGTCCACGCCCGGATGCTTCACCAGCGCCGCCCCGGTTTCGGGGCCGCCGGTAACAATGTTCAGGACTCCAGCAGGCAGTCCAGCCTCCAGCGCCAACTCGCCGAAGCGGAGAGCGCTCAGAGGCGTCTGCTCGGCTGGCTTCAAGACGACGGTGTTGCCGCAAGCCAGCGCCGGCCCCAGCTTCCAACTGGCCAGCAGCAGCGGGAAGTTCCACGCAATGATGGCTCCCACCACACCCACCGGTTCGCGCAAGGTGTAGGTGAAAGCGTTGCTGAAGGTGTTTACAGTTTCGCCGTGGATCTTGGTGGCCCATCCGGCAAAATAGCGGAAGACGTCGGCCACCATCGGCATATCCACGTAGCGGGATTCAAAGATGGGCTTGCCGTTATCGAGAGTCTCCAGTTCGGCCAACTCATCAATATTCTTTTCAACCAGGTCGGCGATGCGCCATAAGACTTTGCCGCGCTCACTAGCCGACATCTTGCGCCACGGGCCACCAACTTCGTCAAAGGCTTTACGAGCGGCGGCGACCGCCTGATCGACATCGCTGGCGGAAGCCTCAGAGACCTGGGTCAGGACCTCTCCCGTTGCGGGGTTAACTGTGTCAAATGCTTTACCAGAGCCTTCCAGCCACTGCCCATTGATGAGCAGTCTGCCGGAGGAAACTTTTGCTTTTGTTGCGGCGATCATGAATAGCTCCTAGCTGCTAGCTTCTGGCTACTAGCTTGAGGCGCGTTTTTCTGCGCGCCTAATCAATGTATCGGTTGAGAGATCCTTCGCTTGGATGACTTCTGCGGGCTTCATCCTGTGATCCTTCGCTTCGCTCAGGATGACCATTGCGGGCTCACCCTGATCCTTCGCTTCCGCTCAGGATGACTTCTGCGGGCTTCACCCTGTGATCCTTCGCTTCGCTCAGGATGACTTCTGCGGGTTTCACCCGCAGAAGTCACTTTGCCCTGAAAGTTGCCGGGCGCTTTTCGACGTAAGCGGCTAGACCTTCTTTGGCGTCTTCACTGGCAAACAGCCGCTGCTGAAGTTCGCGCTCTACTGCCAATGCTGATTCCATCGGAATCTCCCAACCGGTCTGCACCGAACGTTTGATGTTTCCGACTGCTTTGGCGGCCTTGTTGGGCGGCGTAAACTGGCGCGCATATTCCATTACGTTTTCTTTGAAATTCTCGCGCTCGTAGATGTCGTTGATGATGCCCATCTCCTTGGCTTCTTCAAAGGTGAAAGTATTGCCGGTCACCATCAGTTCAATGGCCTTGCTCTTGCCCACCATACGGCTGAGGCGCTGAGTGCCGCCGGTGCCGGGTAACACGCCCAGGTTGATCTCCGGCAGGCCGATCTTGCCGGAGTCGCGGCGGGCGATGCGTAGGTCGCAGGCCATGGCAATTTCCAGGCCGCCGCCCACGCAGTGGCCGTTAATCGCGGCGATCACCAGCTTGGGAGTGTGCTCCAGGCGCAACAGGGTCTCATTGGCGTGCAGGCAGAAGTAATACTTAAAGGTGGGGTCCACGGAAGAGAGCATCTTGATGTTGGCGCCGGCGGAGAAGAATTTATCACCGGAGCCGGTGAGCACTATTACATACACATCGTTATCCATGCGGGCGTTAAGGATGCATTCATCCAATTGCCGGTTCATCTCATAAGTGTAGGTATTCGCCGGCGGATCGTTGAGTTCGATCACCGCAATTCCGTCTTCTACGCGATAGTTCACCAGGGTCCTGGTTTCAGTTGCTGTGGTTGTGGCCATTGTTCAAAGCTCCTTTGAATCTTTAGAAATCTTCTGAATCTTTTTGAGGCCGGTCAGGCTCTTGCTTTTGAGGCCTTCCGTTTTGGTTTAGCGGCATACAGCACGCCATGCAGAAAAAAATCGCCCATCTGTGCGGCCATCGCAACGGCATGGGGATCAATGCGCGGATTGTGCCAGGTATAAATCCAATTGACCATGCCGAACAGGCTGAGCACGGCGAGGCGTCCTGAGAATTGTAGTCCTTGGGAGCGGCGCAGGTCCTCCAGCAGATCAAGACAGATCCGGTAGTATTCACGCTTGATGGCCGCAATTTCCGCGCCCCGCTCGTTTTTTAAGGTGTCATCCTCATGAGTGAGCACCTTCATGGCTTCTTTGTTGGCCAGGGAGTATTCAAGGTGATTGTGGATGAAGGTGCGGATGCGCTCCTCGGGGTCGCTACAGCCCTCAAGCCGTTCTCGCAACCTTTCCACAATGGTGGTAAACGTGTGTTTCTGAATCAGGTAGAGCAGCTCTTCTTTGGATTCGAAGTAATGGTAAAGCCCAGCCAGCGACATGCCGCTGGCCCGCGAAAGATCGCGCATCGAGGCCCCTTCATATCCTTTTTCGCAGAAGATACGGCTGGCATGTTCCAGAACCATCGCCATGCGCCGGTCAAAATCTTTCTCCGGCAGATCGGGCTTGGCCTTGCGTCCATTCAAGGGCAAACCGACGGATCGGATATCGGGGGTAGCTAGGGCCATAACGAGAGCTGACCGAACGTTCGTTCGAATGTCTATTATGCCGTGAAGTTGCCTGAAGGTCAAATGAGGGAAGGATCATTTCGAGTGACGATTGTATCTATCAGAGCTGGGCGCCCCATCCTTCGCGCTCTTTGCGAAGGGTGGGTAGGCCGAGGTCGTCTAAAGTGAGCGCCTCGAAGATTCTTGGCGTCCCAAAAGGAACTGGTTCCCCTTTCGTGTTTCCTTCGTGACCTCTGTGATCAGCTTTGGTTGTTGGATCCGCAACGCTGCGGGACATCTTCCCCACCCCAGCCAACAATCTTACAGAGGGCACTCATTTTTCTGTCTGTAAGGAGAGCTATGCCACAATTCGTGAAAGACGTTGAAGACCTTCGCCGCCGCGCCCTTGAAAAAATGGAGGACGGCGCTGTAACCCAGAGCTACAAAGGCGATGTCGAAAAGACCATCGAGATTCTGAACGAAGCGCTGGCCACGGAGATCGTCTGCGTGCTGCGCTACATGCATCATTATTTTATGGCCACCGGCGTCCACGGAAGGGCCGCTGCCGATGAGTTCAAAGAACATGCCGACGACGAGCGTCAGCATGCCGATATGGTGGCCGAGCGGATCCAGCAACTGGGCGGCAAACCCGATTTCAATCCCAAGAACCTGGTGCAGCGCTCGGTCTCGCACTATGTGGAGGGCGAGAGCCTAGCGGACATGATCCGCGAAGACCTGATTGCCGAGCGGATGGTGATTGAGCTTTACCAGGACATGATCCGTTATTTTGGCAACGACGACCCGACGACGCGCGTGATGATTGAGCAGCTCTTGAAAGACGAAGAAGAGCACGCCAGCGATCTAGTTGACCTGCTCTACATTACCAACCCTGAAACGGGCAAGCCGGAAGGCCAAGATCCTGGAACCGACGCCCTGCATTTGCATTCTGGGACGGAGCAGAAAGGGCAAGATCTGAGCCGGAGCGGAGACAAGAAAAAGATACCTGCCGCTTAATCAAAAAATCAGGCGAGCCTGGGAACCAAGCTCGCCTGCGCCTACTCTGCGTCTACAGGGGCGAGAAGTCTATTTTTTCATGGCGGTCTGCCCAACCGCGACTGGATTCCCGGCGGTTTGAGGGGCATTCTGCTCAACGAGGCCCACGGGACGTAGAATTACCAGCTTCGACCGGCCTTCGCGTCCTCCAGGAAAGAACAGCATCTTGTGGTTGGGATCGTAAGCAATACTGAAGCCCTTCACATCCGTGGGTAATTCATGATCTATCGTATTGCGCGCCAGATCGATCGCCAGCACTGAGCCATCGCCGCCAGCGGCATAAAGCAATCTGTCTTTTGAATCCAGAATCAAGGTGTCAGTTCCCCCAGGAGCCGCGATGCGCGCCAGTTCGGAGCCATTGTCGGCATTCAGGACGAGCACCGCATAGCGAACAGCCACATAGAGATGGCGGCGGCCTTCATCTAAAGCCAGGCCCGTAGGCTGGGAGCCAGCCAACCTGAAGGTTTCCACGATCTTGTTGTTTGAACCCAGAGCGACGACTTGGTTCAGGTCTTGCAGGCTCA
>DASZEU010000639.1:0-8526 GCA_035940535.1 Candidatus Angelobacter sp.
TTGCTGCCCACTAGCATGGACCCCACCGGGGCGGCCAGCCCCTTGGAAAGGCAAAACATTACTGAGTCAAACTTGCGGGCAATCTCAGCCACTGGTTTGCCCAGCGCTGTGGCGGCATTGAAGATGCGCGCCCCATCGAGATGCACTGGCAAGCCGGCCTCATGGGCGCCGTCACAGATTTCATCGGCAATGGCCTGAGGATACACCGTGCCTCCAGCCAGGCTGTTGCTGTTCTCGAGCGAAACCAGGCCGGTTTGCGCCCGGTAATAAAGGTTGGGTGCGATGCGCCTCTTCACTTCCGCCCAGGTCAGCACGCCGTCTTCGCAATGGATGGTTCGCGGCAAACAGCCGGAAAATGCCGCGACGGTTGCCATCTCCAGATGGCAGAGGTGAGCCCGTTCCTCGCAGATGATCTCCTGGCCGTGATGAGTATGGACCTTGATGGCGATCTGGTTGCCCATGGTGCCGGTAGGCACAAAAATAGCTGCCTCTTTTTGGAAAATGCGAGCGGCCAGTTCTTCCAGGCGATTGACGGTTGGATCTTCGCCGTAAACATCGTCGCCCACTTCGGCTTCTGCCATGGCGCGGCGCATCTCCGGCGTAGGCTTGGTTACCGTATCACTGCGTAGATCGACGGTGCCGGTCTTCTTTTGTTCCGGCTGTGGCTTTGCGGGATTTGCTGTTTTGACTTCCATAATTTTTTTATCTCGCGCTCAATCTGCGAAATCAGCGGCAACAGCTTCTGGCACACGGATAAATTTTTCAAAGACCTCATTGGAGAGCAAACGCCCTCGCGCCGTCAACTGGAGAATGTCGCCACTTTTTGTGAGCATTCCATCGTTTACCAGTTCGGCGATCACCGGCGCATATTTTTTGAACCGGAATCCAAATTCCTGACTTAGTTCGCTCAAATTGATTCCCCGGTTCAAGCGCAGGCCCAAAAAGAAGTTTTCTTCCAGGGCTTGATCCACCGGGATCTCCAGCGCGTTGACTTGAGCGCCGTTGAAAAAATCCGTAAACGAGTCGGTGGTGGCCAGGCGCACACTCATGATACCTTTTGCGGCCAGGCTTTCCGAGGAGGGCAGCATGGAATGAGCATCCACTCCAAAACCAAAGTAGGGCTGTCGGGTCCAGTACTTTAAGTTATGCTGGGACTCAAAGCCTGGACGAGAAAAGTTCGATATTTCGTATTGGTCAATTCCATTGGCAGCAAGATGGGCCTGGGCCGTCTCGTAAAATTCTGCGGTGGTATCTTCATCCGGCACAAAGTGAGCGTGATAGCGGTTACCGCCGGCAATCAACTCCCGGCCTAAGCGCGAATCGTCATCGACCTCAAGCATGTAGACGCTCACATGCGGAACGCCTAGTGATGGCGCAGTGGCCTGATCCACGGAATAAATCCAGCTCTCGCGTGTTTGGTGAGGTAGGCCGGCAATCAGGTCAACGTTGATGTCGCTGATACCGTAATGGCGCAGACGCTCAATATCACTTAGTACTTTCTCCCTGGTATGCAGGCGCGCAACTGAGGCAGCCTCCTGATCGACAAACGACTGCACACCCAGGCTGACGCGATTGACGCCGCATGCGACTAACGCATTCAACACGGGTTCTGTTAGAGTGGCAGGCGCGCACTCGACGGTAATTTCGGCTTCGGGAGCCAGATCGAACTCGCCTGCGATGGCGGAAAACAGCTTTTTCAGTTCAACTTCTGGGAGCAGGCTGGGAGTGCCTCCGCCAAGATAGATGGAATCAACAGGGCCAGGAACACGGCACCCAAGCTGGGCAACCAATGGACGGCAGGAGACAATATCAGCACAAAGCCGGTCAACATAACGCCCCATCTGCGCGGCGGAGAAAACTCCCGAAGCAAAGTTGCAATACGAGCATTTAGAGCGGCAAAACGGGACCGAAATGTAGATGCCCAATGACATAGGTCGTGTGATCGAAGGCAGGTTGTCCAAATCAGATTATAGAATCGTTATATGCTCAAACGCGCGGTGATTACAGGCATGGGCGTGGTCAGCCCGAATGGCATTGGCAAAATGGCATTTTGCCGCGCAATCCTCGCGGGCGTTAGCGGCGTTAAGCAGATTACCCGCTTTGACACCTCCGACCTGCCGGTGAAGATCGCTGGTGAGATCCGCGATTTCAACGAGGAAGAATGGATTTCGGACCACGAGCGCAAGCACGTCTCGCGCGTGGTCCCGCTGGCCATTGCCGCTGCCACAGAGGCGTTGAAGGATGCCGGCATCGATCCCGAAAAACTCTCGCTGGAAGAAAAGCGCGAGATCGGTGTGGTGATGGGATCGGGAGGCGGCGCCCAGGATTTTTCTGAGCTGCAATACCATCTTTATTACACCGGCAAGATCAAGCAGGTCAGCCTGTTCAGTATTCCCAGCGGAACGATGGGAACTTTTTCCAGCGAAATCAACATGCGCTTCGGTTTTCGCGGGATGAGCCACGTAATTACCACAGGCTGCACTTCGTCTACAGACGGCCTCGCTTATGCTCTGCGCCAGATCCAACTTGGAGTCCACCCCATGATGCTGGCAGGCGGAGTGGATGCTCCTCTGGCCTTCGGAATCATGAAGGGCTTTACGCTCATGCGGATCATGACCGACTCCTGGAACCACGCGCCCGAGCGAGGGTCTCGTCCTTTCAATTTGGACCGCGACGGCTTTGTGGTGGCCGAAGGCGCATGGGTCTTTATGGTCGAAGAGTATGAACATGCGCGTGCCCGCGGAGCGCATATCCTCGCCGAGATTGTGGGTTACGGTTCGACGTGCGAGGCATTTCACCGCGTCCGCTTGGAAGAGTGCGGCGAGGAGCCGGCCCGCGCCATCCAACTGGCTATGCGAGAGGCAGGTATCGGTGCCCAGGATGTACAGTATGTGAACCTGCACGGCACCTCCACCCAACTCAATGACCGCATCGAGACACGTGCGCTCAAACTGGCTCTGGGAGACCACGCCTACCAGGTTCCCATGTCGTCTTTAAAATCGCAGATCGGCCACCCTCAAGGTGCATGCGGCGCCGCTGGAGTGGCCGCTACGCTGGTTGCCATGGAGCATGGGCTGCTGCCTCCTACCATCAATCTGGAGAAGCCCGATCCCGACTGCGACCTGGATTATGTTCCCCAGCCCGGAAGAAGAGTTGCGATTGAGCACGCAGTTTGCAACTGCATCGCGTTTGGATCGAAGAATTCGGCGTTGGTGTTGCGGCGGGCGTGATGCTGGTTGGACATTTTTTGCATCATCAAACGCATTGATGCTAGTTCGTGGACATTGACATCATTTCTACTATTATGTCATCATCATGACATGAGGACAACACTTACCTTAGATGATGATGTTTTTCAGGCCGCGAAGACCTACGCTGAGAGCCGTTCGATTGGGCTGGGGAAAGCCGTATCGGAATTAGCCCGTCGCGGCTATACTCTGCCGCGCCCAACACGCCTCGTTGACGGAGTATGTGTGTTTGATTTACCTGCGGATTCCCCCGTTGTGACCAGCAAGAAAGTCAAGGAACTGCTGGAAGACACGGAATAGATAATGGCCTTCTTGCTGGATGTTAACGTCCTCGTTGCTTTAATGTGGCCTGCTCATGAAGGACATTTGAAGGCACGGCAGTGGTTTTCACGATATTCAAACACAGGTTGGGCGACCTGCCCTTTCACCCAAGCCGGCCTCGTGAGAATTCTTACGAATCCAGCATTTTCTCCTGAAGCAGTGTCTCCCATCGAAGCAGCCAATGCACTTAGCACTACCTTGCTTCACACAGCCCACCAATTTTGGAAAGACGAGATCAGCTTTGCCGAAGCCATCAGCCCATTTCGAGCGCGATTGATAGGACACCGTCAGATTACCGATGCATACTTGCTTGGGCTGGCAATGCACATGAAAGGCAAATTTGTTACGAGGGACCGGGCTGTTCTTGGGCTACTCCCAGAAAAAGAGCGTGAACGTGGCCCTGTTGTATTGATCTGAGCAGGTGAGTCGCTCTAACAATTACAAATCTCGTTTGACAGGCTGTACTCATTTTTAATACGATTGTATCTAAAATGAGTACACTTTCTTCGAGCCTAACCGCAGCTCTCTTCGGAGCAGCCCGTCGTGGCGTACTGGCCTTGCTATTCGGTCACCCAGAAGAGAGCTATTATCTGCGGGAGATTGCGCGAACGGCCGGTCTAGGATTGGGAGCTGTTCAGCGCGAGCTGCAGCGGCTCTCCGATGCAGGCATCCTGCGGCGGACGATTCGTGGACACCAGGTTTATTTTCAGGCCAATCAGCAGAGTCCCATTTTTGCTGAACTCAAAGGCTTAATGACCAAAACAGCGGGATTGGCGGAGGTGCTGCACACCGCACTCATCCCTCTAGCGAAAAAGATTCGCATGGCATTCATCTATGGTTCATTCGCTAAGGGAGAGGAGCGATCTGAAAGTGATGTGGATATAGCCATTGTCGGGAAAGTGGAATTCGATGGGATTGTTTCCGCACTCAGCGGCGCACAACAAAAGTTAGCGCGAGAGATAAATCCTACGGTATATTCTCCGTCAGAATTCCAATCGAAGCTTCGGTCTGGGCATCACTTCTTGACGGCAGTGGTTCGAGGGCCAAAAATATTCTTGATCGGAGACGAAATTGAGCTTGCGCGATTGGGTGGTAAACGGATGGCTCACCGAGCACAGGAGCAGCGCAGAGGAAATTCGTAATCTGCTGAACCTTGTCGACCGGGACCTCCGAACCAGCCAAGTAAAGGAACTCGACACAGACTGGAAGTTTGCAATCGCCTACAACGCAGCTCTCCAGGCTGCCTCCGCAGCGCTCGCCGCATCTGGACATCGCGCAGCCCGCGAAGCTCACCATTACCGTGTCATCGAATCACTTGAGTTCACCATCGAGGCGGATACCAAGATCATTCGTAAATTTGACGCATTCCGGAAGAAGCGAAATCTCCTGAGTTACGAACTGGGCGGCACCATTTCCGAGAAAGAAGCCGAGGAGATGCAAGCCCTTGCGATGACGCTTCGATTCCAAGTGGATCGCTGGATTCGAGAAAAATATCCTGAACTCGTGCATGAATGAAACTTTCCTCCTCACCATTGCGCGATATTTTGAGCGCAACTCTGGCGAAGACGATTCAGCAGCCATCTTCCCTATACAATAGTTATTTTGGGACATTCGAATGCAGGAAGAAGAGGTACTTGGCAAAGCTTATGACGGTCGGCTGATGCGGCGGCTGATTGCCTATCTTCGTCCCTATAAGTGGCAGGTGGCAGTGACCTTTGTGGCCATCATCCTTAAGGCGGCTGCGGACGTGATGGGGCCGTTCCTGACTAAGGTCGCGATCGATAAATATCTTTCCTCCGGCCCAAACTCCCAGGGCTTCCTGGACTCTTGGCTAAGCCCTAACGCCTGGACCGGAATTAGCCAGCTCGCCCTGCTCTATGTGGGAGCGCTGCTCATCAGCTTTGTGATGGAGTTTCTGCAGACCTACATGATGCAATGGACAGGTCAGAAGGTCATGTTTGACCTGCGCAAGCAGATCTTCCGCCATCTACAGCACATGCATATTGGATTCTTCGACAAGAATCCTGTGGGCCGCTTGGTCACGCGCGTCACCAGTGACGTGGATGCGCTCAACGAGATGTTCACTGCGGGCGTGGTTGCCATCTTTGAGGACATATTCGTCCTGGCCGGAATCATCATCATCATGCTGCGCATGAAGTGGTGGCTGGCGCTGATTTCTTTTGCCGTGCTTCCGATTATCTTCTGGGCCACTATGATCTTTCGCAAGGTGGTGCGTGACTCCTATCGCCGTGTGCGCGTGGCTATTGCCCGAATCAATTCGTTTTTGCAGGAGCATGTGACCGGCATTGTCGTGCTCCAACTCTTCAATCGCGAGAAACGCGCCTATAAGAGCTTCGAAAACGTCAATTCGCAGAACATGGATGCCTGGAAAGACGCCATCCTGGCCCATGCATTTTATTATCCGGTCGTGGAAATACTCTCCACCATCGCCATCGCCGCGGTCTTTTGGTTTGGCGGATTGCGGGTCGTATGGGGCACGGTCACGCTGGGCATCCTGATCGCGTTTATGCAATATGCGCAGCGTTTCTTTCGCCCGATCATGGACCTGAGCGATAAGTACAACATCTTGCAGTCTGCAATGGCCTCGGCCGAGCGCATCTTCAAATTGCTCGACACTCCCGCAGAGGTCGTTTCTCCCGCTCATCCGGTTCAAGCTGTGGGCAAAGGACGAGTGGAGTTTGATCATGTATGGTTTGCCTATCGCAAGCTGGACTCAGAAGACAGCGATAAAGCTCAACCCGTGGCTGTCCATGCTTCTGAAAATGGCGATCTCGCAGAGAGCAATGGCGATTTCTCCGGCTACGACTGGATACTCCGAGACGTTTCATTTGTGATTGAGCCAGGAGAGACGGTTGCCATTGTGGGCCACACCGGCGCCGGAAAAACTACCATCATCTCTCTGCTGATGCGCTTTTATGACATCCAAAAGGGCGCGATACGAATCGATGGCGTAGACATTCGCGAGATGGATTTGGCCGAATTGCGCCGCCGCTTTGGTGTGGTTTTGCAGGACCCATTTCTCTTCAGCGGCACCATTGAAAACAACATCCGCTTAGGCTCAAGCTGGATCACCGATGAGCAAGTCGAGGCCGCTGCCGAAAGCGTGAACGTGGCGGATTTCGTTCGCGGACTGCCCCAAGGGTTTCGCGAGCCGGTGCTGGAGCGCGGCAGCACACTCAGTACCGGTCAGAAGCAGCTCATCTCGTTTGCCCGGGCTCTGGCCCATGATCCTAAAATCCTGGTGCTGGATGAAGCCACTTCCAGCGTGGACACCGAAACTGAACTGCGCGTGCGGGATGCCCTCACTCACTTGGTGGAGGGCCGCACCTCGGTGATCATCGCCCACCGGCTTTCCACCATTCAGAGGGCCGACAAGATCATCGTGATGCACAAAGGCCAGGTGCGGGAGATCGGCAACCACCAAGCCTTGCTGGCCAAACGCGGAATCTACTGGAAACTTTATCAACTCCAGTATCAAGAGCAAGAGCTGAATGAAGAACTTAAAATTTGAAATCATTTGTAATTTCCAGTTTTTAAATTTCTAAGTTCAAAAAGGGAAGACACAGGAATTTCAACTGGGAAAATTCAAAAACTTGTCCTGGTACAAATTAGAAATTATAAATTTGAAATTACAAATTTTCAGAACCGGAGAAATCGCATCGATCCCCAAGAAGGTCGCGCAATTGCTTTCTTACTTTCCGCAGGCGAGGCCTCCGGCGACACTTATGGCGCTCAGCTTATCGGTGCATTGAAGCAGCTTGTTTCCTCAGCAGATTTCTTTGGCATGGGTGGCGAGAAAATGCAAGCTGCCGGATGCGAGCTGCTGGTAAACGCCAAGGACGTTGCGGTCGTAGGGCTGGCTGAAGTTCTCACCCATCTGCCCGGCATCCATCGCCAATTTCGCGGAATCGTGGCGGAAGCAGCGCGTCGCCGGCCGTCGGCTGCGGTCTTAATTGATTTTCCGGATTTTAACCTGCGCCTGGCAAAGGCCCTGCACAAACTGAACATCCCAGTTTTTTATTTTGTGAGCCCACAGGTGTGGGCGTGGCGCTCGGGCCGGGTCAAGCAGATCAGGAAGTATGTGCGGAAGATGATTGTGATCTTCCCTTTCGAGCGCGAGTTCTACCGCAAGCATGGAGTCGATGTTTCTTATGTTGGTCATCCGCTGGCTTACACGCCGGTACCGCAAATCTCGCGTGCGGAGTTTGCTCAGCAATGGCAGCTTGACCCTGCGAAACAGTGGATTGCTCTGCTCCCCGGTAGCCGCCGCAAAGAAGTAAGAATGAACGTTGCGGACATGGTGCAGGCTGCACACGAATTGGGAGATGAATATGAATATGTGCTGCCGGTGGCGTCGACCATCAATCAGGAATGGCTGCGCCAGGAAATAACCGATCTAGGCACGAGCCTCCCGGTGAAATTTACCGATAATTCCCGCATCACGCTCCAATACGCACGGGCAGCAGTGGTGGCCAGCGGCACGGCAACGGTCGAGGCCGCGCTGGCTGGAACTCCGTTTGTGGTGGTTTACCGGGTTGCGCCCCTTACCTGGCTTACCGGCAGATGGCTGGTGAAGCTCGATACTTTTGCCATGCCCAACTTGATTGCTGGCAAGAAGATTGTCACAGAATTGATCCAGCACAACTTTACTGCGGAGAATGTGTTACGGGAATTGAGAGCGATCATTCCTGAGGGCGAAGTTCGGCAAAAGATGATTGCCGGCCTTGCCCGGGTTAGCGAGTCTCTCCAGGACACAGCCGATGCGGAAGAGCCTGCCTGGCGAGCGTCGAGGGAGATTTTGGCTTCGCTGGCCGTCTCTGTAAAGACTTATTAACATTTGGTAGAAACGCATCGTATTTGGCAGAATAATCATCTAAAATTATAGCCGCTAGCAGCTCTGGAGTTATCATGCGCATTGCACGACCGCCTGTTGGGC
>DASZEU010000640.1:0-15617 GCA_035940535.1 Candidatus Angelobacter sp.
GCCAGCCACGTTTAAGCGCAACCAGAAGGTCAATTTGTGGATGCAGGTCTACAACCTTGCCTTGGACGAACAAACCAAAAAGCCCTCGGCCACGGTCGTGTATGAGATTCGTGATGTGGTAACGAATAAGCCGGTAATGTATGTAACCGAAACCACAGACCACATGGCTAATCGGGGCAACTATATGACCTTGCAAAAAAGCCTGCCCCCAAACCAGCTCAACCCAGGTATTTACGAGGTCACCATCAAGATCAACGATATGGTCTCCAAACAGACAATCGCACCCACAACAAAATTCTCGGTCGAGTGAGTTGATTAGGATTTCACCGCAAAGGGCGCAAAGGCCGCAAAGAGCAGGACTTTTGGCCACGAATAAACGCGAATGAACACGAATCAGGAATTTGAAAGGAGTAAACAGGAAGAATCGGAAGAATATTCTTGGCCTCGGGTTCGATCATGAACTTGCATTGTTTAGATTCGTGTTAATTCGTGCAAATTCGTGGCTAAGAACTAAGGGCTAAAGGCTAAGAACTAAAAGCCAGCAGCTTGTTAAGTATTAATCATCCGAGCACCCGGTCTTTTTCATTTTGAAAACGGCTGTTACCCTGATTTGGCTTTGGGGTTCGCGTCTCTTGTGACCGGCTCACTCAAAACTCCTCCTTTGCTCGCTTCTCAGGTACTTGCCGATCTGGGGCCGGTGCTGACTGGCGAGCGTGATCTCCAACAGACGGCCATCGCTGCCCTGGAGTTGGTCATGTCCGCGGGCCGAATCAACTCGGCGGCCTTGTTTCGTTTCCAGGAGAAGCCGGCGATGCTCAGTTCCATTGCTTCGTCGGGCTTTGCCTTGTTTCCGAAGATCGCGGTCTTTCCGCTGCTGCCGAAACATGTTCATGCCCTCAGTCACGCATCCGGCCCCCAGAGGCTATGCGAGGAGCGTTCCGAGACCTTCCTGAGTTCAACTGGAAACTTTTCCGCCGTGTGGTTCCGCTACATGGTTCCGCTGCGGGTCCGGGGAAAGCTGGTAGGTGCGCTGATGCTGGGCGAAAGAGACGAAGGCGCAGGCTATTCTTCAGAGTTGCTGAAATTGATTGGGGAGCTCGCGCCCTTGATAGCTCTTGCCATCCACAATCATCAGCTCATGATGTCGTTGCAGGAGCGCACCGCCGAGAACCTGCGCTTGATTGCTTCCGTCCACTCGTTTTGGGAAGAAGCCCTGGAGGCCTTTGCAGCCACCATTGACGCAAAACATGTGCACATGCGCGGACATTCTCTTCGCGTGGGTCGCTATGCCGCCGTCATTGCAGAAGCCATAGGAGTCCCCACCACGGAGGTGACTGAGCTACGTTCTGCGGGCTATCTCCACGACATCGGCAAGGTAAATGTGGACAAGTATCTTTTTGGCAAGCCCACGGCGCTGGAGCCTCTCGAATACAAGGAGATGATCGACCACACTGTCATTGGTCATCAGATCGTCTCCACCGTGCAGTTCCCCTGGCCTCACATCCCAGAGGTAGTCCGGTCGCATCACGAACGCGCCGATGGTTCCGGCTATCCTGACCATCTTCGCAGTGATGAAGTCTCCTTGCCGGTAAAGATCGTGGCCGTGGCCGACACTTTTGACGCGATGCTCAGCGACCGTCCGTATCGGACCAGGCATTCCCTGGGAGAGGCAGCCTCCCAGATCAGCAGGCTGGCGCCCGACAAGCTGGATGCTGAAATCGTGCTTGCGCTCCTGGTGCAACTTCGCCGCGAGGCGGTGGACTTTATGGCCCCGCCGCGTCCCTGGGCCACCCAGGAAAACCGGCCCAAAAACCCCTTTCTCGGCGCGGACATGGCTTGTAATCTCTCGCCTCTGGACATCGATCACCTGGCTTCAGAGCTGAATCGCCGTGTCAATCGGGGCCGAAGCTACCTTTCGTAACTCCCCAGTGGCGCATGAAATTCGACAACTTTCCTGCCGATCAGGGTTAATATTTCTCAGACATGAGGATGCCTGGAATTGCTATGCGCCCAACACGCAAGTTGTTTATCCTGCTCACCTTTGCCGCTTTGATTTCGACAGTCGCGTTGCTGGCGGCTGACAAAAACAAGTCCAAGAAGCTTGCCGCTACCAATGGCGCAACGCAAATGGACGATGACAAGCGAATCTTGCACGCGCTGAACCGCTTTACCTTCGGTCCGCGACCCGGAGATGTCGATAAGGTGCGGTCCGTCGGGCTCGACAAATGGTTCGAAGAGCAACTCCATCCGGAGAAGATCGATGATAGCGCCACCGAAGCCCGTCTCAGCCCCTTCCGCACCCTGAAGATGAGCACCAGCGACATGGTGGAAAATTTCCCGCCTCCCCAGGTGCTGAAAGCGGTTGAGAATGGCCGCATGTCTATGCCTTCTGATCCGGCGAAGCGCGCCATCTACGAATCGCGCATTGCCGCTTATGAACAAAAACAGCAGGCGGATAAGCAGCAAAAAAAAGAAGATGCCAACTCCGACATGAAGATGCCCGACATGAAGATGGATGATCAGGGTGACGACCAGGCGACCCCCGAGCAAAAGCAGCAACGGCAAAAGCGGCTCGAAGCCCAGATGTACGCCGATGTTGACGCCGTTCAATTGCTCGATATGCCACCCGACCAGCGTTACAAGAACATTCTGAAAATGAGCCCGCAAGAGCGTCTGGCGCTTGGACGTTCGTTAAAGGGCGGCCAGGGTATGCAGCTCACCGAAGGTATGACCCCTCAGCAGCGCGAAACCATCCAGGCCATCGTGAATCCGCAAGCCGTAGTAGGCGGTGAATTGGCCCAGGCTAAGTTATTGCGCGCCGTCTACAGCGATCGCCAGCTCGAAGAGGTGATGAGCGACTTCTGGTACAACCATTTCAATGTGTTTATCGGCAAAGGCCCGGATCGCTACATGATCACGGCTTATGAGCGCGACGTGATCCGGCCCCATGCGTTGGGCAAGTTTAAAGACCTGCTGGTGGCTACGGCCAAGAGTCCGGCTATGCTGTTTTATCTCGACAATTGGCAGAGCGTCGGCCCCAACTCCGATCTGGCTAAATATGGACCGCAGAGGCGGCGTCCAGCGGGGTTCCAGCGCGGCGGATTTGGCGGAGGTTTTGGCCGGCCTCGATTCCCCAATGGCAACCAGAACCAGGGAAACGGCCAGCAGCAAGCGCAGGCCCAGAAGAACCGTCCGAGCGGCCTGAATGAGAATTATGCACGAGAGATCATGGAACTGCACACGCTGGGCGTAGACGGTGGCTACACGCAAAAGGATGTGACCGAACTGGCCAAGGTGCTGACCGGCTGGAGCATTCAGCAACCGCAGCGCGGCGGGGACTTTACTTACAACGATCGCGCCCATGAGCCTGGCAAAAAGCACATTCTGGATCATGAGATCAAAGAGAAGGGCGAATCTGAGGGTATGGAGATGCTGGATATCCTGGCTCACCATCCCTCGACCGCCAAGTTCATCTCCAAGAAGCTGGCGATGCGCTTTGTCTCCGACAACCCGCCGCAGGGCCTGATTGACCGTATGGCGGAAACCTTCATGAACAAGGATGGCGACATACGCGAAGTGCTGCGCACCATGTTCCGCTCCCCTGAATTCTGGGCCACCGACGCCTATCGCGCCAAGGTTAAGACCCCTCTGGAATTTGTGGCTTCAGCGGTGCGAGCCTCTAGTGTGGAGATTCAGAATGCTTTGCCTCTAGTCCAGAACCTGAACCGCATGGGAATGCCCCTCTACGGAATGCAGCCACCGACCGGCTATTCCATGAAAGCGGAAACCTGGGTGAATTCTTCGGCACTGGTCAACCGCATGAATTTTGCGCTTCAGCTTGGGGCAGGCCGTCTGCCGGGCGTGACGTCCAATCCGCAGGCGATCCTGCAAGGCGCGACTCCCCAGGACACCAGCTCTGCCTTGGCCCTAATGGAGCAAAAAATACTGGGTGGAGATTTGTCCGGGCAGACCCATGCTGTCATCCAGAAGCAACTGGCTGATCCGCAGGTTACGCAAAGAAAGCTGGATGATCCCGATCCCGGCCCCAACTATGGAGCCATTGCCGGGTTAATTATGGGGTCACCGGAATTTCAAAGGAGATAGCAGGGACGGCTACTAGCTTCTGGCTCCTAGCTGCTAGCCGGAACCCAAGACGTTCAATTCAGCTCCGGCTAGAAGGCAGTAGTAGCTGGAAGCGAACTCAAGGTGCTGGCTACGAGCTTCAGGCTACTAGCCGCTAGGCGGAACCGAGGGACTCAATTCAACTCTGGCTAGAAGCCAGGAGCCAGCAGCTAGTGGCTGGAAGCCAGTTAAGGAGAAGGTTATGGCGATTACTCGCAGAGTATTTTTGAAGGGCGGCGCTCTGGCCGTAGTGGGAACCAGTGTGATTCCCAGCTTTCTGACCCGCGCGGTCTATGCAGCGGAGACCGCTACCAGCGGCACAGGAAAAAAGCGCCTGGTGGTGCTATTTCAGCGCGGAGCGGCTGATGGACTCAATATCGTTGTCCCTCATGGCGAGCAGGCGTACTACTCCATGCGCCCGAGCATCGCGATTCCTCGTCCACGGGGCAGCGAGGGCGCTATCGATCTCGATGGTTTTTTTGGCCTGCATCCTTCCATGACTGCGTTTAAGCCCTTGTGGGATTCAGGCCATCTGGCGCTCGTTCATGCCGCCGGTTCACCCGATAATACCCGCTCGCACTTCGATGCGCAGGATTACATGGAGTCTGGCACTCCCGGTCTTAAAGCCACGGAAGACGGCTGGCTAAACCGCGCCCTGGTGGGCATCAGTGAAGCCAAGCCATCGCCTTTCCGAGCGGTCGCCATGGGCGGGGCGGTGCCTCGCACGCTGGCCGGATCAGCTCCGGCTGTGGCCATGGGCAATATCCGGGAATTTGCCGTGGGCGGACGCGGCCCTGCCGGCAATGTGGCCAGCAACAGCTTTGAAGCCATGTATGAGCAGTCCGTGGATACAGTGCTGCACGGTACCGGCAACGAGACCTTTGAAGCGGTCAAGATGCTCAAATCCGCCGACCCCGAAAAGTATGTCCCCGGGCCTGGAGCCAAATATCCTAATGGACGTTTCGGCGATAGCCTGCGTCAGGTAGCCCAGCTCATCAAGGCCAATCTGGGCGTGGAAGTGGCCTTCGCCGACATCGGTGGCTGGGACCATCATGTGAACGAGGGCAGCGTCCAGGGACAAATCGCCAATCTTACCCGCGAGTTTTCGCAAGCCATCGCAGCCTTCTGGATCGACCTTGGCGACCTTGGCGAAGATACCGTCATCGTCAGCATGTCGGAATTTGGACGGACAGCGCGTGAAAACGGCAATCGCGGCACAGACCACGGCCACGCCAACGTCATGTTTGTGCTCGGCGGCCCGGTGAAGGGTGGCAAGGTGTACGGCCGTTGGCCAGGACTCCAGCAGGAACACCTCTATGAAGGCCGTGACTTGGCTGTAACCACAGACTTTCGCCAGGTGCTCAGCGAAGCGGTCTATGGTCACCTGGGCAACAAAGAACTGGAAAAAGTATTTCCAAGCTTCGAAAAGGCTTCACCAAAGTATTTCTTGAAATACTTAGGATAGTTATTTCAAAGGTCTCGCAAGTTCGACAACATTCCTCGTTCGTAACCTCATCATAAGTAACCAGTGAAGTTTGGGGGAACGCGTATGAGGAAATGCAATATCTCGCTGTTGGTAATCCTGAGTTTTGTGCTGACCATCGTCGCCTGGGGCCGTGAGGACCGGCTGGCCAATACCGGGGCCACGCCTGCAGCCATGGGGAAGGTAATTACCAACAATGACCGCAATAACAACACTGAGATAGAGGTCCAGGTAAAACATATGGCCACGCCACAGTCGTTGACGCCAGCCAAAACCACCTATCTGGTTTGGGTCCAGCCGCGTGGCAAACAGGCGGAATTGCTGGGGGCTTTGCGCGTCAACGAAGATCTCGAAGGTAGCCTCAAGGCAACCACGCCTTATAAAGACTTCGACATCTTCATCACTGCGGAAGACAGCATGAAACCAGAAATCCCCGGTAGCATGGTGATCTTGAAGGGAGCCGTTGAACGGCACTAGTCCTCCTGGGCCACCTGCCGTGACGGATACACTTTGAAGCTCCGAAACATGAATCCACGGCTGGATGAGTTCTTGTCGGGGTTCGACTGGTCATACATTACGAATACCACGTTGTCCACCTTGCGTGAGAGAAGATCGAGTTGCATTCCGCCAAAGTAGCCGCCCGTTGCATCTCTGAATTCATAGCGGAGCTCGCGGCCGCCACTGAACTCGTTGACGCCCGTAACGGTACCAAATGTTACGACCGACTTAGCGAGCAGGAATTGCTCTAAGTACCACTTGGCGGAAACTGAGAAAGCCAGCAGGATAGCGAAGGCAACTCCATAAATGCTGGAGACGTCGCTCTGCTGAATCAGGTCCGCGAGCGGTCCATTAGAAACCAGGAGGCAAAACGCTGAGATGGAGAGCGCCGCCAAGGTGATCAGCAGCAGCCATGACCGGATCTGGAGGACACAGGTGAAATGCTGCGGAAAATCACTGGCCAGAATTTCTGTGCCGGCCACCAACACCTTTTTGTCTTTGTCGCCAGATGAGCTGATTGGCCCTAAACTGAAGGGTAACACTGCCTTGAGTTTGGGAAATAGTAAGAACCCGATAGCAAGAAATCCAAAAATAAGTAAGGCGGCGATTGCAAAAGCATATTGAGGCTTTTGCGTCCCAGCTCCTATTAGCAAGAACACGGCAAAGACAGAGCTGATCCCAACCGAGAGACGATTCATGGCTACTTGATCTTGATCCCCAGATCACGTAGTTGCGCCTCGCTGACCGGCGTGGGCGCATCCACCATCAGGTCCACCGCCTTGGCAGTCTTGGGAAATGGAATGACCTCACGCAAGCTGTCGGCCCCGGCCAGGATCATCACAATTCGATCAAGGCCCAGCGCGATTCCACCATGGGGTGGAGTGCCATACTCAAGCGCGTCGAGGAAGAAGCCAAAGCGAGAGCGGGCTTCGTCATCGGTCATCCCTAGTGCGCGGAAGATGATCTTCTGAATGTCCTGGCGGTGAATACGGATAGAGCCCGACCCCAGCTCGGTACCGTTGAGCACGATATCATAAGCCAACGCGCGGACCGCGCCGGGATCGGATTCCAGCTTGTCCATATCGGCCTCATGTGGTGAAGTGAAAGGATGATGGGCGGCATTCCAGCGCCCTTCCTTGTCGTCGTATTCGAACATGGGAAAATCCGTCACCCAGAGCAGGCGGAAATCGTGCTCAACGTTTCCAGTTCTCTCAAAGGCCTTGTGACGATCGGCATACTTACGCGCCAATTCGAGACGTGCCTCTCCGGCCGAGGTGTACTGAGCTCTTTTGTTTCGTTCTGGCCAGATTTTCGGAGCTCCCTCGGAAGGCGCAATGGTTACTACCGGGACAATCAGGTCTTCGGGACCAGCGGCACACATCTCCCGAATCCTGGCCGCGATTTGCGGGTATTTCTTTTCCAGTTGAGCGAAATCGTAAAGCACGCCAGCGAAGTCTTTGTTTCTCTTGGCAAGTTCTTCCCCGAGCGGGCGAAGTTCCTTTTTCTCGCGGTCCGATAACTTCCCAACATTAGGTATGCGGATAGCCACCGCTGGCATCGTGCTGTCGATCCGCAATTCCACAAGTTGCTCTGGAGAAAACGCCTTTTGAATGTCGGTCATCGCAGGCAGGCGCATGTCGGGCTTGTCAATGCCGTATTGGCGAATGGCGTCGTCATAGGTCATCCGCAAAAACGGTGTCTTCAAGTCATGTCCCGCAGCTTTAAATGCGGATTGCAGGAAGCCTTCCACAACCTCAAAGACGCGGTCGGGCTGGGGGAAGCTCATCTCCAGGTCGATCTGCGTAAACTCCGGCTGGCGATCGGCGCGCAGATCCTCGTCGCGAAAACAACGGACGATCTGAAAATATCTGTCGAAGCCCGAAATCATCAGAATCTGCTTAAAGAGCTGCGGAGATTGGGGCAGCGCATAAAACGACCCCGGATACACGCGGCTGGGCACCAGGTAATCGCGAGCGCCCTCGGGGGTGGAGCGAGTCATAAAGGGCGTCTCGATATCGAAGAATCCTTTGCTGGCCAGATACTGGCGAATTGCCAAAGACACTTTATGACGCAACTCGAGATTGAATTGCATCTCGGGACGGCGCAAGTCAAGGTAGCGGTATTTGAGACGCACCTCTTCATTCACCGGTCCGGCCTCGCCGGGCAGGAACGGTGGATGCTTGGACTCATTCAGCAGCTTTAACTCCTGCACCACGATTTCGATCTCACCGGTGGCGATGTTTTCGTTGATGGTGCTCTGGTCACGACGGCGCACCTTGCCCAGGGCTGCCACCACATACTCTGACCGCAGGTTGCTGGCCTTCTCATGGACGCCGGCATTCTCGCCTTTATCAAAGACAAGCTGGGAGACTCCAGTGCGGTCCCGCAGATCAATAAAGATCACGTTGCCGAGATCACGACGCCGGTTGACCCAGCCCATTAGAACAACCTGTTCACCGGCATTGTGGGCGCGAAGCTCCCCGCATGTATGGGTACGACGAAGATCACCTAAAAAGTCGAGCTGCAAAAGAGTTCCTCGTAATTGCTGGAATGGCCGCATTAAAGGACATGCGACATAAACTTTTGATTATAAAGGGTGGCGCCCATTCTGGTGGAAGACGCCAAGGTTTAATCCGCTTGACTCCCGAACCCCAGATTTGGTTTCCTAATGTTGGGTTTTTGGATTGTGTGTAAATGCACAGACCCAGAAAGAGGAAAACATGTCGAAAGAAAACGCAAGAGTCCTTGGCCGCAGGGGCGCCCGTGAGTTGACCATGGATGAATTCCAGCAAGTCAGCGGTGGGTCAGGGCCGAAGACGTTTCAAATCACCGGCACTCCGCCTATCCTCGACGCGATACCAGACCCCACACCAATCTAAACGATTGGGAGAGTGGGTTGCGATCAAAACTAACCTTCATTTCACAACCGATGATGTAAATTTCCTATTCAGCCGCTTGACCATGAAGCGGAAAGAAGGTGACGCCTCCGCAGGCGCCACCTTGATTGACGAGACACTTCCTGGTTCCAGCCTCCACATTAGTCAATAGCCGCAGGCTATGCCTGACATTCCGCCAAAATATTGGACTCCGCTGCTGCACACGCCTATTCTTCGAAGTAGGAAACTCTTTGAAAAAATTATTGGAACTGAATATGGCAGACAAAAAACAGCGGCCAATTCTTCAGAGATTGTGTGATTTGCTGAAGACGCGCATTGATGTGCGGGCCTTGTTGCAGGAACTCTGTGTTGAACGTGCCGCTGACGTGCCGAAGCCTCGCCGCACCTTTGGTTACGCTCCGGCTGTTCTCGGTCCAGCCAGTCGAACAGGCGTCCAAGCAAGAGCACGTCTTCTCTTCATTCCCGTGCGTGAACCCAAGTCACCCAAAGCCGGCTAGTTCTGTTGCGCCCCGGCTTCCTGGTGAGCTCGCTGAGGTCGTGCTTGGGCATGCGAACGCAAATGGGCCATGAAGGCCTTTTGGGCTCTGCTCAAAAAGTGTCCTTTGATGGTCGCGACGCCAATGGTGCGGGATGCCTTCTCATCGGTAATGACTACAAAGGTGCAGTCGGGCCGGTGCTCCAAAGCCATCTCCGGTACGATCGAGACACCCAAACCGGCGCCCACCATTCCTAAAATGCTGCTGAACTGGCCGCTTTCAAAGACGATGCGCGGCAGGATGCGGGCGCGCTGGCACGCCTCCATGGCGGTCTCGCGAAAGCAATGATCGTCGCGCAGCAGCAGAAAAGGTTCTTCGCGCAACTCCTTCAACATTAAGCTGCGTTTGCGGGCCAGTTCGTGTCCTTTGGGCAAGATCGCAAAGAGGCGCTCAGTTCGCAATGGAAAGGATTCGAAGTCATGCCCGCGCAAAGGCAAGGCCATCAGCGCCATGTCGATAGTACCGGCGCGCAGCCGGTCCATCAGCCCTAAGGTAATATCTTCGACCACGCTCAGCGATGAATCTGGAAACTTACGAGAAAAGGTGGCGATTCGCGAGGGTAGGAAATAAGGGGCAATGGTGGGTATTACACCGATCGAGACCGGCCCGGAGACAGAAGATTTTCTTTCTACAACTTCATCCTTGGCGGCCTGCAACTCCCGTAAGATGGCGCGCGCGCGAGGCAGGAAAGTCTGCCCCAAATCGGTCAAGCGCACTGTGCGCCCCAGGCGGTCAAAGAGTAGCGCGCCCAGTTCTTCTTCGAGCTTCATGATCTGCTGCGAAAGTGACGGCTGGGCCACGTGTTCACGGGCAGCAGCGCGCGTGAAACTGCCAGTTTCGACCACTGCGCAAAAATAACGAAGTTGATGGACTTCCATAGTCTTTTCCTATTTAATTTTACCAAATCATATATTTGACATATAGCATAAATTAACCTAGCGTGGAGTCCAGGCCAACACAACCTATGAAAAGCTGTACTTTTCTCGTGATTTGCCCCAAGGGGCATACCTTCATAACCGCGCAAAGTCTTTCTCATACATTTCTTTGCCCGGACTGCGATGAGAACTTCGACGAATATCTCGGTTACAAATTCAGCCTGTCATGATCTCCCTATGGCACGATGACTGCTGCGCCCTCAATAGCGTCGTTCTTCACCGCAAGCAGAGCCTCGTTGGCTTGGTCGAGCGGGAATATTGTGACTTTAGGGCGAAGATTGATCTCGGTTGCAAGTTGCAGGAAATCTTGCGCGTCAGAGCGGGTCATATTCGTGACACTGCGAATCTGGCGCTCACCCCAGAGCAGGCGATCATAATCGAATTCGGGAATGCGATCCAAATGGATCGCATTGATGGCAACGACTCCACCTTTACGGAGGCTGGCGAGGGCCGCTACGACCACGTCTCCGCTGGGCGCGAAAGTGATGGCGCGGTCGAGGTTCACTGGAGGCCGATCTGTTTCCTTACCGACCCACGTCGCGCCCAGAGATGCCGCCAGCCGCCGGTGAGATTCGCCACGTGTCGAGACATAGACCTCACATTTCCAGGCGTGGAGGACGGCTATAGCAAGATGGGCTGAGGCTCCGAATCCAAATAATCCGACGCGCTCGCCGCTGGCGACTCCAGCTACACGCAAGCTGCGAAAGCCAATGATGCCTGCACACAATAATGGCGCTGCCTGTAAATCATCGAGAGCGGCCGGTAACGGCGCCAGAAAGTCAGCCCGCGCCGTTGCGTATTCAGCATAGCCGCCATCAACGGTGTAGCCGGTAAAAGTGGGAGAATCACACAGGTTTTCCAAGCCGCGCTGGCAAAACCAGCAACTCCCATCGATGCCGCCGATCCAGGAGACACCAACGCGTGTACCCGCAGGGAGTTCCGTAGTAGCACCATCTATTATTTCGCCAACGATTTGGTGGCCGGGGATGATGCTTTCACTGCGTGGCGGCAATTCGCCTTCCACGATATGCAGATCGGTGCGACAAACGCCGCAGGCGCGCACGCGAAGCAGAACGTGGCCGGGCTTGATATTCGGTGGTGGGACCTGTGCGATCTGAAGAGGGCGACTGCAAACACTTTGTGGCGTCTTGAGAACGGCAGCTCTCATCTCTTCTCCCATGGTTTCCCACAGGATACCGCAAGCACGCTATTTTCTCTGGAGAACTCAATGTATTTCATAACATTGTGCAGGACAGTTTGACCAGATGTTGGAGGCTTTGGGAACCTTGAGACGCGAAAACTGAGAGCGATTTGTCAACGCGGGATTCAGCGCAACCGAAACACTGATTCTGGGCTATACAACTTTTCAGTGTATGCAAGAACGTGTGGCTCTGTTAATAACTGATCGAAGAATAAGAATGCAGATTTATATATTCCCGGTGACTCGGATTCTCTGGGGCCGGCGATATTAAGTGAAAATCGATCGACTCGGAATGCTTCGAGGAGGTTGGCGAGCCAGTGGGCGGCAAGATTCAGAGCATTATCTGATTTTAAGTTAGTAACATGACATGGCCGTAGAAAGACCAATTCGGCGCAGTTTCTGGTGAAAAGAGTGCCTTTCGACATTTCGAGGCTGGGCCCATCCAAAACTATCAGCGTCGCGTGGCTATCGCGGACGTTCCAAGCTGTTCTTTGCTCAGGAACAGCAGTGACTGTTTGACGCAAATCGCCATATTTGGCTAGTAACCCTGGAGAAGCTGAAAAATCCTCGGCCCATCCACCCTTTGGACACCAGCCGGAATACGGCAGTCCCTTGTCAATCGCGACATCGAGCGCGGCGCGATCAACGCCAGTCTGTCCGCCACTTACGATGCAAAGATGCTCCATAGTTATGATTTTATCGGATACACTGTCACGTTAACACGAAATGCTCCGAGATTGTCTGCATAGAATGCTAGCGAAAGAGGTAATATTTGCGGCACCTGATGACGATTGTGACTCGCCGCCTGCTTTGCCTTCTCGAGAGCACGGTAAAAAACCTTCCCATCCTCCGAAGGAGAATATGGAGAAATTACAGCATCGTTGACAATGAACGTCAACCAGCCGTCGCGACCCGCAGTTATCACGGTTCGCTCCGGAACAAGAAGAAGGTCCTCAACCTGCATGTTGTTTGATTCTAGAATGTAAAAAGGATCTGCCCACGAAGAAGCCTTGACCGGCAAGATGACCGCCAGAAGAGCTCCCCACTTCTCTGTTGGCCTTAACTTGCACTTTTCTAACATATCACTCGATTGGACCTCTCCTTCAGGTCCTATCCAACCACGATAGAATATTGTCTCCTCGACCGGTTCTTTAGGCTTGTATCGATCTTTGATTTCCTTGGTCCAGCCCCATCCGTCCGCATGCTTGACAATTAGAGGTTTGAGCGCCCGAGCAAAATTGTCGACCTGATCGGAAGCAAGGTGAATCCTTCCCTCCGGCTCAAGCAAAAACTTTTGCCCCTTCTTCAAGAAAATGCGTGAGGTCTGCAAACCGCCCGCTGCGTCCACTGTCGCCTGAGCTTGGATTTTTTTCCGCAGTATCTTAGGAGTTTTATACGACTGTGTTGTTGCCTCTTTATTGTTCCGTGTTTTGTTTGCCAACTTTATCACTTTAGACTTCAACCTTTTAATCAACTTGTCTGAACTCCACTTCTGAGTCTTCAAGTTGAAAGTTCTTGAACACGATTCAAGAAAGAAGTTGAGTTGATCCATGTTATCTGCTGATAGAGAGTTCACAGATCTTAGAAAGCCCTTAAGTTGCGTCCCGTCTACCCCCGCCAGGAGAGGAAACAAGGGGCGTTTTAAAGCCTTTGTGGCTCCAACCTCGCTATGAACCCACTCGTTAGAAAGGCTATTGGGAGTAATAAGGACAATGACTACCTCGGAAGACTCCACGTCTTGAAGGATTTCGTGTTCTATGTTACTTCCTGGCTTGAATCCGTATTGCGGCAGGCTCGTACAGCGAATTTCTTTGCTGGAGAGACGAAACGTTTCTTTAAGAAGATCAGTCACCGCGTCCGCAAGCCGATCGTCTTTATGACTTTGGGAGATGAATACCTTCAGACGGGATTTTGCCATAGCACCTCGTGTCAATATTATGCTTCAAGTCACAAAGAAAGCTCTCGTAAATCACAAGCCTCGCGACCACTGAATACCGTTTCTCTTTGTTGGGCGAGAGTGTTTTCCAATCAACACTCGCAACGGCTAAAGGCTATATTCGTGAGGCTTTGCGGCAAGACCAAAGTCATGCCTGTTCTGTAGAATGAGTTTTGGGCCGATCAAAAAAATAATTCAGTTTGTGATTGTCGAATGCTGTGGCCCCTTGCCCGCAAATTACAACTCTCTTCGTCCTTCCATGGCTTTCAGCATGGTGACTTCATCGGCATACTCGATGTCGCTGCCAGCCGGGATGCCGGTGGCGATGCGGGTGACTTTCACTCCAGCTCTTTTGATCAGGCCGGTCAAATAGACTGCTGTGGCTTCGCCTTCCGTATTGGGATTGGTGGCGATGATGATCTCGTCCACGCTGCCGCTCTCAATACGTTTGAGCAGCGATGGGATGCGGAGTTGTTCCGGCCCAACTCCATGCAACGGGGAGATGGCGCCATGCAGCACGTGGTACACGCCGTTATAAAAGCGGGCTTTTTCCACAGCAGGAATATTGGTGGGTTCTTCTACAACGCAGACCAGGCGCTGGTTGCGGGTAGGATTGGAGCAATAGGTACAGGGGTCGATGTCGGTAATGTTGTTGCACACCGAGCAGAGGTGCAGCTTCTCTTTAAGGTTTCGGATGGCGGCGGCCAGGGACTCGGCGTCTTCCTCGCTGGAGCGCAGAATGTAAAAGGCCATTCGCTGCGCGCTCTTGCTGCCTACTCCGGGAAGTTTCTTCAACTCTTCAATTAGTTGAGCCATCGGCTCCGCAAACCTGGCCACGTTTCTCCTCAATCCCGTCCGAGCTTCGGTCAGTATCGACACTACATTCCGGGAAGTCCCAAGCCGCCCAGCATTCCACCCACGGTAGTGTGCATGGCCGCATCGATTTTTCGACCAGCTTCATTGACAGCCGCAGTCACTAGGTCCTGAAGCATCTCCACATCGCCGCTCCTCACCGCTTCAGGATCGATGCGGGTTTCCAGCACTTGCTTTTGACCATTCATCTTGATGGTGACAGTTCCACCACCAGAGGATGCTTCCACGATGGTTTGCTGCATTTTATGCTGTAAATCCTGGGCCTGTTTCTGGGCCTGTTCCAGCATCTGTTGAAGTTGGCGTGAATCAAAGCCGCCCATAGCTTCTCCTAACTTTTTTCTCGATGATCGATGACCGTCCGTATTTCAGCCCCAAACTTTTCCATCATGCGTTGCACCACCGGATCATTGGCAGCCCGGCTGCGTGCCGTCGTGCCGTCCCGGACAACAGGACGCACGACAGCAGAAGCGCCATTCGCCGCTACCCCACTCACCAGATTCACTTTCAGCAAACGCCCGGCTGCCTTGCTGGCCGTAGCACTGGCGATCTGCTTCTGCTCTTGCCCCATCAGCACGCTGATCATGGAAGCCGGCTGAGAGATGGTGATCAGAAGCTCTCCGCCTTGCAGCACAACGTTTCCGGTTTCCAGAATAGAAGCCAGCATCTTGTGCCCATTGTTCTCCAGATCAACCACAACTTGCCCGAGGATTGCCCCGGCATCGCCGTTGGTCTCCGGGGCCACAGTGACCGAGGGAGAAGCATCGCTTGGTCGGTCAGAACCGTTGACTGGATGGACGCCGTTCCGTGGCTCAGCATAGTTCCCTGGATGGGCGCCATTGATTGGGACGGTGCTGTTCGCTTCCGCAACCGCAGTTGCTGTGGCCGCTACAGAAGGAGACTGCGAAGAGGACATCTCCGGATCAAAAGACCGCGATTTACGTGTTCGATCCGCTTCAAACGGTGAAACGGGCTTTTCCTGGCCCGCAGGCTGAGAGCGAACTTGCGTGCCGATTCCTGCACCCGCTGGTGAAAGTGGCGAAGATGTCCGGCCTTGTGGGAGTGGTGTCCGCGCCGGCGGAGCATTAGCTCTTCCAGGGGCTTCTGGTGCAGCTCCCAACTGGCTCAGTATCTGCTCC
>DASZEU010000641.1:0-7386 GCA_035940535.1 Candidatus Angelobacter sp.
AAGATGCAACTTGTTTTGGCGCAGCAGCCCCGGCTGGAATTGCCATTCGTGAATAACACTGGAAAGCCATTGGGTGGGCATGTAAATCTGGAAATACTTAGGGAAGATGACAAGATTGTCGCCAGCAAGGAAGCAGACATCTCCATTGCTCCCGGCAGCCGAACCGTCGCTCTCCCTTGGGAAAAAGACAAGTTGCCTTCTGATTCGCCATCTCATCTTTATTGGTTTCGGCTTCGATATCGGATCACACCCGATGCTGAAAACGGATTCTCTCCCCAAGAAGGCATCGTCCAATTGGGCCGCTTGATGTCCAACGTTTTTCAGGTTACGGTTTCCGGTAACAAGTATCCACGCCCTGGATCGAATCTTCCCTTACACGTACGAGTTGACGATCCCCGCACCGGCAAGGGACGCTCTGGTGTTCGGGTCGAGGCTGTGTTGAAAAATGATAATGGCGAACCCATCGGCGTGCTCCCCAAGCCTGCCAAGACCGATTCTCAAGGCTATGCGGTCCTAACCCTGAAGATTCCCGCAGACATGGAGGAAGACAGCGCTTCCGTGGACGTGACCGCCTGGCAGGGCGCCTGGCACGAAACTGAATCAGTTGAACTTAACCTTCTCAATGCGCCAAACCTGACCATATCTACGGACAAGCCCATCTATCAACCAGGACAGGTCCTACATATACGCACTCTGGTTCTGGGTCGCGACAACCATGCCGTACCTGACAGGAAATTAACGTTTACCATCGAGGACGATGATGGCAATGTCGAATTTGAGCAGGCCGTCAAGACTTCTGCCTTTGGCATTGCCCAGGCCGATTGGGAGATCCCTGAGAAGGCCCGGCTAGGGCCTTATAACATTAAGGCCCAGTATGGAGATGGCGACCAGTGGGCCAGATCGACAGTGCGCGTCGGCAGGTATGAGTTACCACAGTTTGCCGTGCATCCGGAAACCGATAAATCCTATTACCTGCCCGGTCAGAGTCCGCGCGTCGAAGTTACCGCCAACTATCTCTTTGGCAAGCCGGTCACTCGCGGCAAGGTCCGGGTAGTGCGCTCCGAAGAACGCCATTGGAATTCAAAGACCCAGAAATGGGAAAGCGACGAAGAAGAAATCCGGCAAGGTGAACTTGATAGTTCAGGCAAATTTACGGCTCCGCTGGATTTAAGCGACGACTTCAGCCGTCTCAAGGAAAACGATTACAAGCGCCTTGAAGACATCCGCTTTGCCGCCTATGTAACCGATCTCTCCACCCACCGCACGGAACAGAAGCGATTTACCGTGCGTATTACCAAGGAACCGATTCACATCTATGTATTCGGCGGTAGAAACGCGGTTGGGCCGCTGGATTTCTACATTACCACTTCTTATCCCGACGGAACGCCGGCCTCCGCAGACGTTGCCGTTAGTGCAATCAGGCCGGCGAAGAATGGTGAATTCCCAGACACTCCCTCGCTTGGTGATCGTCTGCATTTGGCTCACATACACACGAATCGCTACGGAGTAGGACGCGTGCAAACTCATGCTGCTCCGAAGGAAGCGTTGTGCGCCTCAAGGAGCCACCGTTTCGAACTGATGCTGTTGCTTGAGGCTGCCGATAGCCATGGAAAAAAAGCAGTCCACAGCGAACAGCTATGGTTGCAAGATAGGCCCTACTTGGAAATAACACCAGTCAAGAGCCTGCTCCGCGAGGGCGAAAGCATCGTGGCTGAAATCGAATCGCCGGCGCCCGACGAGCGTATTTTTGTCGATCTTATCGGCTCGGATGGGCTCTTGGGATCACAGCAGATTGCCCTGCGCAATGGCCATGCTCAGGTGGAATTTGCCTACCAACCGGAGTTCCGAAATGGACTCATGCTGGATGCGTACAACCTGCGGCCGGGCGGGAGAGGCAATCATCTTTTCTCGGTCGCTCAAGTGCTTTATCCGAGCCCCCAGGAGCTCGACCTTGGCCTGCATCTCAAAAAAGCGACCTACCGGCCAGGGGATCCGGCCCAGGCGGAATTCCGGGTACGGGCACCCGATGGCCGCGCTGCAACCAGCGCATTGGGCATTGTGGTTTACGACAAAGCAGTTGCCGAGCGGGTGCGCAGCGACGAAGAGTTCGGTTCCTACGGATTTCGTTTTGCCGACTACAGATGGGACCGCTACAGCCCCATTGCAGGGGTTACCTATCAGGATTTGATCAACAGGAAGCTGCCCTCGGTGATTCCTCCCGATTTGGAACTCCTGGCAGAAGCCATTCTGAATACCGGAGCTTGGTGGGATTGGATGAGGTTTCGCGAAGGTACCGAAGATTACGACAAAGAGTCCTCTGTTGTCTTTGAGAAAATCATATCCGGTACGTTATTGAAAGCGGAAGAAGTGCTGGTAGCCAACTACTTCCGGACCTTGGACTTTCCCACGAGCTTGGAGCAATTGCAGAGCATTCTGCTTCAGGGCGGCATCAATTTCAACGAGATACGCGACCCCTGGGGTATGCCGTATCATGCCCGTTTTCTGGCTTCAGGCCCCAATTATGTTGTGGAGTTTTTGAGCGATGGCCCTGATAAGCTCTCCGGAACCAGCGATGATTTCGTCGCACGCCAGGTAGGACGACGCTATTTCAACAAAATTGGGGGTGCTATCGATCAGGCATCATGGGACTATTTTCAACGAACCGGCAACTATATTCGTGACTACGCAACGCTAAGAAAAGAACTGCAGGCGCTTAAGATCGATTTGGATGCCCTCAAAGACCCCTGGGGCCATCCCTACCGCTTTGAATTCGAAATCGACCGCACCAAGTATGTGATCCAAGTGGCGAGCGCCGGTTCCGACGGCATCTTCAATTCGCAGGAATCGCCTTCTGTGGACGATGTAGAGGAATGGAAATCGTCCATAGCCTATTTCCAGCGGGAGACCCTTGCCATCTCCCGGGCCTTGTCGGATCATATACGCAAGACCCAGCAGTTTCCCACCAGCGAAGAGGAGCTGCGGCCGGTTTTGGAGGCTGCGGGCCTTTCACCCCAAGCCCTTATTGATCCGTGGGGGCATCCCTACCATTTCGTTTTTTCACAATCCAGCCGCTACTGGGACAAAATGAGCGTCAGTTCGTATTCGATCAACGGCGAACCTCAAACCAAAGTCACGCCTGTAACACAACGCCTCGGATGGATCGAGATAGTAAGTTATGGGCCCAAGAATGACCCTGCCGGCCAGAGCATTAAAGTCGTATCGTTGAGCGAGGTTCTATCGGAGCAGAGCAGCAAAGATCTAGTGGCTAAGAATGAATTCGCAGGGTCAGTGTCCTTGATGGGGGCCACCGGCGCTATTTCCGGAACCATAACCGACCCCCAGGGCGCAGTTGTGTCGGGAGCACTTGTTAAAGCCACAAACCTGGATCTGGGCACCGTGTATAGCACTACCTCGGACTCCAGCGGTTTATACCAACTCCGCAATCTCCCGGCAGGCACCTACCAGGTGAACTGCTCTGCTCAAGGTTTCCAGACCACCCTCATAAGCTCGGTTCCAGTTACGTCCTCCAACGTTACTACGGCAGATATCAAATTGATGGTTGGAACATCAACCATGACTGTGGAAGTCCGTGCAGACGCCCTGCCCGTTGAGACCACAAGCGCAGCCACAGTAACGGCGGTTGCTAACAAATCTTCGGGCACGGTCCACGCTGAACAGCAAACCTTTACGCCCAGATTGCGCAAATATTTTCCCGAAACCCTGGTGTGGCAGCCGGAACTAGTGACTGATTCTGCAGGACGGGCACAGCTTAAGTTTTTGATGGCCGACAATATCACGACCTGGAAGATGTCGGTAATAGGCTCGACCGCCGATGGCCAGTTCGGCACGGCGGAAACCGAGCTTCGCACCTTTCAGCCTTTCTTTCTGGAGCATGACCCGCCCAAGGTCCTGACCCAGGGAGACCAGATTGAATTGCCTATCGTGCTCCGCAACTATCTGGATAAGCCCCAGGAAGTAAATGTGAAGCTCGACGCTGCGCCATGGTTTTCGCTTACTGGCCCATCGGAGCAGCGGGTCAGAGTGCCATCCAACGAAGACGCCGTTGCGCCCTTCCTGATCAACGTGGAGCAGAGCGTCCATGATGGTAAGCAGCGCGTGAGTGCGGCCAACCACCAGACCGGTGATGCCGTAGAGCGCACCATCTCTGTTCATCCCGACGGAGAAGACATTACTCAAACGATGTCCGCGGTGTTCTCCAGCAGGCGCGCGGGCTTGGACATTGAGGTTCCAGCCAATGCAGTCCCTGGTTCAGTAGAAGCCGAATTGAAAATCTATCCCAGCCTTAGCGCTCATGTCCTGGATGCCGTGCAGGGCATGGTTCTTCGGCCAGGAGGGTGCGGGGAACAGGTTACGTCGCTGGCGTATGGCAGCCTGCTTGCACTTCAAGTGCTCAAAAAGTCCGGCCAGGATGATCCCCAGAAACCTGGAAACCCTAATGCCGAATTGGCTGCGCGGGCGCACAAGTACCTCAAGCAAGGTTATGATCAACTGGTTGGCCTGCAGACCGATACTGGCGGCTTCCCTTATTGGGCGTACCAGGAGGCTAACATTGCATTAACGGCTTATGTGCTTGATTTCCTGCAACAAGCCTCGGAATTTGTGGCAGTCAATCCTACTGTTACGGCTCATGCTCGCCAATTCTTAATAGCAGCACAACATCCAGATGGCAGTTGGTGGTCGCCCACCTCTTATGGAGTGGTAGGGCACCCGGACGCCAATGTGACTGCTTTGGCGGTCCACACTCTGGCCGCAACCATGAAGACCGAAGAGGGCCGGAAAGACGTTGGCGTTACGGTAGATAAAGCCATGAAGTACCTGGAAGAGAGCATTGCTCACTGGAATGATGCCTACCTGGTTGGCCAGTACGCCTTGGCTGCTGCCGTCAGCGGCCGCCCGGCTTATATCGGAAAGGCCAAGGCGCGCCTGCTGGAACTTGCACACCAGGAAGGCACGGGAACCTATTGGAGTCTTGAGGCCAATACCTCACCTTTTTATGGATGGGGCAGGGCTGGCCGGATCGAGACAACCGCCTTGGCGGTGCAGTCTCTCTCTAACCTGCGACAAAAGAACCCCGATGACGCAACGTTGTCTCAATACACCGATCAGGGTCTTATCTTTCTTCTTCATAACAAAGATCGCTACGGAATCTGGTACTCCACTCACGCAACTGTGAATGTGCTCCAGGCAATCATTGGGGCCTTGCCGAAGATCAATGTTGCTTCTTCTCAGGACATGGCAGAGGTTCTTGTCAACGGGCAGCATCTCTCCAGTCTTCGTCTGCCCGCCGCCGGCGAGGTTTCCGGGCCGCTGCCGATCAATCTTTCCAGCGCGCTACACCCTGGGATGAACCACATCGAAATTGTCCGGCAGAATGAAAGCGCTTTGCTGGAAGGCCAGGTTGTTGAGACCCACTACATTCGCTGGTCAGATTCCCAGGCAGCCAAAAACACAGCCTTAAAAACAGGGGATTCACGCGCGCTGCGCCTGGGCGTCGCCTTCGACACCACCGAAACCAAGATTGGTGAACCAGTGCGCTGCACGGTCGAAGCCGAGCGCGTGGGATTCGCCGGCTACGGCATGCTGCTGGCAGAAATTGGTTTGCCACCGGGCGCAGACGTAGATAGGTCATCGCTTCAGCAGGCTATGGACGATAATTCGGTTGATCAGTATGATGTGCTACCCGATCGAGTGGTGTTCTATTTGTGGCCACACGCGGGCGGCTCCAAATTCAACTTTGTGTTCCGTCCGCGAATGGGCATGAAGGCGGCTGCCGCGCCCTCCACAGTTTATGATTACTATAATCCGGACTCCCGTGCCACAGTTGCTCCGGCGCGATTCAATGTTCATTGAACCAGCTTATGAATAATCGGCCTCTACAGGTTGCTTGGGACAATTCGCTAGCCAGAAGAAATCCGACCGGCACCGGAGTTTATGCTTCGCAACTTATCCAGGAACTGGGCGCGCAACCAGCGTTGAAGCTAAAAGTGTTCGATGGATGGGACCCATCCCAAAGAGCGCGCGGCGTATATGGGGACCAGGGAATTCTGGCGCGCGCACATCGAGCAGTGAGAGGCATCTTTTGGAATCATCTCTACTTTCCCTATCTGCTGCGCAAAGAGCGGTTTGATCTGGTCCACTCGCCCGCCTTCGTTGTGCCTTTCGGGTGTCCATGCCCAAGCGTGGTCACCATCCTCGACCTCAGCTTCCTCATGTTCCCAAAGCAGTTTGAGCAGCGCTGGCAGACTTATGTAAAGAACATAATGCCCTCGGTGTTGAAGACCGTTTCGGGCGTGATCTGCATTTCGGAACACTCGAAAGAGGAGTTGCTGCGGTCTTACAAGATTTCTCCGAGCCTGGTGCATGTGGTTTATTGCGGGATCGATCATGATCGATTTCATCCGGGAATCGATCTCGACCGCGATTGGGCCCGCAGCGTTGGATTACACAAAGATTACGTGCTTCACGTGGGCACGCTTTCTCAACGCAAGAATATTCCGTTGCTGTTGCGGGCGGTGGCCGCTCTCCGCTCTAGAAACAAGTTCCAGAACTATCAATTGGTGCTGGCCGGGCCGGAGTTGCCGGTACTCCAGGGAGGAGCCGAGATTCATGAGACAATCCGGACCCTCGGCCTGCAGGACATTGTTGTGCTCACTGGCCACGTTGCGGATGAACGGCTACCCGGACTGTATGCTCAGGCCAAACTGCTAGTCATGCCCTCATTGTATGAAGGCTTCGGACTGCCAGTCGTGGAGAGCATGGCGGCCGGTACTCCGGTGGTCGCCAGCAACTCTTCCAGCTTTCCGGAGGTTGCAGGCGACGCAGCCTTGCTCGTTCCACCCAACAATGAACAAGCATTCGTCAATGCTATGGATGAGGTCCTTAGGAACCCTTGCACAGCCGAGGAGCTGCGGCGCAAGGGCTTAGAGAGGTCACGTCAATTTAGCTGGCGCCGGTCTGCAACCGAGACAATCGCAGTTTATCGGCGGATTGTCCCCGAACCTTGACTGTTATGGCAATGACAAATCCCACACTGCCGGACCAGCTCGGAGTTGGCGAAATCCTCTCACGTGCATTCCCGAACTGTAGCCTGTGTGGAGATCCAGGCAAACTTCTCTATACAGAGTTAGCCGACCGGCTCTTTGGCGCTCCCGGCACATGGACATTGAAGCAATGTTCACGATTGGAATGCGGGCTGGTTTGGCTCGATCCTATGCCATTGGAGCAAGACATTCACAAAGCGTATACCAATTACCATACCCATCAAGACCCGCTTGCGCCTCACGATTCCTGGCTCCGCCGCGCTTACAACTTCGTAAAACAAGGCTATCTGGCGAGCAAGTATGGCTATCGGCCCCTGACCTCCGG
>DASZEU010000642.1:0-9460 GCA_035940535.1 Candidatus Angelobacter sp.
TTGAGGAGAGTCCCGACAGGGACGACTGAAATAGGGTCACACCGAGATTCATTCATAGTGGCCGCTCAATCTCTACAGAAGGAGAAAATGATTCAGCCGTCCCTTGCGGGACTTGTTGGGCTCTGGGACAGCTTACCCAGCACTGGTTCGGCCCAAACACATTTTTCGGAGGGATCGGCATTGTTACAGGCCGAAGCCAGTGCTGGGCTACTTTCACACGTCCCTGCCGGGACTCCTCGCAACTCATGCATCTCGCCCACTGTACAAACTCCGCTCCCCCCAGAACTTCCACCTGTTTTGCTATAAATAACCCTATTTTTGGAACAAGCTCTGGTTACACCGGATCAATCTCTCCGTTGCGGATCATGGATTCGGCGATGTTGCGGGCGGTGCGCACAGTTTCGGCGGCATTGGGTCCGGCAACGTCTTTGGGTGGGTTGGCGAGCAGCTTTTCCAACTCTTCGTCAAAAAGACGAGTGATCAACTCAGGCGTGTGAACCACTGGCGTGCCAGAGCCATCCACGATGCTAACCTTCTGGCTGTGTTTCATGCGTTGGGCGATCATCAGGCGGTAGATGCGATCGGTGGCCAGGTCTTCCATGTAGCCATCGAGCAAGCTGGCGCCCCTTCCGTTGAGGACGCCATTGCGGTAGCGAATCACAGTGCGAATGGCAGCGCGAGTACCAGTGACGGTCTTCTGCCCTACTCCGTAAGGAATCGGACGCAGATCCGGATAGCGCTCTTGACCGGCTTTGCGAAATCCTAGCTGGTTGGGGTGCGGAAATTGATTGACGGCGATCTCATTCTGGTCAGGATGCCCGGTCCATGCGCCATCCATCCCGCAAACTGATTCGTTCTTCTTGTCTTGCGCCAGGACGGCAAGCGCGCGGGCGTTTAACTCTGGATCTTCGCGGCTGGGAAAGAGCGCGGTCATGCCACCGATCGAGAGGCATCCGCGCTTGTGGCAGATTTCAGGCATCAACTCGCGCAGGTTCTGGAAAAACTTGACATCATGAGGAATGGTGTTGCGGTCTGGCAAGACCCATTCGGGATCGTTCAAATTGAAGTTGATCAGGCTGGCCATGTAATCCCACCGCCCCAGGTTCAGTCCCAGGATATGGTCGCGCAGGTTGTAGAGGAACTCTTCCATCTGGTAGGCCAGCGGATGGGCCTCGACCAGAGCCATGCATTTGATGTAGTTGGGCGCCCAGCCTTTTGCCTTGGCGACCGCTTTGAAGACATCATTCCACCATAGCGCCTCTTCCGCCGACTCCGATTTCGGGACATAGATGCTCAGCGGATGCTTCATTTCGCCGGCATCGATATCGAAGACGATCCGGGAAAGATCGTAGAGTGAGGCCGAGGAAAGTTCCTGCGGATTGCCAGGGATGATTCCGCGCTGGTTGAGATGCAGGCCGCGCACACGAATCCAAAGGACCGTTTTGCCAGGCACGATATTGACCTGGCGATCGCGCTTCTTGTCGAAATAGCTGAGCTGTCCACGCAAAGCACTCAGGCTGTTGGCGATGCCGCGCTCCAGGGTTGGCCAAGTATTAGCCATGGAGTCTTCCAGATCGATCATTACGCCGGGCGCCCCGGAGTTGAGCATTTTAACCACGAGTTCGCCGTCGTCTGCCGGGCCGGTCATTTGATTACGCTGGTCCTGGCACCAGTCGGGAAGGGTGATCTTCCAGTCACTTTGGGTCGCCGGTGAAGGCGGCAGATGATCAGGCTTTTTTCCGGCCAGCGAGGCATCCAAAACTTGTTTGCGCTTGCGCACTAACTCTTGTTGCCGGGAGGTAAATTGCTTGTGCAGCGGCAGATAGAACTCAAGAAATCCCTTAGGCAAATGTTCTTCCGGACGGAAGTCAGGGGGCGGAGTGTTGATCTCAAAACCGCGCAATTGGCTCTGGGTGTCGGCGACATTGGCTGGCATGGGAGGGGCTCCTTCAGACTCACGATTAGAACATAATGCTAAGTAGCTGGTTGTTTGCCTGTCAAATAGTGCAGCGGCTGTGGGAAAATTGTGGAGAAGAGATGCTGCATTACAATAAAACCGCGGATTTTGCGTCCTGCTAGTGGTATTTTCTAAACAGAGATCTTGATGTCATCCTCGCTCGCTCCACAAACTCCAGTTGAATGTCCCTTGTGTGAAGGCACTGGTTGGAGAAGGCTCGAATACCCGGACAAAGCCAGCCGGGTGACTCGCTGCAACTGCCAGATCAGTGCCCGCGCAGAAAAACTGCTGAAGGCTGCTCGGTTACCGGTCCGCTATGAGCATTGCACTCTTGCAGAGTTCGACATTCACTTCCAAGGTGCACACCGCTCCCTGGCCGCGGCGCGTCTGGCGGCGGGGCGCTTTGTCGAAGAATACCCAATCGAGCGGACAGGTCTGCTCCTGATAGGTCCCATCGGGGTGGGCAAGACCCATTTGGCCGTGGGGATCATCCAGGAGTTGGTGCGCAGCAAAGGCGTGCCCTGTTTGTTTTGCGATTACCGCGAACTGCTCAAGCAAATTCAGAACTCCTACAACGCCAGCGTACAAACAACAGAGTTGGAAGTTCTGCGGCCTGTGTTCGATGCTGAGATCTTGGTTCTGGATGAGCTGGGCGCCGTGAAACCCACAGAATGGGTTTGGGATACGGTAAGCCACATCCTGAACACACGCTACAACGATAAGCGGACCACGATCATTACCACTAACTTTTCCGACCAGCCTGCGGGGCAGGTTTCCGGTCCCAGAGGCGTAGCGCGCGAGGAGACGCTCGGTGATCGCATCGGCGAGCGCATGCGATCGCGCCTGCATGAGATGTGCCGCGTGGTGCAAATGGATGGAAGCGATTTCCGGCAAAGAGTCCAGAGCGCAAATTTTCGATAACACCTTGCGTGTGTAAGAATTAGGAGTGGTTCGCGCAGATTCTCGAACACAACTCAGGGCAAGAATCTCTGTCGTCCTCTTCGGGGACTCTGGAGTTTTCTTGGCGTCACCCAGCACTAACGTGCTGGGCTACTTTCGAGCGTCTCCTTCGGCTTTACCTCAGGACAAGGCTCTTTGGGACTTGGTCTCCGCGGCTCCGCGCCTCCGCGGTGAGATTGGGGTTCCGTGCTAACCCACTCCATCGCATTCGCCGTTGATCACGCTGACGATTTCTTCACTCAATTTCCAGCCAAGCCTGCAGTTTTTGTGCTGCGTGGATTGGATGAAGCAGCCGAGCCTTATGTCGGCAAGACAACCAATCTGCGCAAGCGTCTGCTGAGGCTTTTGTCGCCGCCGGAATCGCAAAGCAAACGCCTGAATTTGCGCGAACGGGTTGGCCGGATCGAGTATTCACTAACCGGATCGGACTTTGAGTCTACGCTCCTGCTCTACAAAAGCTTGCGCAAGGAGTTCCCGGAAAGCTACCAGAAGCGCCTGCGTCTTCATTCCGCGCCAGTGATCCGGTTCAACCTGGAGAATGCCTATCCTCGCGCCTATGTGACCACTCGGATTGGCCGGCTCACGGGACCCTCTCGTTATTACGGTCCCTTTCGATCGCGAGCCATCGCTGAAAAGTTTTTGAATGATTCTCTGGACCTCTTCAAGATGCGACGCTGTACCTTTGAATTGCACCCTGATCCCACGTTTCCCGGTTGCGTTTACTCGGAGATGAAGATGTGTTTGGCGCCCTGTTTCAAAGGCTGCACCGACGAGGCTTACATGGCCGAGGTCGAGCGGGTACGAAGCTATCTGGAGTCCGGAGGAGAGTCGTTGATTCAGGAGCTACAGGCAGAGCGCGACCGCCTTTCGGCTGATCTCGATTTCGAAGCGGCCGCCCGGCAGCACGAAAGGGTAACCAAGGTCAAAGGCATTGCGTCGGCCTGCGATGAGATCTACCGCCGGTTGGACGAGATCGATGCCGTCATTGTTCAACCCTCAGCCGAGCCAAAATCGGTGGCGCTGTTCCGTTTCAGCCACGGAGCCCATTCCGGCCCGGAATATTTTTCGATAGAAGCGGCGGATGAATCCCATCCGGCGGAACCCCGCCTGCGCGAAGCTTTGCAACAACTCGGGCCGGCGGGGGCACGATCTTTGCAGCAATTCACCGAGGAGTTAGCAATCCTGAGGCGCTGGTACTATCGCACTCACAAAACCGGAGAGATACTCTTCGCTAATGACCAAGGCGAACTGCCGATGAGAAGAATTGCCAATGGCGTGGGAAGAGTTTATCGGGGCGACAAAGAAACTGTTATCCAATCGCCGGAGCGACAAACAGAGCAGTCACCTCCGGCTTAAGACTTGGCTCTGAATGCCGATATGTATCAGCTAGGGCACCGGTCGTTAATGAGCTTAGCGATTCTCGCCATGTTCAAAGAGGCATTTGGCTCATTCACAGCTTTACCGAAAGGAACGATTCAACCAGTGCGATTTATTATAAAGAAACGCTGCGGAGCTCCGTTGTGGGGCATGTTGCTTCAAGTCGTGTAGTATCAGGGGATAATTTTAGTCGCGTCAGAAAAACCTTTAAATACAGAGCTTTAGCCCTTGCAAGTTTGCACTGAAACTTTGCTGTGAAACTTTCAAGGTTAGCCGAAGTTCGTCACTGATTCTTGATTTCAGGATTTTTTGGCTTGCCGAGAAAGCCAAGTTCCGTATTTTCAGTGCTGGAAGTGAGAAACCGGCATGTAGTGTAGACCTAACCTCTTGTCTGGGGCAATGGCTTATGACAGTATCCACCGAGAATGTTTTTGCGCCCCAATCATCGCAACAAGGATGGCAAAGAACACACCTACTGGTCGTTGGTGGAGTCGGTACGCACCCCTGATGGACCGCGACAAAGAACTTTGTGTCATCTGGGAGAGCTGAACAGTTCCGACCAGGCGCGGTGGTTGCGCACCATCGAAGTCTTTAATGAACAAGGAGAGGCGCGGCAATTAAAGCTGTTTCCCGCACACGTAGAAGCGCCGGCGAACGATCCGCAAGTGGCTCGGGTGTTGGTTAGCCGAGTGCGCCTGGAAAGGACACGACAGTTCGGGGCCTGCTATCTGGGGCTGGAGTTGTGGAAGCGGTTGCAACTGGATGATTTCTTCGCCCAGGCGATGGACGGAGATTTTGCGGATGTGCCGTGGTCGCGCGTAGCAGCGCTGCTGGCGATCAATCGGTTATGCGCACCCGGCAGCGAGTTGGCCATCGAACAGCGTTGGTATCCGGGGACGGCGCTGGATGATCTGCTGGGAATCGAAGAAGGCAAGATCAATGACACGCGCTTGTATCGCTGCCTGGATCGCATTCTGCCGCACAAGACCCGGCTGGAGCGACACCTCAAGGAGCGCTATGGAGCGTTGTTTGGGGCTGAGTTTGATGTGTTGCTCTACGATCTGACGAGCACCTATGTGGAAGGCGCGGCGGAAAACAATCCCATGATGCGCCGTGGCTATTCGCGGGACCATCGGCCCGACTGTGAGCAGATGGTGATCGCGCTCATTGTCAACAGCGAAGGGTTCCCTCTCAGCTACGAAACTTTTAACGGCAATCGCGCCGACGTCTCGACCATGGAAACCATTCTGCGCATGGTGGAGCGCAAGTATGGTCAGGCCCGCAGGATCTGGGTCTTCGATCGCGGCATCGTGAGTGAGGAGAATCTGGCCGCCATCCGCAAACGCGGCGGGTACTATCTGGTAGGCACGCCGCGCCGGCAGATGAAACAGTTCGACCAAGAACTGGCGCAAGCAGACTGGACGCGAGTTCGGCCGGAAGTGGAAATCAAGCAGGTCGCGATTCCCCAAGGCGAGGAAACTTACATTCTATGCCGCAGTACCGGCCGCAAGGAAAAAGAACAGGCCATGCGCCAGCGTTTCTCCAACAGCATGGAAAAAGCCCTGAACGGTTTGCAAACCACTATCGCCCAGGGACGGCTGAAGGATCGTAACCGGATGGAGCGGCGACTGGGGAAAATTCAGGCTCGCTATCCCTCCGTCAACGATCTTTATGATGTCTCCTTGCGCGACACCGCTCAGGGGGTGCGTCTGTTCTGGGAAATCAAAGAAGACCGTAAAAAATGGCTGGAAGTGCGCGAAGGGGCCTACCTGCTACGCACCAATCTACCCGCCGAAACTCCCCAACAGATGTGGTCCAAGTACATGCAGTTGACCGAAGCCGAAGCTTGTTTTCGGGCGCTGAAGAGCGAACTTTCCATCCGCCCTCTGTTTCATCAACTGGAACCGCGCGTCAAAGCGCATGTCATGGTTGCCTTTCTGGGTTATGCACTGTGGGTCACCTTAAAGCATCTGCTCCAGCGGCAAGCCCCCTTGGAATCCAAGTCCACTCCTACCCACGACCCCACCAAACAGTCTCAAACTCAACCGCTCTCATCCATGCGCGCCCTCGCCTTGCTCTCTACGCTGCAAAGCGCCGACATCGTTCTCCCTACGACGGAGGGCCGTGAAATCCGTCTGCGCCGCATCACCGAACCTACCAACGAGCAGAAAGCCTTGCTGCAACAACTGGGCTTGAGCTTGCCCGACCGGCTGCAAAGTAACCGTGAATGTAGTGTAGACTCAGCCATTGCCTAAACTGATTCCAAAGCACTTAGCTGATTTTTCAACCCTTCCCTGACGAACTTCGGTTAGTCACTACCGGCGCCCTTCATTGGTCCTGGCTCTCGCTTGCGAGGTGAAAGAAAAATGACGAAATCTTGAAACGCTCGCTTGCGTTCTGTCACTATCTATAGGGTTCAAAATTGATGCACGATCTTCACAGAAAGAGCCTGCACGCCGCGGTCTTGCTAATTGCATCGTTACCAATCTTGGCGAAAGCACAGGAAACGAGCCTTCGCTTTGATTCTCTTCCGCCAACCAAAGGAACGTCTGTCGGATTTACAGTCGCGCCAAGTGGAAGTGTTTCTATAGATACATTATTTGGGTTGCCTATACGTGACGCAGAAACACAGGACCACAAATATGTGTTGACAGTCGATACCGGGACGTTTCGAAGGGATAAATACTCCCGATTTTCGTTTGATGCCTATGTGCGACCCGCCCCTCCCAAGAAACAAAGCAATTTCCAGAAGTATAAGGTTTCCGAGGATCCAGTGGGCGCCTTCTCTGACGATACCTTGCTAGTGACCTTTCACATAAGTGGAAGTTCTGGACAAGATGTCGGAACGATTCGCCTTCCCGTTCACAGCGATGACGGCAGCGATAATGTCACAATCGCGATTCCATCAACTCCGCAAAAGGTAAGCTTTAGCGGACTATCTACCATGGAACTGGGTCTCACCAACAATCTTGAGAGTCTCCATCTAAACGTGGCAGAGGTTAATATTTCCTCTACTCTTTGTCAACCTTGCTGGTTACCGCCGATGTCGGCGAAACCAAATATAAACTCTTTAGCTCCAAAAAAGGGCACTTCCCTGATCGTTTTAGTTCGCCCAAATATGATTAAGGCACTAGGCAAGAGCCTCTTTTCGCTGAATCCGAATACCGCGCACGACAGCCTCTTGATCTCGGTATTTTCAGTCGCAGAACAAGGAGGATTGGTAACGTCGCAGGAATTCAAGATATCCGTTCGCTTTGCACCACCGTTGCTATATCTACTATTAGCGGTTCTGGTAGGCGCTTTGGTAGGTGGACTCGTACGCCTGGCTATGAGACCGGCACCTTATAATACGGCTATGGGCAGTTCGCGGACTGGGCGCGAAATATTCATAGCAATCGTTATGGCAGTTGCGGCTTGGATCTTTTCTATCGCGCTCTTCTCTTACGCGGAAACGCGAATTACCCTTTTAGGTTTTTCACTGGATCCTTCTCAGGTGATACCAGCAGGACTAATCGCATTTCTTTCGGCTGGCGGTCCGCAAGTTGTTGCGCGGATAAAGGGGGCTTTCAAAAAATGAGCATTCGATCTTCCAAAGTATCGATAGTAACTAACATTCTTTTCTTTATTATCTTCATGGTTACTGTTGCGAGCCCAGATCGTCTTAAGAAACCCACTGCTGTCGACAAGATAAGCTCTGGAGACTTATATGTACTGGACAGCTCCGGTGCAGTTTTCCGGCTTGCTCCATCCGGCACGAGCTTAGCTGTTAAAAGTTCTTTCAATCTTCCATCATTCAGCTATCCAACTGATTTAGTATCAGCACGACTGTTCACCAAACTTACCCTGCTTATTACCACAAACAATCAAAACTTTGGCTTCGTTTCACAATACTCGCCAGACGGAAAGCTTGAGTATACCTGGACCTTCCGAAATGGAGTCGCCGGCCTGGATGTCGATTATGATTCTCATATCGTATATGTTGCAAGCTCTAATTCACCTGAGATTTATCAAATAAATCTTCAGCCTTCAACCCAAACCAGTCCAACATTTACCGGAAGTGTTCTTGGAGCGAGACAACTTGGCCCATTAGTGATGGACATGGGCAAAAAGCTGCTTTTTGTAGCTGATCTCATCTCGGGGCAGATATTTGAATTCAATATTAAAACGCGGAAATCTCGTATATTGGCGAACAATCTTTCAAGTCCTCAGGGACTTCTGCTTTCTGCCGACTCAACTCTTCTATACATTGCTGACGGCCCTCGAAGAAAGATCTACGTTATGGATCTGAAGCGCGGAAAGGCTATTCCCCAAGTATTTACGGCGGTGCCAGAATTTCGAAACCCTTCCGGCCTGGCCAGGCTCGCTGACGGCCGCCTCGTAGTAGCTGACGATGAAGCTGGATCCCTGTTTCTCCTATCAAAGACTGGGATGCTGCAATCGACCTTCAAACAATAGCAGTCCTTCTTCGATGCATCCTAGCTTAGCTTAGAGTCAATGGTTTTCAACATGCATTTGATACATCTATACATCCCGAACCTTACTTTTCACAAATGCTTCGTCAAGAACTTCACGATATGATAGCCGTCCACGAACTTGAACGGTGTCTCGCCGGTGGTGTAGTGGCCGCAAGGTAGGATTACGGTTTTCAGATCGGCGCCCCGACGCCTGAACTCAGCATCAGCGGCGCGGGAAAATTCCGGCAGAAACGTAAGATCGTATTTGGCGTAGACCATGATGGATTTTTTCGGGAAGCGCATGAACTTATCGAAATACGCCATCGGACTCACGCATAGCCATGCCTGGCGCAGGCGGTCCTGGGTGAGTCCATCGTTTTCTAGGCCTTCGCGCACGTGGCGCGTGGACTGGCCGGTCCACACTACGTCGGCAACATAAGTAGAGGCATGATTGAAGAAGTTTACTTTCAGTCGGGGTTCGTGGGCGCTAGCGAGGAAGGCGTAGCAGGAGCCAAGGCTGGTTCCCAGAATTCCCACGCTCTCTTTGCCTTGAGTATGAAGCCAATCGATGCAAGAGCGAATATCGATAACGGCCTGGCGCGCGGCATCGATGGTGCGACAGATATTGGACGAGACGGCATAGTCGGAGCGCACCGTTTCCGCAGGCCGGCGAATGTCGTGATAAGGCATGCTCAGCCGCAGCATGGAAACG
>DASZEU010000643.1:0-3753 GCA_035940535.1 Candidatus Angelobacter sp.
GCTCGCTGGTTTTTATGCCGACGCGACGCTCGCCCTAAGTCAGGCACTCTACATCGCAAATGCTGCTGAATCTGGCACGCAACAATTTACTGCACCCTTTTACATAGATGGCGTGGGAACCGTCAGTCCCCAGCAAGTGCAAGGTTTCGCCCGTTTGAAAGTATATATGGACAAGGCTTTGACCAATGGATATCCGTTGGGCATGTACTGTCAGGGTGGGGCGTATGCTGTCTCCTCAACATTGATCTCCCGCATGCAAGCACAAGGATATCTTGAGTTTTGGAGAGAATGGCTAGATTTGCCGTTCCCGGAAGATATCATGATGGGCATTCATACCTATGCTGTAGGGTTGAAGATTTTTTCCTGTGCTAACGTTGGAGATGTGTTCGCCATCCAACATACCGGCCTGCCTTATCATCCCGAAAAGCTGATCAAGGAAGGCTATAGCATAATCCACAGCCTGAAAAATGATGAGGCCTTTAGCGAAACCGGGCTTCGAGAATTATTTCGCGAGCAACGCAAAGCCGCTGTAAAATCCTTGGACAGGAACATATCGAGCAAGCTGGTGGGCGTTGATTAAGAGCAAAGAATTGCATGGGAGGAATAGTAACGTGAAGCCAATGGTTCTGGTAATTATGATGGCCGCCTTTTTGACCAATCTGTCGGCACAATCCGTAACGGCACAAGCCGCACTAACAACTCAAACTGCCGGCGCATGTTTGTCCGGAAACGGGCAATGCAACTCAACTCTCCTGGTCCTATCCAATCCATCTCCGCTCACTGATTTTTCGCTCGTGTCGAATTGCATGGCGGGAAGTAGCGAATGCAATCATCTGCTTTCTTCTCCTACGAATCCACAGGGGGCAAGTGTAGCAGGAGGATTGGTGTCGCCCGAAGTAAGTGGGCCAATCTCCGCCTGTGACGATGGGCCTTTGTGCAAAAGCGCTTCCTCTCTGACCAATACGCAATCGTCCGGGGTTTCCATCAACCCTCGCTAAAAACTTGCTGGATGCTCCCGTGCTGTTTTGCCAACCCCACAAGCGTGCCGGGAGCAGTCAATGCTCAAAGTTGGAACACACCTTCAGTCTTACTCTAGCCATGCCGGGTCAAGTTGATATCAGTGTAATCATAGCGACGCGTAACCGCGCTGCAATGCTCGAACGTGTCTTATCCGAAGTGCAGTATCAGGAACTGCACGATCTGGCGGTCGAACTCATTGTTGTTGATAATGGAAGCACCGACGAAACACAGAGCGTGCTTTCAAATGAATCGCAACTCCCTCTGGTTTCTCTTTACGAAGAGACCGCAGGTAAATCTCGTGCCCTGAATAAAGCCCTGGACGCTGCCCGGGGAGAGCTTCTGGTATTTACTGATGATGATGTCATTCCATGCCCTACATGGTTGTTAAACTACTACTCGGAGTCCCTAGAGTATTCCACTGCGGTGCTTTTCTGTGGCCCGATTGTTCCGCAATTTCCTGAGCAAACTCCTCAGTGGCTTTCCACGCATCCCAGCAGTCAAATCCTCTTTGGTAATTTTCAACCGGACTTGCCGGAAGGCCCTCTTCCCTCAACCTTAATGCCCTATGGAGCAAATTTCGCAGCGCGCCGAAGTGCAGTCGGCGAGCTGCGGTTTGATGTCCAACTTGGCCCCTCCGCTGAGAACGGCAGGATGTGTGGGGAGGACAGTGAATTCATGGCGCGTTTGCGCCGCAAAGGTGGCTCCCCGATCTTCGTCCCATCGTGCAGTGTAGTTCACCGGGTCACCCCAGCCCAGATTGAGCCGGCCGCTCTTTTTGAAAAAGCTTTTCAAATGGGTAAGAGCACTGCAAGGATCCTCGGAAAGGCCGTGTTCCTCCACGAACAATATGGATATGAATTCAACTCAACTGATAACGACGCAAAAGGCCACTTCGAGAGAGGGCTTCTGATCAATCTTTATTGCGGGCAGAAGAGTGAACTACCTTTAAACTGCGCCGGCCAGTCAACCAGCAAATTGCGTGGCGTGTTGGCTCGACTTCAGGTTTGCGAGTACACAGATCTTTTGAGCGCCTCCGCAAGGCAAATTTTTGAGAAGCTGTTTGAAGACAGCGCATCGCCTCTTCCCATAACGTAATGCGCGGAATGATCCAGACCAAGTGAGTTTCGAGAGATATGCCTTGACACTGTTCCGTACCAAGCGCCGTGATCCCTGAAAGTACCAATACTTTCTATATACGGGATCAACCAACAACCAATTATGGGCCGCGCCTCCTTTGCCTGGCCCAACAGCAGGACAAATCGTGATGCGCAAATCTGCAAACGAAATTTGCCGGCTCCTGCCTATGCAGGAGGGAATGTTATTCCACAGTCTTTCGGCGCTGATTTCCGGCGTCTATGTCGGGCAGCTGGTGGCCCGGTTGCAAAAAGATATTGATCTTTGCGCTTTGGAAAGGGCCTGGCAATGCGTTGTTGATCGTCATCAGGCTTTACGAACAACTTTCCACTGGGACCGCGTGACTGAACCCGTACAGCAGGTGCACAGCGACGTCAGGGTGAACATTGAAGTGCATGACTGGCGTGACGTTTCCGTGGAAAAAGAACGAGAGGCGCTGGATGCTTATTTGCTGAATGATCAAGTACGCGGCTTCGATCTTTCTACCCCTCCGCTGATGCGGTTCTCGCTTCTTCAATTGCCGCAAGGCGAACACTTCCTGGTCTGGACACACCATCACGCGCTGTTAGATGGACGGGCGCGCGTAATCGTGCTCAAAGAAGTTGCACGCCTGTACGACGCTTTCCGCCGTGGCGAGGCCCCCAATTTAGCTGCTCCTCCTCTGTACCGTGACTATGTGGAATGGTTCTACAGTCAAGAACGGTCTGGCGAAGAGGAATACTGGGGCGGCCTGCTCCAGACATTTACCTCGCCTGTGTCGGTTTCATTCTTTGAAACCAAACCGCCACTGGATGGGAAACGATTCAGGACAAGGGAAATTTTCCTTCCGTCGGGCTTGAAGAATAGTCTTCAGGCTATTGCACGAAAAAACAAAGTAACAGCAAATATCCTTATTCAAGCAATCTGGGCAGCGCTGCTGAGCAGGTACAGCGGACAGGAAGACATCGTATTCGGAGAAACGCGTGCCTGCCGGCGGCCAGACTTTGAAGGGATTGGCTCACTGGTTGGAGTGCTCATGAACACCCTGCCGGTTCGATTAGATACTTCTCCACCAAGGTCGTTTAGTGTTCTTCTGGCTGATTTGCGAAATCAGCATGTTTCATTACGGGACCATGAACACAGCTCCTTAAGTGACATTCGAAAATGGAGCGGAGTTTCAAACAAGGCCCAATTGTTTGAAAGCATTGTTGTTTTTGAAGAATACGAACTGAATGCTGCTCTTAAGCACGACGGTTGTTCGTTGTGGTCCAACGGGGTTTACCGGACAATGCCCACCCATTATCCATTAACTCTGGTTGGATATGGCAAACCTGATCTTTTCCTCAGCATAACTTATGACAGTCTCTCCATTTCCGACGCAGCGGCAGAGCAGATTGCGAGACATTTTCAAACTCTGCTGCAAAGCGCTCTGGCCATGCCGGATGCACCCCTGGCCAGACTGCCGCTCATCGGCGCCCCCGAACGTGAACAGCTCCTGCTTCTCGGTAATAAGCCCGAATCACTGGATCACCAGTATCCCCGCTCCCTCTGTGTTCACCAACTTTTCGAACAGCAGGTTCAGCTCGCTCCTCTGGCCATCGCCCTGCTCACCGAAACTCA
>DASZEU010000644.1:0-14492 GCA_035940535.1 Candidatus Angelobacter sp.
AAACGACAGATTTCCACAAAGGTCAAATGGGGATTTGAATGTGGTTCGGGACCAGGGGGTCGGAGGTTCAAATCCTCTCTCCCCGACCAATCTTTTCAATCAGTTACAATCCATTTCTGGTCCGCCGCCCTCACCGATGTAGGCGAAATTGAGGCTGCGAAAGCCTCAAAGGTCCACAGCTGGGCCCAGTTCAAATTAAAATCAATCGAAGAAAAGAAAAATCACGAATTCCTGAAACTCCACAAGGATTCACTAGACATAGAAGTAGGTACTCATGCAGAGTGCGCCGGTGCTTGAGGCTTCGAAATATCTTTGGCCAATTGATTTTATTGGCCGAATTGCTGTTCTCATCTACTACGCAGCAACGACTGCTACCCTGTTTCTTCTTTGGAATCAGTATCTAAAAAAGGCTTATCGAACCGCCTGGTTCGATGTATCTAAGCGCGGCTGGCTCGAAAAATTGAGCTGGAATCCAGATGTCAAATATCTTATGACAAACGACCCTCTGGAGCATCGATCCAGATTTCGACTCGGCTGGCCCTTCCAAATACTCAGAGACATAGTGATGACGGCACTTGCGATCCTTATTTGGTTCGCTGGCCTGCTTGCCATCGATTTCCTCAAACACCATTTGAATAAAGATAATATCGAATCCACAACATTTTTAATTGGATTCCTGGGTTTTGCAGGTACGTTTGGGAAAGTCGTTTATGAATGGCGCTTGAAGGCACGGTCGGAAAACCGACAAAAATGGATTAATGATATTCGCGTGATCCTCGCAGAATTGATTCAAAATATGCCCTCTTCAAAAGATAACGAAGACGATAAGAAAAAAAAGATAGAAGTCTATCTCAAACATCATGGAACTTTAGAGCTCCTTCTAAATCCTTCAGAAAGAGATCATCGCGCTTTGTTGGCGTTAATCCGTCACATTTATAAATTCCCGAACGTCCCAATCGATGAAACTCCCAGAAAGGAACTTAATCTTTCAAAGCTTGATCCAACCGCAGATTTCGACACATTGAAATCACAAATGATTCGCCTTTCGAATGTTGTTCTGAAACGAGAATGGGAGCGAGTCAAGCATATTCAATGAAATAAGCAACAGAATAAAATAGCTTGCAACTTACTCTCACGTTTTTGTTCTGAACAAGAGCTTATCCTAGTTAGTCAATCGATCCAACATCTCACATCGCAAGTATGCACAAGCAGTTCTTGCCAATTCCTAAGTGATCAAGGGTGAGTTGGGAAAATTTCCAAGACTGACTTTCCGCTCGCGTGGACAAAGAAGGTCGGGCTCTCATTGTGATCTCGCTTTTATCTGGGCCTAATTTTCGACGCGAGCGAGGTTCAGACAATTTGATAATTATAATTGTAATTATTCGTGTATGATGGCTGCTTGGTGGAGGTACGTGGTTATGCCGATCTCGAAGATAGCGGCCCTAACGCGAAAGGACATCATTCAGGCTGCAAAAGATTTCAAGGCCACTCGACGCATGCCGAAATGGACGGCAATTGTTGAAGGAAAAGAGCTACCAGCACGCCCTCTCGTCCTTGACGCGGCGGGAGTCGCACCCAACGATTCGACAAATTCTCATCAGGCAGTAGCGATTCTGAAGGATCTGGGGTTTGAAATCCACTACGAAGGAAAATCGATTTGACATTCTTGGATTCTTAGATTCCGATAGCTGGCACAAACAAAAAGCGAATATCAATTACTGAAGTCGGGCAAGAACACTATGAGACACATCTTCCAGGTGCGACAATCTACTGCCCGGCGCCTTGTATTGATTCTCATCTTGGCAGGGTGGCCATGAGCAGGTCAGCGATTAACACATGGCGAAATGAGTTCGGCATTGCGTCGGCCCGTTCCAAGGATTTCTTTGGAAGCAAGGCGGATCTGGATGCTTCTGGCGTAAATACTTCTCAAGGCCATGTTTTACGACGTGCCTTTGACCTGCTGCATCTTGACGGCGTCCTATGCACCGAAAACATACCCCTTGTGTATTTTAAGCAGGTAAAGCGGGTCAATCCGGCTGAAATTGCTAGGCTCCACAAGACATTCTGGAACCACGGAGGGGCTCCCGTCCTCGTAATTATGGCCCCTGACCAAATTCAGATTTACTCTGGGCTCGTTCGTCCGCTGCCTCGGATAGATTCGGCAGGCAGTATTCCCTCGCTTGTAGACACTCTAGAGTGGGCTTCGGCTGCGGTACGCGAGTTTCTGCCGACGGTTGAATCAGGTCAGTTTTTTCAGCAACACGCAAAATCGTTTGATCCTGCACATCGCGTTGATCGAGATTTGCTTGATAATTTGCAGGCAACAAGAACCAAGCTTGCCGAAGCCAGTCGGGGCAGATTTAATGAAGACGTGCTCGACGCTTTGTTATGCCGACTTGTGTTTGTCTGTTATCTCTTTGACCGCGAGCCGGAGGTTATAGGTGAGGACTACCTTCGCAGTCTCGGGCTACGCAAGGCCCGTCACCTTAGAGACGTCCTTGGGCTACAGCCAAAAAGCAAAGCAAAGAGTTGTCTGTATGATCTCTTTCGGAAGCTTGGGCAGGATTTCAACGGGGATTTGTTCAGTGATGATCTCAATGCTGAAGAAAAGCAAGTTCCGGTCTCCGCTATCGGGCCATTAGATGATTTCTTTCGAGCGACCAACATTCAAAGCGGCCAGGCTTCCTTCTGGCCATATGATTTTTCGGTAATTCCTGTCGAAGCAATTAGCGCAATTTACGAACGATTCTTGAAAGGCACAGACAGACTTGAAGGCGCTTTCTATACCCCTCGATTTCTTGCTGAGGTCGTGCTGGACGTAGCGCTTGCAAAGTCGAGTTCATTGTTGGAGTTGACGTGCCTGGACCCTGCATGTGGATCAGGGATTTTTCTGGTCGGACTGTTCAACCGGATGGCGGAGGAATGGAAACTCGCCAATCCCAATGCTACAAATGATAGGCGCGCTCGGGAACTTAGGAAGGTCCTCTGTAATCTCTACGGTATAGATGTCCAACGAACCGCCTGCCGAATCACGGCTTTTAGTTTATATCTTGCTTATCTAGATCAGCTTTCCCCAAGAGACATTCGAGAATTGCAACAGAAAGGGCACAAACTGCCCCGGTTGGTGCATTATCCAGGAATTCCCCTTGCTGAAAAAGTTGAAGGGAATATTTGGTGTGGAGACTTTTTTGAGGAAAACAATAACTATCCAAAGAACGTGAATTTGGTTATTGGCAATCCTCCCTGGGGAAGCACTGCCTTACCTGGTAGTTCTGCGGCACAATGGTGTACGAATCACCAATATCTGATTCCAGACAATCAGATTTCAGCAGCTTTTGTTTGGAAAGCTCCTCACCATTTAGCAGAAACGGGGAGAGCTTGCCTTGTGCTGCCACACGGAACTATTTTCAATCACAGCAGCATTGCCCTGGAATTCCAACGAGGCTTTTTCAAACAGTACGCGGTTGACCATGTTCTTAATCTCGTAGATTACCAATTCTTTTTATTTGAGGAAGCTCGCCATCCTGCCATTGTTTTGACTTATCAGAAAAAAGCGCCTAAAAATAGGCAGCACTCGATCGAGTATTGGGCACCAAAAACTGATTGGCTCGTCACTCGCGCTGAAGTGATTGCCGTTATGCCGGAGGATCGCTGCGTCGTGACGACTGGTGAAGTACTTGATGATCTAGAGGGCAAGGACGCACCTCAGATTTGGAAACAACGATACTGGCCGACAGAGCGAGATCGAAGACTCATTGACCGATTATCGCTTTATCCACGCTTACGAGATCACGTTCGTCAATTGCGAGAAAAGAATGATCACAAGCCCTGGGTCATGGCCGTGGGTATTCAGCCTGTGCGCCAGGGAGATGACGTAAGCAAAGCGGAAACAATCCAGCTTCCCTCCCCATTTTTCATCAAGGCCAAGGCATTCTCCAAGTTAAATCTTTTTTTACTACCTGAAGAATGCACGAAGCTGTCTGCTCCCAAATTCACCGTCCGCAGTGGCTCGAATAAAGACACGACTGTATTTAATTCTCCTCACGTTTTGGTGACGAAGGGGTTCACAAACGTTGCTTTTGCAGATTTTGCTGTTTCTTTCCAGGATTTCCTGCGTGGAATCCACGGTCCGGAAAAAGATCGTGAATTTCTTATTTTTCTAGCTGCTTATTTGCGCTCAACGCTAGCCAGGTACTATCTGTTCCACACATCACAAAACTGGGGCATTACACGACAGCAAATCCATGTGGATGAACTCCAAAGGCTTCCCTTTCCTCTCCCAAATGCAACTTCCGATCCGGTTAGGGCACAGGCGATTGTGAAAGAAGTTGCAAAGATGGTAGTGGGGGCCGCAAAGGAGGCTGATGCACTGCTCGCAGATCGTAATGCTATTGTAGAAAGAGCAACCGCTTCCATTGAGCCTCTTGTTGCTGAATATTTTGATCTGCTCCCAATCGAACGGGTTCTAGTCAATGACACGATACGGGTAATTATTCCCAGCGTGCGTCCCAGCAGGAAGCGTACGGACATTCCAACAATCAAGCCGAGTACAGAAGCCCAACAGAGTCGATATGTAAAACGCTTATGCGAAACCCTGAATGGCTGGGCGAGGACGGATCGAGCGATAGTTCAAGGTAAAGCCGCGATCTCAGAAAAGCTTGGGATTGGCGTCGCCATTCTTCAGAAGACCAGGGCTGCTGTCGTGATGCCGAATAATGCAAATGAAACCATTGATTTATTAGCTGCCTTCGATCGTCTACGAACACTCACATCCAAAAAGATCAACACATTGGAACTCGTCCGTGGAGCAAAAGTATTCGATCAGGACAGGTTGTATCTTGTGAAGCCGACGGGGCAACGCTTTTGGACTGAAACCGCTGCCTTGAATGATGCTGACGAAATAGCCGGCACGATACTCATGAATGTGCAGGGGGAGACGTGAGTATTATCGGTGCTACATCGGAATGGGCAGATTTAATTGAGCCGATGGTCCCAGTGATTCTTGACCTGGTAGTCACGAGTTGGCAACAAATGCCATTACCGGGCCCAGAGGAGAAGGAGGACAACATCACAACTGCCCTCTGCCAGATCCTTATGCAGAACCGCACCGCTCGTGGGCTGATGTTCCAAGTCCGGACGCAAGTCGTTGAACTTGAGCCGATGCCTGGTGAAGATATTGGTCGGCTCGACATTGCCTTCATTCCCTTGATACCTCGAGAAGACATTTATTTTTGCCTTGAAAGCAAGCGGCTGAATGTAGTTAAGAATGGTGTGCTCCGCGCTTATGCTTCCGAATATGTCCGGCTCGGCATGATGCGGTTCGTTACGGGGCAATATTCCAGAATGGTGCGGCATGGAGGAATGATTGGGTACGTCCTCAATGGAAAAATCTCCGATGCCATGACCAATGTTGAGGCCAATATCCGGGAGCGGCATAAGGAGTTATGCATGAACCCACCGGGAGCATTTCAATCATCCACGGTACAGGCGAGCGGCTTACTGACACAAGAAACTCATCATCAGCGAGTTCATGAAAAAATTATCTTTCGAATCCACCACCTGTTCATGGCCCCAGCGATCTCCGCAGCACCATAGTGCCGCATATGGAGTGAAGGTAGTCCTTGTAGGCGGCACTGATCTAGGCGAGGCTCTGTCTGGATTTTTGTAACGGCTACTGAGCGAAGTGTCTGTCGTTTAAATTAGCCGCCTCGGCGCTGATGAACGCTCAATGCTTCTTCCACGCTACGGCAAAGGGCGCTTAGTTCAAATTGAAATTGCTTATAGCTCGAAGAGGCGGAACGTAGGCGGCAAACGGCGCATCTTCAAATTCTCTGAATCTGCGCCGGGGGAGACTTTTGTAACTCTCTCATTCCAAACCCCTTCCCCAAGACCCCTGTTTTCAAGTTTCAAATTTTCTTTGACACGGTTCGGGACCAGGGGGTCGGCCTTCTTGGAAGTCCTTTTAGATTCATCACTGGAAACAGCACAGAGGTGTGGAACTTGGACTGTCACATTTTTACCTACGCTATCGGTTCCCACATCTGGCCTGTTCACACAAGCTTTTCAATTCAGAAGAGTTACAAAGAAAACCGGAGTTGGGCTACCTGACGTTGCACCAAACGTATCACCGCAGTGGGTTGAACCCAATTGGAACCAAGTTCTTTCGGCGCTCCAAAAATACGGCTTTCGCGTTCAGATCACCTTCCGAGTGGCCGACAACCACTCGGAACTACTTCGGTTTCGTTCAAGCCCGTTTATAGATAATTTCCGAGTTCGCACCGATGGTAAATGGCTTATCGCGAGTGTCGCGGATACCGGGCGGAAGGATTGTTCCGTCAGGTAGTCAGCGTGCGGTAGCAGTGGCAGTAAACGTCTTGTAAAATATGTAGCTGGTAAACGTCGTATGTAGAATCTGCGGAACAAAATTTGAAGAAAGAAGGGAGACCATAGAAATGAGGATCAAAGGAAAATTGAGCTATATACGGTTGCTTGTCCCTGTCCTGTTGTTCGCGGGAGTGCAGGTATTTGCGCAGGCCGCGGCCGACAGCAGAATGCCGGTGGCCGGTCCTGCTTCGCACAAGACGACGAAGCCCGATGCCGGCGTGCTTCTAATTTCTGACCGGACATTCCTAATGAAGAGTATTGAGGGAATTGCGATGAACCAAAGCTTCAAATCGCAATCTGCTGGTACCGTCGCGCGTCCCATATCACAGTACGAGTCAGCGGGGCGCGGATGCTCCTCCCGTATCTTCTCAGTTGGGATTGCAAAGTCCTTCTCCTCAGGCCGATGCCCGATAATAGATTGCGCAGCACCACCTCCTGGGTGCTTCTACCAAGGGCCACCAGATACGGGCCCAAATGGCTGCCCGATTAACTGCGGACATCTGGTGTGTGGTCCTGAGCTTAACTAATTCGTCCAGATCGCTTGATCTGCTGCGAAAGGGCCTCAGGCTCTTCGGCATTCGAAAAGGAGAAGTAGTGACCCAGACGGGGAATGCTGAGGATGTGGCTCTAGCGCGAGTGCTCTGGCAAACAAATTAGTCAAAAGCCGTTGTCGTGGCATAACTTGAGTTGTCAACAAAGCGGTTAGGGACCAGGAAGACAACGGCTTTTCTAGGACAGAATCTAGATTCTCTGAGAAGAACTTTGCAGCGTGAACTTGGGATTTCCGCAGCTTTTATAGCTACTTCTGCCCTACATTCTTCACGATCTGCTCAGCGTAGTAATTGTGGATTTCGGCGTTGTCGTGGAGCGCCTCGTCGTAGGCTGCTCGCAGCAGTTGTTCCCGCTGGCTGCGAAGCTGGTTTCTGACCCACTGTTGCACCCCTTGATCGCTTAATTCCCGCTGGCCTTGGGGCGCCTTGCCGATGAGTTTGATGATGCGGTAGCCCTCCTGCTGATGGGCCTGATTAAACGCTGGAAGGATGCTGGTGTACTGTCCGGCTCTGAGCTTTTGGACCGCATCCCGTGTGGCAGGATCAATGGTTTTCATGGCGGATTCAGGGAAAGGCTGCAGCTCTCCTCCGTTTTGCGCCGTATTCTGGTCGTCTGAATACTTGCTGGCCAAACTGGCAAAATCCTCTCCGCTTTCCAGTCGGTTATAAACCACCTGGATCTTCTTGTGCGCTTGGGCATCACTTTCCATTCGAGAAGCTTGGGAAGGTCCGGCAGCAGGAAAAGCGACGAGGATATGGGCAAAGTAGTACTGCGGCTCGATCAGGTTAAACTGCGCCTTGTGGTCGTTGTAATAACTCTGGATGTCAGCCTCTGAAATGGTTACTTTCGAGGCAAATTCCTTGTTGAGCAGCTTGTCGATCGTGATGTTGTGGCGCAGTTGCTGTTTGAATTCTTCTTCGGTAAATCCCAGGTCTTTGACCTTCTTTTCGAACTCTTCCTTGGTGTAGGGCGCTTTGGTCTGATTGAACTTGGTGTCTACCTCCTCGTCTGTTGCCACGATGCCCAGCTTTTCCGCTTTTTGCAGGTGAAGTTGAACGTCGATGATGGAGCGTAAAATATTCAGGCGCGCCGCCTCCTCTTCCTCCGCCGTGGGTTTCTGCGAGGAGTTGCCGATCTGGCTGTTATAAAGCTTGTCTACTTCGGAACGAAGAACCTTGTAGCCGTTCACCGTGGCTAAGACATCTTTGTCGGACTCCTGGCGATTGCATCCAGTGCATCCCGCCAGCAAGACGCTCACGGCCGAAAGCAAAATTACCGCAGCATCTCTCAACGATGACCTTCTCAGCTTATTCAGAAGCAGGCTCCTGGGAAAAAGTGAAGACATAAAACAGCGAATTCATCCCGCGTTAGCTACTTTTGCGCATTCTTCACGGGCGCCGACTTTCCAGCATCGGCCAGGGCACGGTCAATCATTACGCGCATATCTTCCTCCGGAACATAGCCCGAGACGCGCTCGCCGTTGATAAATAGCGTTGGAGTGGAGTCCACGCCAATCTTATCTCCCTGGGCCATCGACGCCCGGACCGCGCTTTCATCCTGCTTCTCCAAGCAAGCAGTCAGCTTGGGTGCATTCAGGTTGTGTTTACCGGCCTCATCCCGGGCCACCTTATCCAGGTTGGCAAATGCTTCTTCAGGACTCTTGCCTGCCACGGCGCGCTGATTATTATGAATATAGTCGGCAAATTCCCAATAAGCGTCGTTGTTCTGATCGGCCAGGCAGTTGGCATCCACAGCGGCATGCATCGCCCACGGATGAATCTCCACCAGCGGATAATCCTTGTAGATGAACCTCACCTTGTCACCATATTGCTTCAGCAGTCCGGGAAATAGCGTGGCATGCATGCGTGAGCAGAAAGGACACTGAAAGTCGTCGTAGTTCACAATCGTGACCGTGGCGGCCTGGTTTCCCCGTACCGGCCTGCCAGACAAATCGATCTTGGCCATCAAATCCGCCGGCAAGTTGATCTTGGCCAGATCGATCTTGTCCAGGTGGGCCAGCGTTTTGCGGTCTGTGGAGATCAGAAACTCAAGGCTGCCCGTATTTTTCCCGTTGGCAAAAGTGGCCGTGAATTGATCGTACCCCGGATGCTCGCTGGCCTTGAGCTCCGAGAGCGAGATATTGAAGGCTCTCGACAGATTGTACTGTGCCCGTAAGGCCGCCTCGATTCGCTGGGCCACCTCCGGTGTCAGCGACGCAGGCTTGGCCGCGCTCTGGGCTTTGCAGCCTCCAGCCAGAAGTACCAGAAACAGCAGGAAATGTGCAGCAATAACGTTTGTTCTAGCCACCGAAAGACCACCCTTTGCTTGAAATACTAGGAAATTATCTCATGGAGAGCGCTCCAGAGGGTTTAGGATTGAAGTTTTACCAGCGCCTGTTCACCCAGCACCGCATTCATCGACCCGGAACGGAAGCCCTCGGTGTCCACGGTCACATAAGAAAATCCAAGCGCTTTAAAGATGCGAGTAAACTCCGTAAACATGTCCAGAGTAAGGGCCCGTCGCAGCTCTTCTTTGGCAATTTCGATGCGCACGATCTCTCCGTGGTGCCGCACCCGAAACTGATGAAAGCCAAGTGCCCGCAAAGCATCTTCGCCTTGTTCAACCGCCAACAGCGCCTCTCGTGTAACCGGCCGCCCATACTCAATCCGCGACGAAAGGCAGGCAGAAGCCGGTTTTTCCCATACCCGCAATCCAGCCTGGCGGGCCAAATCACGGATCTCTTTCTTGGTTAACTCAGCTTGTAAGAGAGGGGCAGCCACATCATGCCGGCGGGCAGCTTGCTGTCCTGGACGGAAATCGCCCAAATCATCCAGGTTCACTCCATAAGCAACTGAGATGAAGCCGTGTGCTTGAGCAAATTGATGCATAGTCTCAAACAACTCATCCTTGCAGTGGAAGCAGCGCATAGCGTCGTTGCGCACGTAGGCGCCCCGCTCCATCTCCTGCGTTTGAATGACCTGGATCGGTATCCTCTGCTCCTCGGCAAAAGCGAGAGCGTCTTGAAGCTGGGTCCGTGCCAAACTAGGTGAGTCCGCAATCACGGCCAGCATGTCTCGGCCCAGCACTCGATGGGCAACAAAAGCCAGGTAAGCTGAATCCACGCCGCCAGAGTAGGCTACTAACATCCGTCCCAACTCCGAGACAATCTCCTCTAGCCGTCGCTGCTTCGCCCCTAAATCCATCATGTTGATTCTAGCGGAATGCGTCCCCAGGCTGTTGAAGAAGGGACCCAGGACAAAGGCGAAAGTAAGTGACATAGGCTTCAAGCCGCTGCGCTGTTGCACTAAAAACTGTTGCAAGAATTCAAAATGACCCACTACCGGCGACTTTATGGTGTTGCGATTCTGCTGAGTTTCTGCTACAAAGTTGAAGGCCATCGTGGACATCTGAGCTATGACCAATATCCTGAATGAAACCACCGTTGTGAAATAAGATCTTTCTAAGTTTAAATTCGACACCCCGCCCCTGTATCACTCTCTAACCAACCTTAAACCAACTTTGTTTCCCCGCAGGGCATTGTTATAAGCTGATAATGATTAAAATATCCTAATTATTGTAGCCGACGGAAATGCGTTCCACTCCTTGAGCGCTGAATGCAGACTCAATTCTGCAAACAAATCGGAACCATTAAAAATTACCCAATTACAAAATTACTCACTTACCCAATTCTCAGAAGAGTCTTTCCTGGCGCTTCAAATTTCCAAACGAACCAATGTTGGCCAGTGTGAAGGCAAATCGGTATTGGTTCTCATTCCGCACTGCGCCCAGGGCAAATCGCCGGTATTCGAAACTGAGACCGCAGCAATCCCAGTTATATGACGCCTGTGCCGCTCCATACTGGATAAACCTGAAAGTCGAGTCGAAGCCCAGATTGGCAGCCGCACTCAAGCCGCGCTTGGTAGGACTGCCATAGCCGACTAACGCCCGGAACTGGTTGAATTGCGTGGGGCTGCAATTGACAGGACGAGGACCTGAAAGCGGACATGTGGGAGTCGGGTTGGTGACAAAGATCTCTCCGGGAACGTGGAAGAAGGCATGGCTCCCCTCCACAAAAAAATTGCTTAGACGGAATGTGGTGTAAAAGCTGCTGGCGTTAATCTGGCCTTTTTTCGAATCGTAATCAAGCTCCCACTGCACGCTGGTATTGGCGCTGGTCCGCATCCGCAGCTTGGAGACCACCGGAGAAAATCTCCTGGGATCGGTTAAGAAAGCAATACCGGCAAAGTCCTCTGTAGTGGTGAGCACATTGCGCCGGCCATTCACAACTGCCCCTCCAAAATTTGGGTCAATGAAATACTTTTGCTTCACTTCCCAGCTAATGAATTCATGGGCGCCCGCAGGTGTGCAATTGTCCAGACCTGGTTCTTGCGCTTGGCCCATGTTCGTTGGCTTGAGGGTTTCTTCACCGCAATCCTCATTGGAACGCTTCAGGTAGAGCCGCTGCGTAAGGCCATATTCAACCTCGTTGGTATCGCTCACGATGTCACGAAAATCAAAGCGAATAATTGCCGGAAAATTGTCGATGCCGTTCGTGTAGCTATAAATCAGCCGCGGTTCGATTGTATGCTTCACTTTTCTGCCAGCCACCGTATGGTCGAATATCTTGCCCATTGTTGGCGGACGGAACTCCACATTGGTCTCCACCGAGCGGCGATTCACGGCTTCCTGAACGGCCACGCCTACGCCAGCCGTAGGAATTCGTTCTTCCGTGTAAAAGGTGTTCCGTAATCCAATTTCCGGCCGGATCGTCCATCCCCTATAAAACAGTGGCATTGAGACCCTGGGGCTGATGTCGAACCGGCCAACCAGGTTAGGCGTATCAAAGCCGGGCTCGGTTCGCCGCAGCCCCTCGCTTGCGGCATCAAAGGTCCAGTACAACGGCAACCGGCCCAGGCGCTGGTCTACGGTCGAAACCTCGATTCCGGGAGCGTGAAAAATTGTGACTAGATCACCCGGGTTGGTGCTCTCAAAATTCTGGTAGCGCGAGGCAAAAGTATTGAGAGAAAACCCTCCTAAGGTTTTGGACAAAAAGGCAACCGACTTTACCTCGGAATTCACCGCTTGAGAAAAATTCTCGGTAAATGCCAGCCGGAAGACAAATGAGCTGAGATAGTTCAGAGAAGCCACGCCCCTGATGTCATGGGGAAAGATGGCTTCGCCATTCAGCTTGATGTCTTCGCCTCCTTGGTCCTGTTTAAGGCGGCCAAAACCCCTGTCAATCACGCTGAAAACATCCAGGTTGAGATAAGCCTTGTCGCTGGGCCTCGCCCGAAAGGTATCGCGGAGCGCCCACCCCCGTTGGGAGAAGTATTCTGCGCCTAGCGTCGTGTCCATACTTCGATCAATCGCCCAGTAGAACGAATCGCCCAGGATCGTACCTTTTCGCGATGAAGTTCCCAGCGTAGGAATCAGGAATCCGCTTTGCCGTCCGAGCCTTTCTACTGGAGGTGATGCAAATGGCAGATAGACGACTGGAATTCCTTTGACTTTGAATACTGTATTGTAGATTTTGGCCGAATCGCCGACTTCGATCTTAATGGTGGATGCGCTGAAGATCCATTTAGGATGCGGAAGTTCGCACGACGTAATCGTGCCATCGTGGATCACATATTCTTCTGGCCCGGTCTTCTCCACTAATTTGCCGGAAAAAGCGATTGGACTGGAGGACGTCAGCACAACATTTCGGCCTTTGAAGCGCGCCCCGGTAGTACCCGCCACATCATAGAACTTGCCGGTCTGGGTGCGTACGTTATAGCTCCCATGGCTGGCCGTGATGTGCTCATCGTGGAGGCCGCCGTCAAACACCAGATTACCTGTGGCGGTTATCTCTCCGGTGCTGCTGTTGTAGGTAATGGTGTCCGCCCGCAACGTGTTGTTCCTGAATTGAATCTCAACCTCGCCGCGCAGGGTATAAAGATCACCAGCTTTTTCCTGCTCGCGCGCCTTGATAGTGACCGGCTCGCCTTCTGTTGCAGAAATTGGAAGCTTTTTGCCCAGTTGGCTCTTGGCTGCGCCCTGCTCCTTAGCAGGTACCCCAGCGGGCTGCGCCTGGCTGATAACTAGTGGCGCGCCTAGAAACAGGTGACAAAGCAAAGCGGCTGTGATAACAAACTTATGTTGGGACTTCATGCTGATGTGTCTGAACGGGCAAGGTAACACGCCTGCTTTCAGAAAGGCAAAACCAATCGGCTTTCGGCATGACTTCCCGCTTCTGGCGCAATTCGCACAATGGCAATGGCCCTGCTCGGTCTGGGGTAGGTAAGCTCGTGTCGATGAATACCGGGCGCGAGCCTGACCCCATCGGATCGGACATCGCTGACGAGAACTCTTTTCGCCGTTTGCGCATCTACCTACAGCAATCTATGAATACGAATGAAGATTTGATACCTCCACAAGAACAGCCTTGGCGGCAGGAAGTGATCTCCCGTGTTCAACAGCACCGCGCCAAGCGGCGCAGACGCCTTGATCCTAGCGCTACATTGGAACTGGATTTCAGCGCCTCGGAGGCTTCGTCCCCGCAAGCCCAGAGCGAGGGCAGCCAAACTCTCGTGGCCCCAGCGTTTGTGAAGCCGGAAATGCCAAAGATTATCGAGTTCCGGCGTCCACCCTCCGTCCAGCCGGTCTTTGTTCCCCAAAATGGGGTGGAGGAGTTCGAGCTGGCAGAGCCTGTATTGGAAACACCTCGTATTCTGGAAGCCGCACCCCTGGAGCAGATGGATTTGCTTCCCGCCTTTGCCGACATCCAGTTGGAATCATTAGAGCACTCTACCGGAGAGCGGGTTGAATTGCCTCCTCAAGCTGCCGCGCTGCAGCAACGAGCGTTTGCGGCACTCGTGGACCTGCTGATTGTGCTGATCGCGAGCGCCACCTTCACCATGATTTATTTGGTGCTGGGGCACGACCTGCCCCAGCCGCGCCTGGTTCTGATGAGCACCGCGGTAACGAGTGCCTTGCTTTGGCTGGTCTACCAGTACTTGTTCCTGGTCTATTCGCCCGCCACCCTTGGCATGAGAATGGCACAACTGGAACTATGCACCTTCCAGGGAGAGCCCGTATCTCATTCTTTGCGCCAGTGGCGCGCAATAGCCAGCCTGCTTTCCTGCTGTTCCCTCGGATTGGGCTTTGCTTGGGCCTTGATCGACGAAGACATGCTCGGCTGGCACGACCGCATTACCCAAACTTATATGAGGGGCATTCGATATCGGTGAGAATTGGGATTGCAACCAATTGGCCAGTGCTATAACGACTCTAAGATACCGGTGGAAACAGAAGCGGCTTCAGGTACAATCTGCGTACGATTTTGAAAGCTATGAAGAAACGTTCCAGCTTAGGCGTTTTGGAAATGCCGAATTACGCGCCCAGCGAGGGATCGCGCTATTTCCACGTTCCCTCTTCGACACTTGCTTATTGGACGGACGAGCCAAACATAGTAATTAAATTGGCCTCTAATCAACCGCCATTGCTGTCCTTTAAAAATCTGGCGGAGTTTTACGTGCTGGAGGGGTTGAGAAAAATCCACGGAGTCAAACTTCACC
>DASZEU010000645.1:0-7251 GCA_035940535.1 Candidatus Angelobacter sp.
GGGAATCGTTGGGTATTCAGTCTGGCCTTAAGCCCAATCGCAGGCTGGCTTTGTTGTTCGAAATCCTTATAGCAGAGTCATGGCATTATGCCTGACAGTATCTGAGTATTCGTTTCAACAAAGCGCATCCCGCGGCTGAAGATCTAAAGGTAACCATCGCGTGGTAGGGCCGCATATTCATGACCGCGGGACGCCTGCTGACCGCCATTCTAGCCGGACAGCCAACCCAACATTCTTGAGATTTCCACAGCTGCGCGGCGACCGACTACTGTGGATATCCCCTACTTGCTAAATTCTCGTCTGGGCTTACTATAAGGGCCGCGTACGAGTAACGTTAGGAAGCTGCGCTTTAGCGCTGGTGGTGCAGCGCTGGCTTTGTTTCCTAACACTTCAGAACGCAAAGCGGAATGCGAACTGGAGTTGGCGCTCTGAGAATCCCCGCGTGCCGTTGATCAAGCCGAAGTTGGTATTGTTGGGTAATCCCATTCCGTTGATTCCACCCAAATCGGTGTTGGGGTTCACGAATTGCGGGTGATTCAAGATGTTGAAGCCTTCCGCTCGGAACTCCATCTTCACGCGTTCGGTCAGGCTGAACTTCTTGAACAGTGATGCATCCCAGGTTCCATAACCAGGACCATAGAAGTGGTTGCGCCCAAGTGTGCCTGGGCGAATGAATTTGCCGCTGCCATTCGTAGGAGGAGCGGCAAAAGCATTGGGACTGATCGTGACCCATTGCCGCTGCCCATTCACCAGTTGGAGCGATCCAGTGGATACATTGCCAAGAATATCGGGCCGCACTCCATTGATGGTGATGTCGAAGGGCGTACCGGTGCCGATGGAGACGATGTTGTTAAACTGCCATCCGCCAAAAACATTGTCCATCAGGCCCGACCAATTCGATCCCCATTGCTTTCCGCGTCCCCAGGGAAGCTCATAAATGGAGCTAAGGGTGAAGGAGTGACGCTGGTCGGTGTCGGAATTGCCTTTGTTGGGGCCAAGGAGCACATTGCCGGCTGAGTCGATGAAGATAGGGCTGTTGCTGTTGGTGCTGAAAGCACCGTTGGAATCGTCAGTGGCATGAGACCAGGTGTACGAGGCGGTGTATTGGAAGCCGTGGCTCAAGCGGCGGTTCAACTGGAGTTGCAGGCCGCCGTAGTGCGAAGTGCCAATCGCACCTCCAGCAGTTACGTTCAGGCCGCGCCCGGGAAAGACGGCTGAGTTGGTGGCAAGCTGCTGATTGATGTAATTGAACCAAGTCATCAAGTGGTCGGCTTTGGTCGCTACCCAAGCGATGTTGAGCGCAGTATTGCGCCCGAATTCCTGTCCAACCTGCATGTTGATCTCTTGAATAGAGGAATTCTGGTTGTTGGGGAACACGGCGATCACAGATGTATTCGTGGGATTGGCATCGTTGACAGTGATCGTTGGCAAGGGCAGGGCTCCGGTGGCAAGCTGGTTATTATTATTGCCAGACGGGCCCTGACCAGAGAGAGTCACGCGTGCGCCTCCGGCAGCCGTAATATTGACTGCGCCGCTCCAATCAGGATTGGCGCTCAACTGATTACCAACGCCGCCCCGGTCGAGGAAGTAGAAGATGCCGTAGCCGCCACGCACTACCGTTTTTCCCTCTCCAAAGATGTCATAGGCAAAACCGATGCGAGGCGCAAAATTGTTCATGTCGGTGTTAACCAGGCTGCGGGAGTTGCCGTTGACGCCAGCGCGTTTCAAGGTACCTGTGGCGATGTCGAAGTTTGACCAGCGATTATTCAATTCATAAGGGTTGGTGTACAAATCATAGCGGACGCCCAGGTTCAAGGTGAGCCGCCGGGTAATCTTCCAATCGTCTTGGGCGAAATATCCGGTCTCCCAGCTTCTGGTGTTTACCGTATTAGGTGTGGAAACCGAGTAGTTGTCGATAAAACCAGCCAGCAACTCCGATATTTCATAACCGGTAAAGTCTCCGGTGCCTGGCCCAATATTGAAGAAGCCCTTGCCCCGGAAGTCGGAGATGAAGAAATTTACGTCGCGACGAATGATGTTGGCGCCGAAGCGGAAGTTGTGGCTTCCATGCACCCAAGAGAGCGTGTCGGTGTACTGATAGCTCGATTGCGGAACGATAAACGGACCGCCATCTCCACTGAATTCAATTTCGTTATTGAAGCCGCCGATCAGTGGCGTGCCACCGAGTTGAGGCGTGCGGTTAGCATTGGCAATACCGAGATTATTAGCTTGGGCCACGTTGCTGAACGGATTGAGAAAGCTATAGAGAGGACGTGAATATCCGAAGCGGAAGTCATTGACTACGCTGCTGCCGAAGGTGTGGACCTCACCTGCGGCTACGCCCCTGGGATGATTGAGATTGGATCCCGATCCAAAGCCCGAAGAGAGAGTTCCGAGCCGGGGCGTCAGTTGAAATTCATCCTGGCCGTAGCTGTAGCGCGCAAAAACTTGATCTTTCTGCGTCATGTTGTAATCAAGCTTGACGTCGAAGTCGTTAAAGTGACGAATGTCACGGCGAACGGCGCGGAAATTATGCAAGATACCCGGCAGGTTGGGTTCTGGAAAAGCCTTCAGATATTTTTGTCCGGCAGCATTGATCTGGCCTGCAGGAATCATGTTTCCCGCGAAGGGCATGCAGGTCTGCGGATTATAGATAGCTCCATTCACCGCTACGACTGCGCCGCAACCGGTAAGCGAAGCCGGAGTCGTAGTGAGGCCGGTTCCCAGCAGTTCGGAAAAATCACCATTGCGCATCTTGTCGGTGGGCACGGTGGCAAACTCAGGATTCAACGGGCGGTCTTGGCGAAGGCCCTGGTAGTCGGCAAAGATGAACAGCTTGTTCTTGAAGATGGGCATGCCCAGGGTGCCCCCAAACTGGTTGCGCTTAAATGGAGATTTTACGATCTGGTTGGTAATTGGATCTTTGGCGGGGAAGAAGTAGGCGTTGTTGGCATCAACCGCGCTGTTGCGGATAAACCAAAAAGCTGATCCGTGAATTTGATTGGTGCCCGACTTCAGCGAGGTTTGGACGATGCCGCCGCCGGCCCTGCCGAACTCTGCCGGAGCTACTGATGTGCTGACGCGGAACTCCTGGATGGCTTCCGCTGGTGGGAAGAAGTTGATGCTGTTGACCAGGGACTCGTTGTTGTCGACGCCATCCAAAAGAAAATTGTTGGCCTGAGCGCGCAAGCCATTGACGGAGAGCGCTGCGCCTCCGGTCTCGCCATTGCGGAAGGTTTCGACATTGTTGTTAACGCCGCTGGCCTGATCGCCGTAGTCGCCGCGTGTGACACCTGGTGTGAGCAGCGCAAGCTGAGTGAAATTGCGGCCATTGAGAGGAAGTTCCGTGACTTGGCGTCCCTGGATCACCTCGCCGGTAGAAGAAGTTTCGAGGTCCACCAGAGGCACCTCGGCCGAGACATCCACAACCTCGGTGGCTGCTCCAACCTGGAGTTGAAGATTCACTTCTCTGGCCTGCGAGACTTCTACGGTGAACTCGGCGGTGGTCGATTTAAAGCCTTGGCGCTGGGCCTCAACTTTGTAGCGGCCACGCGGCACATTGTCGAAGTCGTAAGCGCCCTGTCCGTTGGTTGTCGCTGTCTGGCTGCGGCCAGTTTCCAGATTGGTCAGCACCACGGTTGCTTGCGCTAGCAGGCCGCCTTGTGGGTCAGTAACGGCGCCGCGCACGCGGCCTGCATCGGTTTGGGCGAGCAGCAGACCTGGCAACAACAGAATTAAGAGAATTAAAGGTAGAAAAATGCTGATCGAGCGCCAAACAAGGTCTTTGAAGGTGCGGCGACTTCTTCTTCCTGGCATGGTTATCCTCACTGTTTTTTGGGAAACTTACCTTGATTGCTGATTGGCTAACAAGCCCATACCCTTGGCTCTACGAACCAAGGCAGCAAGTTGTACCAGCTATTGAGAAAATTTATTGCGTAAATTTGATCCCCTGATTGTGTTAGCTCCGATTATGCGATACAACTGAAAAACTTGCCGCGAGTTGTGCGGCTGCACTCTGATTTTGACTGGAAGAGAGAAGTAAGGTGTCACAAAGGCTCTCGGCTGTGGCAACATTGCAAGGCATATATTTGTACAAAGGAGTTACACACTTTGTCCGCAACCAACGGCTTCTTTTCAGCAGCAGCGGCTTATCTTGCCGAGGGGCGAGAACGGCGATCTGCCGCAGCGAAAGTATTGCCTGAAGACGAGATGCTCATGTTGCGGATACAGGCTGGTGAAGAACAAGCGCTTGGGTTGCTCCTGGAGCGTTATGCCAAGATCGTCCTGGGCATTGGGTTGAAAGTTTTGCGGGACCGCGAAGAGGCTGAGGAGTTGGTGCAAGATGTTTTCTTTCAGGTCTACCGCAAATGTAATCTCTTTGATCCGAACCGCGGTACAGCGCGGGCATGGCTGTTGCAGACCGCCTATCATCGGGCCTTCGACCGTCGAGAGTATCTTCGTGTACGCCGCTTCTACGACAGCAGGAGCGTGGAAGAAGTCGCAGAAGAAATGCGGGCGTCTTCCGACGTGGAATATGAAGCCCAAGTGAGCCAGGGCGAGACAATCCTGCGCAAAGCATTCGCAGAATTGACGGAAAGGCAGCGTCAGACATTGACGCTGTTTTTCTTTGAAGGCTACACGCTCCGCGAAATAAGCGAGCACTTGAAAGAATCATTGGCCAATATCCGCCATCATTACTATCGCGGCCTGAAACACCTTAAAGATAATCTCGACATTGCAACACTGGTCAACGGCAAGCAGGCTTACCATGGATTTTGAATCAAAGTCTCCACACTCGCGCAAGAGCAAATTCGCTTCGCTCAGCGCCGGCCCTGGCCACGAGCGCTATGCCGAACTCTGCGCCTTGTTTACCTCGGATAGCTTAACCGCTGCCGAGCAAGAAGAATTGAACGCACATCTGCTCCACTGCCAGCCATGCGCACAGCTCCTGCTCGAATATCGGGCAGTAGCCAAGAGCGGAGCAGCGCTACTCGCTCCTCTCGACCAAGACACACCGGCCAGCGTACAGAAGCCCTGGTCCATTGAAAACGCGAAGAAACAACTTTCAATCGCATTGAGGCTGCGAAGACGATGAATCGTCAGGAAGCTCTATATTGCTGATGATCCCAAGGTCCTGACTGAACTCGATGCAGTATCTATCTACGCTCTGATGGTTCCGCCTAAAGCTTCGAGTGTTTTTATGATCTGCGCAGACCACTGCGCGACTTCATCATCACGAAGAGTACGCTCGTTGGATTGAAACCGTGCCCGCAGCAAGACCGAATACCTGCCCTGCGGGACCGAGCCTCCACGGAAGATCTCTGCGGGTTGCAATGTCTGGAGTTCTGCAATATTTAGCGTCCGGATGGCAGATCGGATCTGCTCGAAGATCACGGAATCGTCAAACAAAAACGAAAAATCGCGATCCACGGCCGGGAATCGGGAAAGTGGCTGATAGCGCGGCAGGCGAAGCGGAAGTTGAAACAGCCGATCCAGATCGATTTCGGCTACATAAATCTCCTGCTTAAGTTTGCGGGCTACCGCGACATCAGGATGAAGTTGGCCAAACTGGGCCACAATCTGGCCATCCACCACAGCGCGAGCCGAGCGGCCTGGATGAAAATATGCAGAAGTATGTGAATCAAACTGTAGCTTGTTCGTTTCGAAAGCACTGAGCAGGAGCGTGACATCTCCCTTGAGATCGAAAAACGAAAAAGAGCGCGCCGAGCCATGGACGCTGGGTCCGGCAGCATTTCCGGCGGCTCCCAGGCAGATCATTCTGCGCTCTTGCGTCTGTTCTTCAGCGTAAGCGGAAAACACGTTGCCCATTTCAAATAGGCGGACATCGGTTGTGCCGCGATTCAGGTTCCAGGCCAGCATTCCCAACATGCCCGAGAGCAGCCCCGTGCGCATGATCGATTGCTCTTCACTCAGAGGGTTGGCAAGGGGAACCGGTACATCGCTTGAAAACGCCTGGGCATCCAACGGCGCCGTGAAAGTTGGTGACAAGGCTTCGTTGTACCCCAGCGCCAGTAACTCGGACCGCACCTTCGTCTCTTTTGTGGCGTTGGGTAATTCGATCACTCCACCTGAAAAAGAGGGCAGGGAATTAGCGAACTTGTTGTAGCCATAGACGCGCGCAATTTCTTCAATCAAGTCAATTTCACGCTCGATGTCCAAACGCCACGTGGGCAGCTCAACTACCCAGGAATTGTTGTTGTCGCGAGCGGGTGCGGCCCCACCTTCAGTTGTGGGGTTGAGCATCTGGATCTTTTTCAGCACCTCTGGATCAACCGGAGACGGCACAAATCCCAATCGCCGAAGGATGCGGACGATCACGTTCTCCGGGATGTCCTGGCCTAGAATGCGCTTGATCTCGCTGCGGCGCAGAAAGATTGAGTAACAGACGATGCGACGCGCAATGGCATCCACCTGATCGCCTTCCAACTCTCCGCCTGCACTTTGCAATATCAATTCGGCAACACGGTCGCAAGCCAAGGGGGTCGCTCCCCAATCGGCGCCGCGTTCAAAGATATGAGAGGCATCGGTATGCATACCGTGCAAGCGAGCAGACTTGCGCACGGTGGCCGGATCAAACCATGCCGACTCAATCAGGATATTTCTGGTGGATTCAGAGATGGCGGAGTCAAGTCCACCCATAATCCCAGCCAGTCCTACAGGTTTTACCGCATCGGCGATGATCAGATCTTCAGGAACCAGCTTGCGCTCTATTCCATCCAGGGTCTTCAAAACTTCACCCTGGCGGGCAAACCGGACAATGATCTTGCCCCCCTCCAGCTTGTCCAAATCAAAGGCATGAGTGGGATGGCCCATTTCCATCAGCGTGTAATTGCTCGCGTCCACAGCATTGCTGACTCCGTTGTGGTCCTCGATCTTGAGCCGATCAAGAATCGCGGCAGGTGAGGGCCCAATCTTGACGTTGCGAATCACCCGTGCCGTGTAACGCCCGCAGCCTTTTTGGTCTCTGATTTCAATTGGAAACGGCTTGGGAGCATGACGCGCCTGAGGCAGTCGCGGCTTGATTGGCTTGAGCGGAAGATCGTAAAGCGCAGAACACTCACGCGCCACCCCATAATGATTCATCGCATCAGGACGGTTGGTCGTAATCTCCATCTCAAAAATGGTCTGACCATCCTGCTGGCGCACAGATTCCACCGCCACACCCGCGAGGGTGAGATCGTCGGCAAGTTGGCGGTCGTCAACTTTAAGATCGACAAACTCGCGGAGCCA
>DASZEU010000646.1:0-6535 GCA_035940535.1 Candidatus Angelobacter sp.
CCAGGAGCGCTCCCTCGTTTGAAACGACTTCCCGCATTAGAGCTTTGCGGTATCGCCATCCTGGTACTCACGGCCGTTGGGACTGCCGGCTTTCACTATATCGAACACTGGTCCTGGTTTAATAGTTTCTACATGGTGGTGATCACCTTCAGCACTCTTGGAGGAGGAGATAGCGGTCTTTCGCATCGCGGCAAGGTCTTTTACATCTACTTGATCATCGCTGGCGTGGCTGTAGTTTTCCTGATGATCGGAGCGCTGACCCAGGCTTTGTTAGAATTCGAGCTTAGCAAGGTGTTTGGAAGGCGCAGAATGGAACGCGAAATCGCCAATTTAAAAGACCACTATATAATTTGTGGCGCAGGGCGCGTCGGCAGCAGCGTGGCGCTGGAACTCTCGCGCAAGCCCCAGCGGCCGTTTGTCATTATCGAAAACAATGAGAAGAGCCTCACGGAACTGGATCCTAAATGGCTCGCAATGGTAGGGGACGCGGCCAGCGAAAAGACCCTCCGCGAGGCCGGTATCGAGCGCGCCAAAGGTCTGGTGGCCGCCACTACTACCGATGCCACCAACATTTATATTGTTCTTACCGCCAAGAGCATCAAGTCCAACGTGAAGATCATCGCCCGCGCCAGCGAGGAGCGCGCCGAGAAGCATTTAAAGACCGCCGGGGCAGATATGGTCATCTCGCCTTACGTTGCCGCCGGACACCGCATTGCCCAGAGCTTCCTTCGTCCCAATGTGGTCGATTTTCTTGATCTTGCCACCACTCGCTCGGGCACGCCCAAGCTTCTCATCGAAGAAATCCTGGTCACAAAACAATCTCCCTTGGCGGGAACTACCATCGGCGCTTCCGGCATCCATCATCAATTTGGAATCATGATTCTAGCCATCCGCGGCTCAGGAGATGAAACGCGTTTCAATCCCAGGGCCCATGATCTCATCCATGCCGGCGATTACCTGATTGCCATGGGAGAGCCAAGCCAACTCGCCAAGCTGGAGGCCATGACGACACAGGCTGTTTCTTCTCCATTATGAAAATACTTACCAGTGATGAAGTCCGGCGCGCGGAGCGCGAAGCCATCCAGAAGCAAGAACTCTCCACACTGCTTCTCATGCAGCGCGCCGGATTCACCGTGGCTCAATTCTGCCTGCTGAATTTCAAGTTCGATTCCGTTTGCGTAGTATGCGGCAAAGGCAATAACGGCGGAGATGGTTTTGTTGCTGCTTCGGGCCTGCTGGAAATGGAGAAACAGGTCAAGGTCGTGGTGCTGGCGCGAGGTCCCAGCGAACTAAGCGCAGATGCCGCGCATTGGTGCGAGCGCCTTGCGATAAAACCCCTATGGATCTCCAAAGAGTCCGACTTCAAGTCCAAAGCTGTGCAACAAGCCTTGGCCGCAGACCTGATCATCGATGCCATATTCGGCATTGGTTTTAAGCCGCCTTTGAGAGGTGTGGCCAAGCAGGCGGTAGAGATCATGAACGACTTACGAGGAGAGATCGTCTGCGTGGATGTACCCTCCGGGGTGGACGCTGACAGCATGGAGCCGCTTTCGCCCGATCAAGCTGTTGTTCTTGGCGACGGTGTGATCACCTTCATCGCGCCCAAGTCCGCGCACGTTTTCGGCAGACTTACACCAGGGCCGATTGCGGTCGCTGAACTGGATGTCGAATCCTCTTTCATCGAAGATACGCTCGACCTGAACGTTGCCACTGCCCAGGACGTAGCGATGGTTTTCCCGCCGCGCCGCGAGGATTCGCACAAGGGCGACTTCGGCCATGTGCTCGTCATTGCCGGCTCTCGTGGAAAAACCGGGGCCGCTGCTTTGGCCGGTATGGCAGCTTTGCGCGTTGGCGCCGGCCTGGTTACCGTGGCTTGTCCGCAGTCGGTGCAGGCTGCGATTGCCGGTTTTGCGCCTGAGTTAATGACCGAAGGTCTGGCCGAGACTTCCGAAGGCACGATTGCCTTGGCAGCCGAAAAACGTGTAGACCAATTGCTCACCGGAAAAGATGTGATCGTGCTCGGACCCGGACTCTCTCGCAATGAGGAGACGGCCACGTTCATTCGGCAGTTCGCGGCCCATTGCCCTCTGCCGTTGGTTCTCGATGCCGACGGCCTGAATGCCTTTGAAAAGCACTATGAGGAACTCGTGCCCCGAGGCGATGTCGCCGCTCTGCGTGTCCTGACGCCTCATCCGGGAGAGGCCGCCAGGTTGATCGGCATGCCCACCAAAGACATACAAGCGGATCGCCTGGGAGTCGCGCGCAGGATGGCGAAAGAAACCGGAACGTACGTGGTATTGAAGGGCTGGCACACCATCATCGCAAGCCCGGAAGGCGAGGCCTATATCAACATGACCGGGAACCCAGCTATGGCCAAAGGCGGATCGGGCGACGTGCTCTCCGGAATGATCGCTGCCGCGCTGGCCCGGCACCAAGGCGGGCTGGGCCTGATTCCGGAAGCCGCCGGATCGGAGTTTGAAGAGGTCAATGCATTGCTCGGCGAGCTTTACAAAATGGAGCCCGACCTGGAAAAAATTGACGATGAGGAATTGATTCCTAATTTCCATCGCATCTCTGCTTCCCTGAAAATTCAGAAGGTAGCGGCTGCCGTCCATCTGCACGGTCTTGCCGGGGATCTTGCACGCGACATGCTTCATGAAAACAGTGTTTTGGCTTCGGACATACTCAACGCCATCTCCCGCGTTTTCGACGAATGTGATCTTCAGGTCGAGCGTGGCCTGTTCTACCTGCAAAAATGAAGTTCTTTGAAACCCATTCGGCGGAAGAGACCACGCAATTGGGCCGTGAGCTTGCCAGGGAGTTGAAGCCGGGAACCATCGTCCTGCTGCGTGGAGAACTCGGGGCGGGAAAGACCACCCTGGTCAAAGGTATTGCCGAAGCCTTTCAAGCCGCCAAGGCATCCGACGTGACCAGCCCTACGTTTACTCTCATCCACGAATACCGGGGCCCCAGCATTATTCTCTTCCACATTGATCTCTACCGCATCGATACCCAGCGGGAGCTTGATACTCTGGCCCTCGACGATCTCATGGATGCAAACAGCATTCTCCTGATTGAGTGGGGCGAGAAATTCGAGCGCTTTGTAAAAGAAAAATCCGCCGAAATCTTCCTCGAACATTTAGGAGCCGACAGGCGAAGAGCAACCTTTGTTCAGAATTGACAGAACGTTTTAGAGGGAGAAATTGATACTAACCCCACGAAAAATAAGTGACTTTAGGCTTTAGCCCCTGCCGCGGTTTCCTTTTGTTGAATGTGAGGCTACAGGCATTCCACAAAGGGGCTGTACAATTGACGCGCAAAATAAAGACGAGGCCGTTAGAAATGGAAGAGGGCATACGCATTGGGGTCATTTTGAATTCTCATGCAACGGCGCAGGGGCTAAAGCCCTGAATTTAAGGGCTCTTTCGGAACGACTCAAGTCATGCCCTGACACACGTCTCGTGAAGGTACACGCTACTTCCTAAAACGGCATAAGAATGTAAGAGAGCTTCGGCATATCCGAAAATGTCGGATGGCTGAATGCTGAGTGCTGACGGCTGAATGCTCTTCGAGGTAGACATAATGACCGCAGGCAACATCTGGACGCGACGGCGGTTTCTGGAAGCCATAGGCTACGCTGGCGGGGCGTCGGCAGTTTACCGGACGCTCGCTGCCATGGAACTCATGCCCGAGCCTCCGCCTTGGAAAGGTCCTCTCGATCTGCCGCAAGGCTCCGGACGCGGAAAGACCGTGCTGGTGCTCGGCTCCGGCATCGCCGGCCTGGCTGCTGCTTATGAGTTGATGCGCGCCGGATTCAGGTGCCAGGTGCTCGAAGCTCAAGGTCATGCGGGTGGCCGCAATTTCACGGTACGGCGCGGCACGGTCGTCGCAGAGCAAAGCGCCGAGCACGGAAGCACCGAGCAGAAGTGCGAGTTCGACGACGGCCACTACATAAATTTTGGTCCGGGTAGAATTCCCTACCACCATCGGCGCATGTTGCATTACTGCGGCGAACTGGGCGTTCCCCTGGAAATCTATGTCATACAAACCACTGCCAACCTGTTTCATTTGAAAGACGCATTCGGCGGACAGCCCCAGGTGAGAAGACGCATCAGCAACGACGCCGATGCATATATCGGCGAATTGCTCTCCAAAGCTGTAACCCACGGAAATCTCGACCAGGAACTGGATGCCGGCGACAAGGAAAAATTGCTGGCGCTGCTCACGGTGTTCGGTGACCTGCAGGCGGGCAAGCCCTGTCCTCCGGGGGCGCATTGTCCGCCTAGAAACTCTCTCTGTGAAGACCCCGCAACCGTCACCGATCTGTGCGAGCCCCGGACACGCTTGCCCATCACCGACCTGCTGCGCTCCCAGTTCTGGCAACATCGCTTCTATAGCGAGGACAACTACGATTACCAACCTACGCTTTTTCAGCCCATCGGCGGCATGGACAAGATTGTCGAGGGGTTCAAGCGCAAGGTCGGCCACCTGATCCAATACAACTGCGAGGTAACCAACATCCGTTTGCTGGATGACAGCGTAGAAGTAACCTGCCATGATCCTCGGCCTGGACGAAAAGGACACGAGTCTATGAAGCGCGCTGACTACTGCCTGTCCAACATTCCGCTGCCGGTGCTACAGAAGATTCCAGCAAACTTCTCCGGCGATTTCAAGAAGGCCGTCGATTGTGGGCGCTTCACTCCAGTTTGCAAAGTAGGCTGGCAGGCTAATCAGCGCTTTTGGGAATCCGATAAATACCAGATCTTTGGCGGCCTCAGCCTCACCGATGAGATCATTCGGGAAATTTGGTATCCCTCGCACGGGTTCTTCCAAAAATCCGGGGTGCTGCTAGGAGCTTATATGGCCGGCAACGATGCACTCGAGTTCGGGAAAATGAGCTGCGACCAGCGCCTGTCGGTGGCGCGCTCCATCGCCAGCAAGATGCACCCGGAATTCGCCGATGACAGCATTGTGCCGCCCAAGCTTGGCGTGTCGATCGCATGGCACAACATCCCCACCCAGCTCGGCGGCTTTCCTGGCTTGGGCCAGGACAGAACAGAAGCCCGAAAAGCCTACCTGCGACTTTTGCAACCGGATCGCCGGTTCTACGTAATCGGAGATCAGGTCTCTCCGTTAACTGCATGGCAAGAGGGTGCCCTGATGTCGGTAGAACACGTGGCCAAACAGATCACCAGCCAGCCGGTGACAACGGGAAAATCCAACTAGAGTAGCTATGCTCCCCTAGTTGGGTCCACGTCGCGGCAAACTGGCGGCAGCGAATGGCAACTCGGCGGTGCTGAAATGCAAAACTGGTTTCCCTTTTGGGAATAGGTGAGCGTTCGAATCGTTTCCTGACTTAGGGTCAATTTCGGCAATTTCGTGTGCACTTATGTCCTCCTGGTTTCGCCAAAACATCATGCACCCATCATTCCGGGCGGATTGCATTCGGGGCAGCTTTGAGATTGGGTATTACAGAAGACTCTCGGCACCGAGAAGGCAAATGCGCCTCCCTTTTGAGAATGCGTGAGGTTTCGAATCGTTTCCTGATTCAGAGTGAGTTTTGGCAGTTTTGCATGCATAAATTCTCCTCAATGTCGATTCAACACTGAGCGTCTGCGCGGGCTCAATGCTGGACTGCTGACTTAGAACAATCTGGCGCCAGCAAAAACCACAGCGCCAAGTTCAAGATCCAAATGGACCCGGCCCTAGATATCTGTAGTTTGCGGCGGATTACATTCCGGGCAGCTCAAGAATTTAGTATTACAAGTACTTGCCTGGAACGTGGGGCAAAGTGCGTTCCCCTTTTGAACGTGGGTAAGGTTCCGAACCGTTTCCTGATTCAGAGCGAGTTTCGGCAACTTTGTGCGCATAAGATCCTCCTTAACAGTGACTCAACGCCACCAAAATGCCGCACCATTGTACATGAGTTCGCATTCTGAATCTGAGAGTATTTTAACGAGGCTTATTCGGAACGATTGAAGAGCTTGCGGAAAAAGGGATTATCAGAGTTGATTTGTATCAGGGCACAAGTTTACTGGTGCCGCAAAGCGTTTAGAATCAATCGGGCTTTAGCCCCTGAGGTTCTCTGTCACTCGCAAGAATGAGTTTTTCCACAAGCTCTACACTCGTGCCCTCCCTGGAAACTCCCGAAGGTGTTCCTTACTTAAAATCCTTCAACACAGCCGAGGGCGGCTGTGCCACATTTTTCCTCCGAGAGAGTTTCTGGTTCATGAAACCATCCCGGAAGGGATGGTTGGGGCTGACATCGAGACCTTCAAAATGATCCACCACCGCCTTCTGGACATTACTGCCGCTACGCCGCTACGAGCATCCGGGGCGGCTGGTGTGTAAAAAAACAGCCGTTACACCGGTTACACCCGTTACAACCCGCGTGAATACAGGCGTGGGGTGCACCCCTTGGGTGAGACAATTAGCAATCGTTACACTTGCCGTTGGATGTAATTTACTACACAAACAGAGCCTTTCTGTTCAGAATAGTCTTAGCTGGTGAAGCGTAAGCGGGCTCTGCTGGAGA
>DASZEU010000647.1:0-9754 GCA_035940535.1 Candidatus Angelobacter sp.
ATAAAAATTGCTGGCAAACTCCACCAGCAGCACGGCAGTGATCGGGGCCTGAATCTGGCTGAAGTCGGTAATGGTCTGCGGAACGCCATCTTCCAGCACCCGGAAGTTTTCTTTCTTCAAGCCGGGGATAAACATTCCATCTTTGCTCAGCACTCCTACGTCGATCGTTACCAAAGGCACATTGACGCGGATGGAAGTTTCGGGCATTCCTTCAATCTTCTTGGGGCCTTGGGGCTTAGGCTCTTTTTTCGGCTCCTCGTCTTTGTCTTTCTTTTTGGGGACGGCGATCGGGCCGATGTCTCCCTGCGGGCCTCCGGCCTCGGGCGTGCTATTGGGCTTATTTTGCTGGGTTTGCTGGGGTTGCTGGCCCTGATTTTGCTGGGTCGACTGCGAGCCGGACGGTTGCTGGGTCTGGCTTTGACCCACGCTGGTTCCCGTCGAGAGTACCAATCCCATGATCACCACGAGAGCAAACATACTTCTGAAGAACATGACTAAGGCGAAAGAATTAGACTTTTTCATAGGCCAAATTAAGCACATTCTGTACTGCCCTTTTGGGCTGTTCTACATTAGTATAGATGCACGAACACACCAAATTCAGACGTTTTTTTAAAATTCCACAGGTGTTCGAGTATTGGTCTTTACGGTATGAAAAAAGCTCTCTTTGTCCTGAGTACGGTCCTTGTATTCCTCAGTCTAAGTCCGGCCCAACCCAGCAAAAAACCTGCGCAGCAAAAGCAGCCGATCATGACCGCCGATGAAGTTCGTCCGGGCATGAAGGGCATTGCTTATACGGTCTTCGAGGGCGCGAAGCCTGAACCCATGGAGGTGGAGATTCTGGGCGTGCTCAGAAATATGAACGGCCCCAAGAGCGACCTGATCCTGGCCCGCCTGCACGGCGAGAAGCCGGAGTACACCGGCGTGGTTGCGGGCATGAGCGGAAGCCCGGTCTATATCGACAACAAGCTGGTGGGGGCAATTTCGTATCGTATCGGATCGTTCAGCAAAGAGCCGATCGCCGGCATCACACCGATCGCCGAGATGCTGGAGATCAACGAGTTCGACCACAGCATTCCTGCCTCGCTTCCTATGGCCTCATCTAAGCAGGAGCCGGCGGAAAAAACCAGCGGACCGGGAAAACCCAATGCTTCCGGCCTCCAGAGTTACGGGCAATATCTGCAGCCTATTGACTCTTCGTTTGCCTTCAGCGGATTCAGCGAGACCACCATCAAGACCTTCGCCGATCAATTTGCGGCGGCCGGCATCACCCCGGTCCTGGGTGTTGGAGGATCGAGCAGCGCCGACCAGCCCGACCCGGTTGTCCCCGGCTCCGCCGTAAGCGCTGTGCTCGTTCGCGGCGATATGGACGCAGCCGCAACCTGCACCGTCACCTACGTGGACCCGGAGCATCTGCTGGCCTGCGGTCATCCCATCACTCAATATGGAATGGTGGAGATGCCCATGACCAAGGCCAATGTAGTGGCCACCCTGGCATCGCCGCTCAATGCATTCAAGATCATCAACACCACCCAGCCGATTGGCGCATTCGTGCAAGATCGCCACACCGGCATCCTGGGACGCTTCAATAAGCAACCCGAAATGATTCCCGTAACGCTCAACATTCACGGAGCCAGTGGCCCCAAAGAGTTCCACTACGAAGTGCTCAACAACCCGCGCCTCACGCCCTTGATGATGATGGCCACCGTCTTCAACGCCCTGCAAGGCATGAACCAATACGGCGAAGAGACCACCTACCGAATGAATGGCCACATCCATGTCAGCGGATTCCCCGATGTGCGGCTGACCAATATGTTCTCGCCCGCGGAAAACGTGCCGACTGCATTTGCCGTAGCCGTAGCCCTGGGCGACCACTTCGGACGCATCTACGACAATCCCTTCCAGGCCCCCAAGATCGGCGGAGTCTCGCTGGAGTTTGATCTGGAAAGGGACCGCCGTTCCGCAGTGGTGGAAAGCGCCCGCACCGATGTGACCGAAGCCCGTCCGGGCGAGGAGATCACGATTGAAGCGGTGCTGCGCCCCTATCGTGGCGAACGCATCGTGCGCCGCATTCCTGTCCGTATTCCCACCTCCGCGCCCAAAGGCACGTTGCGCATCCTGGTGAGCGATGCTGAAACTCTGGACCGCACCCGCCGCCTGAACCCAACCATCAACCGCCGTCTCGATTTGAATTCCACCATCGAACTGCTCAACAAAGAACACCTCAACGATCATCTTTATGTATCGCTGCTGGAAGCCAATCCGCAGGCCACAGTAGAGGACAAAGTGATGCCCGCCGTACCTCTCTCAGTAATGAACGTGATGGAAGGCATGAGGGCCACCCAGGAGATGATGGTGTTCAACGAGTCAGCCGTCAACGAATCATCAACCCCAGCAGGCTACGTAGTCACAGGCTCCCAGGTAATCAGCCTGACGATTAAATAACCGCCACATTAAGAATTGTCAGTTTTGAAAGGGCACGGCCTTGGCCGTGCCCTTAGTTCCGCAAGGGACGTGTGATACACGATTGCTTTTGGTTTTCTCTGCGCTCTCCGCGTCCTCTGGGGTGAAGCCGTGCTTGATTTCCTTTGCGCCCTTAGCGTCCTTGGCGGTGAAAAGCCCTTGAGAGTTGCTGAAATGTCCCAGAATTCAGGTTCCTGTTAATCTAATAAAGATGAAGAAAGCTCTCCTGTTTTTATTATCTTTTTCGAGCCTTGCCATCGCGCAGGGCACTCGCCTTTGGAAAGAATCCGGATACGAAGATTTCGAGCACGGAACGGTCAAAGGTGTATCCATCCGCAACTCCGGCGTGCTGGAACTTGCACCGGCTTTCAAGGTGGTCTACACCAGCCCCTCAACCTTTATCTGGTCAATTGCCTCCGATAAAGATGGAGTTGTCTATGCGGCGACGGGTGCTCCCGCCCGCATCTACCGGATCACCCCTGACGGAAAAAGCGCGATCATCTTCGAACCGAAAGAGTTGCAGGTGCAATCCGTGGCTCTGGGTAGTGATGGCGCAATCTACGCTGCAACCTCCCCGGATGGCAAAGTCTATAAGATCGCCCGCAATGCGAACCCCAAGAATGCCGGCTTCAGCGCCGCGCCTGAATACACTGGAAATGTTTTCTTCGATCCCAAAACAAAATATATCTGGGACATCGCCTTCGACTCCGAGGGCCGTCTCTACGTGGCTACCGGCGACCGGGGCGAGATTTACCGGGTCGATAAGAATGGTCAAGGCTCGGTCTTTTTCAAGTCCGATGAAGCCCATATTCGTGTGCTCACCTTTGATCAAAAAGGCAACGTGATTGCCGGCTCCGATGGCAGCGGACTGGTTTACCGCGTCACACCCAGCGGCGAAGGCTTTGTCCTCTACAGCGCACCCAAGAAAGAAATCACTGCGCTGGCTGTAGACCCGGCGGGTAACATCTTTGCCTCGGCCACCGGTGAGAAGCGCAGTTCGCCTCCGGTGAACCTGATCAATCCCTTGCCCGGCCCCATCGGCGGAACCCAGCCAAATCCTACCGTCACGCTGCCGATGGCGCCCAACGTAAACCTGGCCGGCTCCGATGTGTACCTGATCGCGCCCGATGGCTCTCCCAAACGGCTATGGTCTTCGCGCGAGGACATCGTTTACGCCCTGGCCTTCGATTCCGCCGGCCACCTGATTGCCGGCACCGGCAACAAAGGGCGTGTCTTCTCCATCGAGAAAAACGGGGCCTTCACCGACCTGCTCCGAGCCAGCGCCAACCAGATCACGGCCTTCAGCAAGGCCACGAACGGCCTTTATTGTTCCAGCAGCAACCTGGGAAAGATTTTCCTGATGGGCAACGGCCCTGAAACCGAAGGCGCCTTTGAAAGCGACGTGGAAGACACCCACATCTTTTCCCGCTGGGGAAGGGCAGAGGTCCGCGGACGCGGAAACTTTGAACTCTCGGCCCGCAGTGGCAACGTCGATAATCCCGACCGCAACTGGAGCCCCTGGACCAAAATCGATCTGGGCAAGGATGCCCGCCTCGATATTCCTCCAGCTCGTTTCCTGCAGTGGCGCGCGGTGCTCAAACCGAGTTCAGCCCCCACGCAGATTGAATCGGTGGCCATCAACTACCTGAGTAAGAATGTTGCTCCGGTGGTCGATGACATAGCCGTGCAGCCAGGAGCGCGCTTCCAGCCGCAGTCGCATTCCATCGGCCCCGACAACATCTCCATCACCTTCGGTAACTCCAGTTCTTCTAACTCTTCCAGTTCCAGCGGCAGCCGCAGCGACGGCCCACCCAGCGCCATTCGTGACCGAAACTACATTGCCGTCCGCTGGGCCGCCCATGATGACAACGACGATGAACTCGTTTATTCGCTCTACTACCGTGGTGAAAGCGAATCCGAATGGAAGCTGCTCAAGTCAGGCTTGGCAGAAAAATTCTATTCCTTCGAATCTGCCCTGCTACCCGACGGCGCCTACTTCGTAAAGGTAGTCGCCAGCGACGCCCCCTCCCACACCCCCGAAGACGCCCTTAGCGACGAACGCCAGAGTACGAGATTCGAAATCGACAATACGCCTCCAAGAATCGAGAACCTAGCAGCCAAACTGGAAAGCCAGCAGGTACACGTAACCTTCCGCGCCGTAGATGACTTCTCCCCCATCAAAAAAGCCGAATATTCCATCGACGCCGGCGAATGGCAATTCCTGGAACCAGTAGGCCAAATCTCCGACGCTAAAACCGAAAACTACGACTTCAACGTCCCGTTGTCCCAGCCCCAACAAGCATTAGAAGACCAAGCTGAACAAAAACGTGGACACGGGCCTTCGAAGGCGAACAAGCCTCCTGCGTCAGAGCATGTGGTGGTGGTGCGCGTGTATGACCGGTATGACAATGAGGCTACGATGAAGTACGTAGCGAAGTGATTGAGAGTCGCAACAGAACCCATGTTCTATGTACCTGTAATCCTCGGAAGCATTCGGCGAAACCGGGAAAGCATCAAAGTTGCCCGATTTGTCATCCGATCCCTGCAACAGCGCTCGGATGTTAAGACTGAACTTCTCGACCTTAAACAGCTCGACTTGCCCATGATGGAAGAGCGGCTCAGGTTTCGCGATGATGCCGGGCCTAATCTCGTGGAGTTCAGCGCCAAGATCGCGCGGGCTACCTCGATTCTTATCGTGACCCCGGAGTATAGCGGTGGTTATCCCGGTGTGCTCAAGAATGCCCTCGACTACCTTCGCCCGGAGTACAAGCGGAAGCCCTTCGGGATCATTACCGTTTCGGCGGTTGCTACGGGAGGAATTCTCTGCCTGAATTCGTTGCGCCAAGTCATTCTGCACATGGGCGGCGTGCCCATTCCCGCCGGTTTGCTCGTGGCCAACGTACAACAAGCCTTTGATGCCGAGGGAAATCCCACAGAAGCCGGGTTCCACCAGCGGACGAAAGCCTTTCTTGACGAGCTGCTCTGGTTCACTGAAGCCATTGCCAATCAGAATGCCAAAAGCGAGCAGCAGTCTTCCTGAGCTGTAATTGTGCAACCGGGATTACCGCAGCGTGCCATTCACAAACGGCTAAACATCTCGACAAGTTTGGCAGAAGCTGCCTGCGCAGCATTAGCGGAAACTGTTCCAAGCTTCCGTATCAGGCGCTGCCGATCTACGGCCCGTAGTTGGTCCAGAGCTACCTGGCCATCTTTCCCCTGGAAATGAATCGGCACTCTGGTCGGGTAGGTGCGCAGCACCGTGGTCAATGGAGCAACAATGACCGTTTGCAGATGGAGGTTCATTTCATTGGGCGAGATTACCAAGCAAGGGCGTCTCTTCTGGATTTCAGTTCCTTGCGTCGGATCCAAGTCGATCAGCCATACGTCATCTTGCTGTGGAGACCGTTTTGTCACTTGCATGGTTCGGCTTACCACTTCCATTCCTTGCGATCAAATCTATTTGGGTCTGCTTTCTCCAGCAGCAGTTCGTCGTTTGTGGACGAACCAGCCGCGCGAAAAGCTTCGTCCCAACCATGTCGCGGACGACGTTCCGGAGAAATGACGATACAATCGTTTTCAATACGCAGTTCGACCGCTTTTCCTAACTTGCATTGTTCGATGAATGGCTTCGGGATACGGACACCGCGTGAATTCCCGATGCGAACCAATTCAGTTCTCATGACAACGACTCCTGTAATTACATTGTATTCACAGCCGAACTGTTCTTGCAAGATCTTTGCAGGCCCTAAGTAATGGATATGAGCTAACGGCGAACTTGATTAACGACATAAGGAACGTTTTAACCCTGTTTGGAGAGGTTGGTCCACGCAATCCCCCGACTGCCGGCTCATGTTTCCCAAAAAACTCTTGAAAGTCCAGGAAGGGAAGCATAGTCTTCTGGCGTTATAGATTTGTAGCTGCCAGCCGCCTCAGAATCTTGTTTGTCGCAATCCAGGGAGCATTAGAATTGACCAATTTGGGAGATCAGCGGCATCGGTATGGAAATCAATGGTAAGTTTGACGTCGTGGGTATGAAACTGCTTGTGAAAATTCAAAATGACCCACTACCAAGGTTGACAAGGAGGCAAGTCCATCCACGATCTAGCGCTTGAACTCGGGCAGGGCCAGCAGGAGTTGATTCTCCATGCGCGGAAATTGGCGCGGGAAAAATTTGCGGGGCGCGCGGCCGCCTCCGACCGTTCTGCGACCTTTCCTTCAGAGAATTTCGACGACCTGTTTCATTCCGGCCTGCACGCACTGGCCTTGCCCAAGGAGTATGGGGGCCTGGGCGTCGGTCCCTATCGGGGAAACATCTTTACCCTGTGGATGATCACCAAGGAATTCGCCAAGGTAGACCTCTCGCTCGCGCGTTGCTGGGAAGGTCACATCAACTCCCTTGTTCTGCTGGACGGAATCGGTACAGATGAGCAAAAGGCTCGCTGGTTCCACGGAGTCGTGCACAAGGGCGAAATCTGGGTGGCCTGGAGCGGCGAACCGCAGGCGCGTGCGCGCTCCCAGACCTCGCAGGTTGGCACGACGACCGAGAAAGTCGAAGGCGGCTATCTGATCCAAGGCTCCAAGGTTTTTGCCACCAGCTCCAGCGGCGCTCAGTGGGCCATCCTGCTGGTCAGCACTGAGGGGCCGGGTGGAGCCAGGCACGCGAGCGGATCACCTGATTCCGTGCTCTTGCTGGCCTGTAATCTGAAAGACCCGTCCATTGAGGTGGACCAATCATGGTGGGACCCGATTGGAATGCGGAGCACTGCCAGCCATTTGGTGCGCTTTAATCGCACCTTCATACCTGACGGAGATTCTATTGGATATCCGGGGCAGTACCTCAAAGAAAGCTGGCAGACCTGCTTTATTCCTCATTATGCCGCCAGCTTCCTGGGGGCCGCCGAGGGTGCTTACGAATATGCAGTGGATTATGTAACTAGCCAGAATAAAGTTAGCGATCCGTACTTGCAGCATCACATTGCCCAGGCGGCGATCAATGTGGAATCGGGATATCTCTGGCTGCGTCACGTGGCCGAAATGTGGGACAGTGGCCGTCATGCCGAAGCCCAATTAGCTGGTAGCCGCGCCCGCCACGCTATTGAGCACTTGGCCGAAGATACGGTTCGGCATTGCATTCGGGCCTGTGGAGCGCGGAGCTTGAATGGCGACAGCCTGCTCGAACGTGCTTATCGTGATCTGTCATTTTATGTGCGGCACGACAACGATGATCACATTCTGGGAACGATAGGAAAATCCATTTTGGGACAACAGCACGATCCGTCGTTTTACAAACCATAGATTTTGTAAAAAACGAAGCTGGAGTGGGTTAGATCGCGAAGGTACCGCCGATGATCACGACAAAACGGGAACACACTTTGGGGATTTGGGCGCTGGGCCTGGGTTATTTCATCTTTTACACGCCCTACAGCGGCCTGATCAAGGCGGTAACCACCGGCCTGCTTTCCCATGGAGAGCGCGTCTCCGGCTTTGTGCTGCTGCCCTCCACCGTGATCTCCACCGCGCTTTTGATTCCGCTCTTTATCACCGCCATGGGATGGTGGAAATATGTGCGCGTACGCAAGCTCTTCGGGATGAATCTTCCCTTGCCAAGCCGACACACGTTTCTCTCTGGGATATGTTTTGCGACTATCATCGCGACCACTACTCTGGCCTACAGCTTCAAGGGGGTGTCCATCATTTTTGCGCTGCTGCTGATGCGCGCGGGAACCTTGATTATGGGTCCCCTGATTGACCGCGTATTTCAGCGGCGGGTGCGTTGGTTCTCTTGGGCTGGCCTTGCTTTGAGCCTGGCCGCTTTGCTTATCGCCTTCCTGGATGTGCGCGAATATCAATTAAGCGTGCTGGCGGTCGTGAACCTCGCTGCCTACCTCACCGGATACGCGCTGCGACTTCCATGCATGACCCAGGTCGCCAAGACCACGGATAAAAAGCTGTCGATTCGCTACTTTGTGGAAGAGCAGATGGTCGCCATGCCCACCCTCGTGCTGGTGCCGGGAATACTCGCTCTGCTTGGCCGAGGCACGATCATGACTGATCTGCGCTTCGGATTCACTCATCTGTTCAGCGGCTCCTTCGTATTGCCCGGACTGGCGATTGGCCTGTTCTACGCGGGCCTGGGGATATTTACCACCTTCATCTTTTTGGACCGGCGCGAGAATACCTTCTGCATCCCTATGCACTCTTGCTCCAGTCTTCTCGCGGGAATTGTTGCCAGTTTCATTCTTATGTGGTGGCTGCACGCGCCCCGTCCCAGCGGCGTGCAAATTGGCGGAGTTTTCTTGATTGTTGCCGCCCTGCTGGTTATGTCTCCGCTCCACCATCTGCCGTTGTATATCAGGCAAATAAGGGAAGCGATCGCGGAGAAGCGGTTAGTGATGGTCGATTTTGTAGGGAGACAGCCAGCCGAGCCGCCGTTATCCGCTTCACCGGCAACCGCGCGCTTCATCACCGTGAATTTCCAGGCTGTGCGCGATGTGCTGAGGAAGCAATCCCGAGGATCACAACCGTCTTAACTAATTTCGCCAGCGTCGGCAATCTTACCTTTGGTTTTCAATTACCCAATTACCAAATTCTCTTTATCTCATGCCCAGATCAGCGGAAAGCTTGACGGTGGTGAAGTTATGCTTCGTCACAACAATTTCGTCGGAGTGGATGATGGGATACTTTGCATCTCCAGCCTGAGTAATAATGTATTTGCTCGGAGGAACGGCGATACTGAACTTGCCGTCGTGATCACTATTGCCCGTTGCTACAATTTTCTGATCAGAGCTGCGCTTCACCGCGAGCGCACCTTCATAAGGACGAGGCCCGCACGAATTATCATCCTTGCGCTGCGGCCCTGGGCAGTTGCCGGTGAGAATGATCGTGCCTTTGATTCCGCTGGAATGCCCAGATTTCTTGGCCGCTCCACATTGAACCGGCGCTGCGAAAGCAGTTCCCAGCATGACCGCCAGTATTGTGAAGATCATCAATCTTGAAGTCCTAACCAATTTGGTAAGCATAGTTAGTCTATTAAACACTGTAGTTCCCAATGTCTCAAGCTCTGTCTATTTAGTCGCTCGCGGTCGAACGCCAATCACATTGGGAATCGGCCAAGCGGCGGGGTTGGCGTCGTTCGGATTAAATTTAGTCTCATAACTGCCGAACATCTCTTGCTCTACCTTCCCAACATGAAGGTAAAGCTGAGCTTCCGGGCCCCCTTCCAGGTGCTGCGCGGCCACCAGGCCTATGCCTGATGACAGAAGCTCCCGATTGAGATCATGCATGGAAAAGGGCG
>DASZEU010000648.1:0-23738 GCA_035940535.1 Candidatus Angelobacter sp.
GGAAACGGAAGTGATGCAGCAAGAATATGTTGGGCCACGCAATGCCACAGAAGAAACTCTTTGCCGGATATGGGAAGAAGTATTGCGGCGGGACCGTGTGGGAATTCACGACAACTTTTTCTCTCTGGGCGGTCATTCCCTGTTAGCCCTGCAACTGGTGACTCGAATCCGTGACAGCTTCAAGGTGGAAATTCCAATACGCGCGCTTTTTGAGGCTCCAACGGCAGGGAAAATGACCAAATACATCGCCGACGGGAACGGACAACGATCGAAATTGTCGCCGGTATTGGTTAGTATGCAGCCACAGGGTACGCGCGCCCCGCTTTTCTTTGTACACGCTGTTGGTGGACAAGTGATGAGTTATGTGGAGCTTTCGCGAGAGCTGGGACTGGAGCAGCCGTTTTATGGGTTGCAGTCGCCCTCGGCAGATTTCTTTCCCAGCTCGGACGCAGGCATCACGCGCATGGCCACGCTCTACATTCGGGAGATTCGCACCGTACAACCGCATGGACCTTATCTGCTGGGAGGCTGGTCTATGGGAGGACTAGTCGCTTGGGAGATGGCGCAACAACTGGTAAAGCAAGGAGAAACTATAAAGCTGTTGGTACTCATCGATACTGCTCCACCCTCCGGATATCGGGAAGCGAGTGACAAAACAGACGAGCCCTCCATGCTCGCTCGTTTTGCCATGGATATGAGCCGATTGGTTGGTAAGGATCCGCGGCCCCTGGCAGAAAAGTTCTTGCTATTGACGCCGCAAGATCAATGGAAGATGGTACAAGAAAATCTGACCAGCTATGGCGTGCTATCGTCGGCCACGGCCCATGCGGAAATGACCGCTCTGCTCGATGTGTTTACTCGGAATTTCTTCGCTCTCAACAACTACATCGCCAGCTCCAATAACCAGCAGGTTGTTTTCTTCCGGGCGTCGGAGACGCCGAAGCATTTGGTCGAGCCGTGGACAACCTTGGCAGGCGGTGGCATTCAGTTCTATTCAATTCCAGGAGACCATTTCACAATACTGAAACAGCCCAACGTCCGTACCATTGCGAACCTTTTGCAGGAGCATATATCGAGCCTGGGCGGGCAACACTTACAGGTTCTCGCTGTGGGTGCAGAAACCACGCTTTGACTTATCTCGTATAAAAACTGAAGGCCAGGGGTAAAAGGCCATATCGGCAATTAAGTTACACAGGTGATTGTTAGCAGCGCCGCCCGGCACAGGAGTTCGTGTGGAAACACAGCCGCGTTGGACTCGAATTTTATCTGGGGCTATTCAAAAGGAAACATAATGACGAGTTATGAAAAGTTTTATCTTCGGCAGAACATTCAGGTAGAACCTTTGATTGATGGTTGGTACGCCTGGTCCCATCTCATTCCCCCTGCGACGGCCGCGCGCAACATCACAGAGCGGCACCTGAAGATCATGGATTCCTATATCGGCAATCCTCAGATTCACGCGAATGCGGTGAAGAATCCCAAAATGCTGGGTGGCCCTTTCATTGATTACGGCGGCAAGCGGGTGGATGAAATTCGCGCCCTCCGAGACCGCATCAAGAAAGAACGCGCCCACTTGCTGGAGTTGTCTGCTGCGATTGCCGCACTAGATGGAATGTTGCGGGAGAGCGCCAAAGGACACTCTCTTCAGTCGCTCTATCTGAAGGTGCCCGACATTTTGCGGGGTTATGTTGAATTGGTCTACGACCTGAACAATCAGCCTTCTTTCCGCTTGATTGAAGCGTTGCTCTATAAGAGCAGATACTACGATCGTTCGCAGCAGAGCCTGGCTCTCTCGGTGATTCAGGAAGATGATCGTCCTTTTGTGCTGAGCACGCCCAGGCTCGAATCCAGCGATTCGCTGTACCTGAAGCGCCCATTCGATGATGATTATGTTGACCGCCTGTTTCAGCTTAAAACTCAGCCCCAGCCTTGGCCGGAAATCAAAGAAATGCTGTGGGTTGAGGATGGGCAAGAGGCTCTCGTGCGCTCCTTCCTTATTGCGGAGCCGCCGCCGGTCTATCAGCCTTACACAGGAAAAGGAGTGCGCTGGCGCTATTTCGGTCATGCGTGCATTCTCATTGAATCCAACGGAATTTCCATGCTTTTTGATCCGGTCCTCAGCTACACCTACGAAAGCGATATTTCGCGCTACACCTACCTCGATTTGCCAGACAAGATTGATTATGTGCTTATTACACACAACCACCAGGACCACGTGCTGTTTGAAACGCTGTTGCAGATCCGGCACAAAGTTAAGAACATTCTTGTTCCGCGCAATGGCGGGGGAAATCTGCAAGATCCCTCGCTCAAATTGCTCCTGGAGAACTGCGGCTTCCAGAACGTAATTGAGATTGCGGAAATGGACGAAATTCGAGACAGCAATGTGTCCATTATGGGTTTGCCTTTCTTTGGCGAGCATGCAGATCTGGACATTCAAACCAAGCTGGCCTGGTTGGTGAAAATCGGCCCTAACAGGCTTCTTTTTGCCGCCGATTCCTGCAACATCGAACCCCGGCTCTATGAGCACATCCATCGCGAAGTCGGCGATGTGGATGCATTGTTTCTCGGTATGGAATGCGATGGCGCTCCTCTGAGCTGGCTTTACGGGCCACTCCTGACGCAGCGCCTGGAGCGCGCCATGGATGAATCCCGTCGTCTCGCCGGTTCCAATTACGAACAGGGTCGGAGCATCGTGGATCTGTTCCACTGCCGGGAAGTGTATGTCTACGCTATGGGGCAGGAGCCCTGGCTCAATTACATCATGAGCATCAAGTACACTGCCGAATCCCGTCCCATGATCGAATCAAATCGGCTGATCCAGGCGTGCCAGGAACGAGGCGTAATTGCGGAAAGACTATTTGGAGAAAAGGAAATTCTGATCGAAGAACCCAGCCGTCCCGAACCCATCTGTGGGAGCGACGAGATCAGCGTGCCGGTCGTAACGGTGCCTTAAGGAAGAATTATATGACGAGTTTGGAAACTGTGGCTCTGGATCAAGAACGGTGGTGGTCAACCGCCGTCAGGCTGAAGAGCGCTGCTCACATCAGCTTTAGCCGAATAGTCAAGTTAAGTCTTGCTGGCGCGATCTTGGAAGCCCTCGCGCTGCAGATTCATACCGATTATCCGGCAGCTTCGCAAGTAGCCGGTTATGCGGGGGCAGTAGCATTAGCTCTGGTATTGGTGTTCCGGGCGCAAGGACTCCGCACCGAGCGCGTGGAAGGGTGGGTGCTGGCAGCCGCAGCCTCCCGATTGCTCAGGAGCGAGATGTATCAGTATCGGACATCTTCGGGTGCATACGCTGATTACCTTTGCCGAAACGCTGAGGCCACGTTGTTGCAGCGACGCGATGACATCCTTGAAAAGGTGAAATCCATCGCAAAATACACTATGGAACCAGGACAGCAAGAACGCATTCCGCTGGGCCCCCTGGATGCCGAAGGTTACATCTCCGAGCGAGTGGATCGTGAGATTGGCGCATTTCAGAGGGCGGCCAAAAATCTCACTGGGCTTCAAGCAGCCTGGCTGAAAGGAGAGTATTTTCTGATCATCCTCGGTACCTTGTTGGCAGCCGCCTTGACCTTTACACATCACCAGCCGTATGCGGCATGGGTGATTGTGATCACAACCCTCAGCCTCGCTTCAGGTGTCACCGCAAAGGCGGACCGCTATGCCGCCCTCCTCGTCGCCTGTCGAACGATGCCCGATCGCCTTACCAGTATTGTTGGCCGATGGCGCGCCAATCAAGGCACACTGGAGCAGTTGGTCGGTCAAGTTGAGGCGGTCTTGCTTGCTGAAGCCCAGGCTTGGGTGGCCAGCCCCGGCGAAGATCTGAAAGATACTCCCCTATCGGCAGCCGCAGATTCGTCACCGAAGATGCTCCCGCATTTTCCTGGTTCACGCATTGGAGCCTAAACCAAGATCATGAAAGTCATTCGATTTTTCGCACGCAACGCACGTTCCAGGTTGCTTCTTGCTGTGGCAGCCGCTGTAGTCAGCGGTTTCAGCAGTATGGTTTTGCTTGCTCTCTTCACTAATGTTTTGAAGGGCGGAAGCCGCTATTCCACAATCACCTTCGCATGCGTTCTTCTCGCTCTATGTCTATTCTTACCCCTGACCAGTTTTATATCGGAAGCGATCTTGGCGCGGCTGGCCCAGGGAGAGCTTTTCAATCTCCGCATGCAGCTTGGCCGCCGGATTCTCCAGGCGGCGCTGCGTCACCTCGAGATGCTAGGGTCTGCTCGCCTCATGACCGCTTTTAGTGATGATATTCCCCGAATTGTCGAGGCCCTCAACCGAGTCCCACGGCTGTGCCTCAACATGGCCATCGCTCTCAGCGGCCTCTTCTATCTCGGTTGGTTGTCCTGGCGGGTGTTGTTGCTGGTCCTGTTTTTTTGTGTTCTGGGTCTCTTGGCTTATGAACTGCCAAGCATTTGGTATTTTCGGGCGTTCCGGGCGGCCCGTCGCGAGTTGGATGCTCTGTTCGGCCATTTTAAGGATCTGACCGAAGGAGTGAAAGAACTCAAATTGCATTCTCGTCGCCGGCAGGTATTTCTTTCGGAGGTCTTGCTCGGAACCGCTGCATCGCGAAGCAGGCATTTAGTCAAGGCTTTCCGTTTCCACGCAATCGCGAACAGTTTAGGACAGATGTTGGTCTTCATACTCATCGGGTTGCTGCTCTTTTCGTCGATTTCCGGCCGCTCTGGCACGGCGGTTCTGCCTGGCATTATTACTGTCCTGTTTATTACAAATGCTCTGCAGGCTGTCATGTCGATACTGCCGATCGTTAACGTAGCTGATGTAGCTTTGCAAAGGCTGGAGACCCTGACCCAGCAGCTTGAAAGCGCTGGGGTCATGGAACTCGATCAGGAAATCGCTACCGACAGTGGCTTCAGGTGTGAGGACTTGACCTTACGAGCGATTACCTATACTTATCATGGCAAGAAAGAGAAGGAAACATTCACCCTCGGCCCCGTCGACATGAGTCTGAAAAGAGGTCAACTGATTGTCCTGGCGGGCGGAAACGGCAGCGGCAAGACGACACTGGCTAAACTCATTACCGGACTCTACTCCCCAGAGAACGGAGAACTACTGCTGGACGGCCGGCGAATCACAGATGAAAACAGGGAATCTTATCGGCAGCACTTTTCTGCCATCTTTTATGACTTCCACCTCTTCGAAAGCTTGTTAGGTTTGGAGAAGCCTGACCTCGATGATTGCGCGCGGGAGCGACTTGCGCGTTTGCAGCTTAGCGATGTAGTGACCATCGAGAACGGAGTGCTCTCCACAACTCAGCTTTCTCGTGGACAACGCAAACGCCTGGCCTTGCTCACTGCAAGTCTCGAAGACCGCCCGATCTACGTTTTCGATGAGTGGGCTGCCGACCAGGATCCTGAGTTTAAGGAGTTCTTCTATCGCGACCTGCTCATGGATTTGAAGGCCAGTGGCAAGCTGGTCCTGGTCATCTGCCATGATGACCACTATTTTGATGTCGCAGACCGCATCATCAAGTTGGAATCTGGAAAAATAATTTACGACGGGGTCCCGGTTGCTTCCTGATTCGATCTGCTTCCTGTTGATCTTGATTGGAATCCTGAATGGCTTACACAGGCTGTGCTGTTTCCCGGATAAATTTAAATTTTGCCAGACCTGTCAATCGAGTAGAAGGGCAGTAGCATGGCAGACGCCAAACTGACATCGGTCCTTTTTGTCCTCTTACTTCTTGTGACACTGGCGCAATTGCTCGGCTGGTTATTCGTAAAACTGCGGCAGCCGAAAGTTGTAGGTGAAATTCTGGCCGGGATTGTGCTTGGCCCGTCTCTGATAGGCCGGCTGCCATTCGCATCGCTGCTAACGGAGGCCGTTAACGATCACGTTAAGATTCTGAACTTTATTTATTGGCTTGGCTTGTTACTCCTGATGTTTCTTTCCGGAGCTGAAACCCAGCAACTCTTTAGCCGGGACGAGAGGAGGGAAGTAGGGTGGCTGACGATTGTCGGCACAGGCACGCCATTCGTTCTCGGCTTGGTGCTGGGGCCGTGGATCATCCACCCGGCCCTGGCTGGTCCTAAGGGAAACGTTGTTTCTCTCATTATTATTCTTGCGGCTGGCGTCGCAGTAACGTCAGTTCCTGTAGTTTCGAAGATGTTCGCAGATTTGAAAATTCTTCATACCCGCTTTGCCAGATTGGTTCTCGGCGTGGCGGTGTTGGAGGACATTGTTTTATGGCTCGCGCTGGCGGTGGCCACAACCCTGGCCGGAAAAACGGTGCTGAATTTCCGCCAAATGTCCTATCACATCCTGATTACGGGCGGCTTCTTCGGCCTTGGGTTAACTTTGGTTCCCCGGATGATAAGGCGCATGAATGACTCACCATCCAACATCTTTGTAAAACACTCACCTGTGGCTTATGCGCTTGCAGTTTTACTGGGATATTGTGTCGTAGCGGGCGCACTCGACGTAAGCCTCGTCTTCGCTGCTTTTCTCGCTGGGTTTGCCGTGGTGCATAAAAGATACAAATTGTTCTCTGACGCACTGGAGGCGATTGGAAAAGTTTCTTTTGCGTTCTTTGTTCCGGTGTACTTTGCCATCGTTGGCCTGAAGCTTGACCTGATCCGTGGCGTCTCACTGTGGATGATAGCTGCGTTTCTGATCGGAAGTTGTGTCGTTAAGATTGCCTCTGTTTCGTTGGCTGGCAGGTTTGCGGGCTTTCGCGGACTGGATCTGATCAATCTTGGGCTCACAACCAACGCCCGGGGCGGACCAGGTATCGTATTGGCGAGCGTTGCCTTCGATGCTGGAATCATTAGTGCAAAGTTCTACACGACGCTTGTGCTGGCCGCAGTTCTCACCTCTCAAATCGCAGGAGCATGGTTAGATTACGTCCTTCGCAAAGGGTGGCCGCTACTTATGCCGAAGATTGCCGAGCCGGCCATTTGTCCGGCTCCGGATGTTCCGCTTGCTACTTAAAAGCACGGGAGGATGTTCTTACAGGGCTATCCCGCTCAGACTAGGAGTTTCATTTTGGCTTTGATCTTCAATTACCAAATTACCAACTTGTCCAATTAGAAAATTTCTGGATGGTTCAAGCGGTTTCATCACAACGAAACAGAATTCTCATCCGCTGCTGGCATAAAGGTATTCAACCTATGATCAAGTGTGCTTTATTTCTCTGGCGGTGCTCTCCTGGCCGGTTCCTCATGGCCATGATCCTAACCATCCTCAGCGGATTCAGTGCGATCGTTCTGCTGGCCTGCGCAAACATTGTCCTCCGGGAGCGGTCGGGACATAACGAGGTTGTCTTTTGGAGCTTTGCTGGTCTTTGTTTGGTGCTGCCGCTGAGCCGGTTTGTCGCTGAAATTCTCATTTCGCGCACGGTTCAACACACAGTCTTTGGCCTGCAGATACGTTTATCAAAAAAGATCGCTGGAGCACCCTTGCGATTTCTCGAAGAGCACGGCACACACCGGTTATTGTCCGTCCTGATCCAGGATATAGATGCATTTGACCATGCGCTCGCAAACATCCCAGTGACTTGCCTGAATCTCACCGTCGTTGCAAGTGGTCTGGTCTACCTCGGCTGGCTTTCCAGGGCGGTGCTTGTCATTGCGCTCGGGTTCAGTGTTTTGTGCATCGTAGTCTATCGGTTCCCGGCATCCCAGGCTGCAAGAGCTCTACGGCTGGCGCGGCAAGCGGGAGATGGCTTGTATCATCATTTCAGCTCTCTCATGGGGGGCGCCAAAGAACTTAAGTTGCACCAGCGGAGACGCCATGCTTTTTTCTCGCAAGTCCTCCACTCGTCAGCATCCTCAGTCCGTACTCACAACGTCTCGGGCTTGACAGCTTCCAGCGCGGCTGCCGCCTTGGCGCAGACATCCGCTTTTGTCCTGATCGGTGTCCTCTTGCTTGCTGTGCCGTTGTTTAACCTCAATCCTCAGGGACGTTTTGGCTATACGATGGTCCTCATATTCATGATGGCCCCCATGCAGGTGCTTCTGTCCGCAGTTTCTGGGTTTGAACGGGGTGAGGTTGCGCTTGAAAGAATCGAGGGTCTTGAACGCAATTTGACTGCGCTCCATGCTGATGTCGATTCGCCCATATTGAATGATCTTCCCTATGACTTCAGATGCCTGGACTTGGTGGAGGTCACTCATGCGTACCATCGGGAAGGGGAAACGAATGATTTTATTCTGGGACCTATGAGTCTGACTCTGGTTCCAGGAGAAGTGGTCTTCGTGGTGGGCGGCAACGGCAGTGGCAAGACAACTCTGGCCAAACTACTTGCCGGTCTCTATGTCCCGGCAGACGGGCAGATATATCTAAACAATCAAATCGTTACAGATTCAAATCGAGAGCATTATCGTCAGTATTTTTCTGTCGTCTTCGCCGACTTCCACCTCTTCGACCGGTTGCTGGGCCTGGAGAGTTCTCAACTCGACGATCATGCCAGGAATTATCTTCTCCAACTTGAACTTGATCATGAGGTTGAGATCAAAGATGGGATCTTATCTACAACTGAGCTATCACAAGGCCAGCGCAAGCGGTTGGCGTTGCTCACCGCGTATTTAGAGGACCGCCCGATTTATGTTTTTGACGAATGGGCAGCCGACCAGGATCCATCTTTCAAGAGGATTTTTTACCGTGTACTTTTGCCGGAACTAAAAGCCAAAGGAAAGGCTGTTGTGGTCATCAGTCATGACGAACGATACTACGATGTAGCAGATCGTTTGATTCGGCTGGACTGCGGCAGAATAGTCGAGACGCCGTCGGTGGCGCAGACCGCTTGAGAGTCAGAAGTTCGGAGATACCATGAAACTACGATCTCTGCTGCCGTTTTGCCTGTTGCTCTGTTTTAATTTGTCATATCCAGCGTCTGGACCGTCCAGCTTCGCTCGTGATGACCATAGCCCGCCAAAGCCGAGTGATCCTCCGGTCTACTCCAGGAATCCCGAAGCCAATGCTCTTTATATTCAAGGACTGGAGTACCTCAGCAAAGGCAAGCCTTGGGCAGGCGGGTCACTCGAGAACGCCAGGAAGGCGCTGAAGCTTTTCCAGCAGGCAGCGCAAAAAGACCCTCAATTCGCCCTGGCTTACATCGGCCAGGCGGATGCGCTGGATGCAACCAGCTTTTCTGTCTCCGGCAGCGTGGCGCCGGGGAAGGTATATCGCCAGCAGGAGGCCGCTGCGCTCAAAGCTGCTCAATTGGATGACAGCTTGCCTCAGGCACATTCGACCCTTGCTGAAATCTATTATGACAACGAATATGACTGGTCTAAGGCCGAAAAAGAACTGCGGCGCGTAATTGAACTCATGCCAAAAGCCGCAGCGCCCCACACCCAATACGGCTTGTTTTTGGGAACCATGGGCAGATTTGAAGAGGCCGAGGCACAAGTGAAACTGGCTCAAACGATTGCTCCCCAAAGCGCTGGGCCCAACCGGGCCATGTTGCAGATCCTCTACTGGCAGCACAAGGATGATGCGGCAGTTGCTCAGGGGTTGGAGGCTCTAAGCAAAGATCAAGGGCTCGCGACCCATTTTTTCCTGGGTTTCGTCTATATCCATCAAGGGCAATTCGAGAAGGGAATTGAAGAAATGAAGTCTACAACTGCGGTGGGCGATGCCGGCTCACTGGCTGGCCTTGCTTATGCTTATGCCATGGCCCAAAATAAAACAGAACTTGCGAATACCCTTGATCGGTTCAAACATCATCCCGCCCATGACCACGTTCCCTATCGCTTAGCAGCAGTTTATGTGGCGCTGGGTGAGAAAGAACGGGCCCTGAGTTTGATAGAAAAGGATTATCGGCATAGAAGCAACTGGTTGACTCGATTAAAGGTTGATCCGGTCATGGATCCCCTTCGACAGGAACCCCGGTTTAAGCAATTGGTGCGCAAAATGAATTTCGAATAGTGACAAACTTCGATGTATTATCTGTGTTCACGCCAGGTGATAGCTTATGAATTCTGGAACGATGAGAGGACAGCCCGCGCGCACTGAACAGAACGGATCCTCTTCCATGCTCAATGACATGGGGCGGGACGTTGGCTATGCGTTGCGCATGCTGCGCCATTCTCCTGGATTTACCATCATTGCCGTCCTTACGATTGCATTAGGCATAGGAGCGACGACCGCGATCTTTAGTGTCGTGTATGCCACTCTGTTGCGTCCGCTGCCGTATCCCAATCCGGAACAACTCGTAAGCATCCAGGATGATCTTCCCGGCATGGGAAGTGACGATGTAGGTATGTCACCGCCTGAGTGGCGTGACCTGCAGCGTTCCGGCGTCTTCGAACATATCTCACCGGCGTTTTTCGACATAGATAATCTCACGGGTGTATCTCAGCCTGTGCTGGTCCGGATACTTGCTGTAGCGCCGAATTATTTTGCTCTGTTGGGCATCAAGCCTCAGTTGGGTAGTGTCTTCAATGCTGACGATCCCACAGCAGGATTTCTTCTGCAAGTTGTTATCAGTGACGGATTATGGAAGCGGGCATTTGGGAGTGATCCGAATGTTGTGGGCAAAACTCTCCAGCTCGACGGCGACTCGTACCGGATTATCGGCGTAATGCCACCTGGTTTTTATGTGCCCGGGCGAACAACCGATGAACGAAACATCGAAGTGTGGCCCGCAGCAGGCTTTTTTGGCACGCCCTTCCCCGATCCTCCGATCCGCACCTTTCACTTTCCTGCCGCAATCGGCCGGCTTAAACCCGGAGTGACGCTTGCGGAAGCGCAGAGCCGGGTAGACGCTCTGGTTGCTTCCTTGAAGCAGCAATTCCCTGCAGACTATCCGGCAAAAAGCGCATGGAGGGTGCGGTTGGTGCCGCTCAAAGAAACCATGGTTGGCCAGGTCCGCCGGTCATTATTTCTTTTGCTGGGAGGAGTAGGGTTGGTCCTGCTGATTGGCTGTGTAAACGTTGCCAATCTCCTGCTCGCACGCGCTAGCGCACGCGGACGCGAAATGGCCATTCGCCAGGCGCTTGGCGCTGCCCGCAGCCGGCTGACGCGGCAGTTATTAACTGAAAGTTTGTTTCTTTCTCTGCTTGGCGGGATGCTCGGTTTGGTTGTTGTTTTCTTCACCAAGGGATTTCTGTTGCGGTTCGTGCCGGATAGTGTGCCGCGGCTCAATAACATAACGATTAGCTGGAGTGTTTTGCTTTTCGCTTTCACCGCCTCCCTCGTTGCTGGTGTGATTTTCGGCCTGGCTCCCGTGTTGCATGCCGGCCGGGTGAACTTAGCTCATGTGCTCAAACAGGAAGGGCGTGGCTCGACGGGTTCCGGAGAACAATCGCGTACGCGCCGCATACTGGTGGTAACGGAGTTCGCTCTTTCCCTGGTGCTGATGATTGCTGCAAGCCTTCTGTTGCGTAGTTTCTGGGATTTGCTGAATGTGCAACTCGGTTTCAATCCACAGAAAGTAATGGTGGTCCGCACGAGACTGCCATACCCGAATGATCCCAAAACTGACATTTACGGAACGATTTCCCAGCAGGCGCCGTTTTTTCAGGAAATACTTCGTCGTGTAAGAACACTGCCCGGAGTCGAACAGGCAGCCCTCGGGAACAGCACGTCCATTCCATTGGACCACAATCAAAGGGATGCCAACCTCGTTCCCTTAATCCTGGAAGGAACGCCGCTTTACCAGGCCCCTTTGGTCAACGCCTCAATCGTCACCCCAGAGTATTTTCCCCTGGTGGGCTTCACGCTGCTGCGGGGCCGTCTATTCACTGACTTGGACGATGAAAAGTCGCCGGCTGCAGTCGTGATCAATGAGGCATTGGCGCAAACATACTGGCCTCATGAGGATGCTATTGGAAAGCATTTGAAGCTATCTCCGCGCTCAACTTCCTGGGCCACAGTGGTCGGTATTGTCGCAAATGCCCGGACAGAATCGCTTGAGTCCACAAAAGTTCCACAAGTCTATGCCTGCATGTACCAGAGACGGGAGAAACATCTGGCGATCTTTCTGCGTGGAAATTTGGATGTCGCTGCGCTCCATGCACAGGTACGCCGGCAGGTGCAGGCAGTCAACCCGAGCCTTCCGGTTTTTCAAGCTGAAACGCTCAACCAGGCTGTCTCGGCCTCTCTCTCTGTGCGCCGGTTCTCGATGGAAATGGTTGCATTATTCGCTCTGACGGCACTGCTTCTTGCCGGGCTTGGAATTTATGGAGTCATTTCCTATATCGTGAACGAACGTACGCACGAGATCGGCATTCAGCTTGCCCTTGGCGCACAGCATGGAAAAATTGTGCAGATGGTCGTGCGTCAGGGACTGGGCCTCGCGATTGCCGGCGCTGCCGTTGGATTGGTTGGCGCGCTGATCGTATCCCATTTGATGGCAGGTCTGCTTTACGGCGTGCGCCCGACCGATCCGTTGACATTCATCGGAGTCACAACCGTGCTTACGGCAGTCGCACTCGTGGCATGTTACTTTCCCGCGCGGCGCGCAGTTCGCATCGATCCGATAGTGGCGCTGCGCTACGACTAAGCTTGAAAAGTTCGGTTCTGATATTCAACATTGCCCATCTCGCTGCGCTAGTGGTTCAACTAGCCAAGGGGCTCTGCCCTTGATCCCTGTCCAAAGAAGATTTTGGTTTGGGTTTTGATTTTTCAATTAACAAATTACCAACCGTGGGTCCTAAGCATGCGCACCTTTGATTGCGAGTGACGGGGTGGAAGTTACCCAATTACCAAATTCTTAACGAGAACACAACGATCTGCATCAACAACGAGAAACAAAATTCTGGCTATCGCGCGCATAACGGCCTATGGCGTTCCTTGCAGCGCCAACTGCAATCTTTGTCCTAAAAGCTTGTTCATTGAATGCGCTCTACAGCCAATTAAAAAGTCTCGTCAAGTTATCGTCAGAGGAGATAAAAAAAATGATCCAGACTGAAGCGTGGGTTTTATACGAAGGAACAAATGGCGCCAATGGAAATGGCAAATTTAAGCCTCATGTGGACTTGCGCCTGGAAATTTTTTCTTTTCCCAGCCTTCAGGACCAGGAGGTTCTTGTCGAGCCGGTTGTCGGCTGCTGGGAAGGCAATATGAGTCACGCTGTGTGCCATGAGCCGGTGGACATCTGCAAATTGCGCAAGGAAGAGCGCATCGTCATTGGCAATGCTGGTGTTGTGCGTGTCTTGAAGGCCGGTCCTGGAGTTACATCGCTGAAGGAAGGGCAGTTGTGTCTGGTCTTTTGCAATGGTATCTGTGACGAAAAAGGATATCCGCAGAAGATTTATGGCTACGATGCGCCGCACACAATAGGAATCATGGCCAAGAGAACCAAACTACTCGAGAGACAATTGATCAAGATTCCGGAGGCTACCCGCTACTCTCCGAATCAATGGGCTGCTTTTTCGCTCCGTTATGTTACGGCTTGGGCGAACTGGAAAGTTGCTTATGGCGTTTGGAAGCTCCAGGCTGGTGATGCCGATTACCCGCCTTCGGTCTGGGGATGGGGCGGTGGAGTGACATTGGCTGAATTGTCGCTTGCTCATATCGCGGGTTGCCCAGCCTTCATGATGGCTTCCAGTAAAGATCGTTTATCGCTGATCCAAAAATGCGGAATCGAAGGTGTTGACCGCACGCTCTTCGGTGAACTCAACTTTTGCCCGGAAACATATAAATCGGATGAAGATTATAAGCAGCGATATCAGAAGGCGGAAAATGCCTTTCTGGAATTCGTCGCGCAAAAGACCCAGGGACGTGGAGTGTCTATATTTATTGACTTCATTGGCCAGCCGGTGTTTCGAGTGAGTCTTAAGTCGTTGTCGCGCCCAGGTGTAATTACTACTGCGGGCTGGAAGCGAGGAATGGATTTGGCCGTGATTCGCGCGCTTGAGTGCATGAACTGGCATACTCATGTACACACTCACTACGCGCGATATTCGGAAGGCGTCGAGGCGGTGGAATTCGCCGAGCGGACAGGATGGATGCCCGCCCTGGAGGACAAGCTGTGGTCATGGGAGGAGATTCCCAATCTCGCTCGCGAACACTCGTTAGGCTCAGTGAATTCATTCTTCCCCCTTTACCAGATCAACCCGCTCTGAAGAATATTGATTGCCAACGATCTTGGACACTATGGCGATAGCGTTGACAGTCAAAGGGCATTGCCGAGAGATAACAAGGAGTTACATGTCGATTTTGAGAAACCTTGTTTTTATTGCATGCTGCATCGCCCCGAGTTGTACCGGCGCTCAGCGATTACCCAGTGGTGTTGTACCAGAACATTATTCGCTGACATTTACTCCTGACTTGGCTACCGCCACGTTCAGCGGCGAAGAAGACATCCAGATCAAGCTGCAGAGACATGGGAACCCGGCAATCACCCTGAACTCGGCGGAGATTCAGATTCAGAAGGCCACAGTAATTCAAGGCGGCAACAGCCAGGAGGCGCAGGTAAGTCTGGATCCTGCGAAAGAGCAGGCAACTCTGGCTCTGGCTACACCGCTAGGCCCGGGGCCGGCATCGATTCACATTCACTTCACTGGAATACTCAACGACAAGCTGCGCGGGTTTTATCTGGCCAAAACAAAACTGCGGCACTATGCCATTACTCAATTTGAAGCCACAGATGCCCGTCGCGCATTCCCGTCTTTTGACGAGCCTGCTCTGAAAGCTGCCTTTGACGTTACTTTGATCGTGGACAGTGCTGACACCGCGATCTCCAACGGACGGATCATCTCCGATACTCCTGGGCCTGGCGCAGGCAAGCACACCCTGAAATTTTCCACCACGCCCAGGATGTCAACTTACCTGGTGGCAATGGCGGTAGGCGATTTTCAATGTAATGAAGGCCAGGCCGACGGTATTCCCATCCGCGTGTGCGGCACGCCGGATAAGAAGCCCCTGGGCGAGGTAGCACTGCGTTACGCCGAAGAGATCCTCAAGTATTACAACCAGTACTACGGCATTCAATATCCTTACAGCAAGCTGGACATCGTCGGCGCACCCGACTTTGGAACGGGAGCGATGGAGAACACGGCAGCAATCTTTTATCGCGAGGCGCTGCTATTCATTGACGACAAAAACTCCTCGCTTGATTCCCATGCTGCAGTCTTTGTGGTGCTGGCGCACGAGATGGCGCATCAGTGGTTTGGCGATCTCGTGACCATGAAATGGTGGGACAACCTCTGGCTCAACGAGGGTTTTGCCAACTGGATGGAGAAGAAACCCATGCAGGTGTTGCATCCGGATTGGAATGCCGTTCTTGATGCCGTGAAAGATACCAACAACGCGTTACGGGTGGACGCGTTGCGGAACACCCATGCCATTCGCGCCAAAGCCGAAACTCCGAGTGAAATCAATGAACTCTTCGATTTCATTTCCTATGAAAAGGGCGCGGCCGTAATCCGGATGATCGAATCCTACATCAGCCCGGAGGTCTTCCGCCGGGGAGTCAATATCTATCTAAGAAAGTTCCAGTATGGCAATGCAACCGCGGAAGATTTCTGGACTACCATGGCGCAGGCTTCGGGTCGGCCCGTGGATAAGATCATGCCCACATTTGTAAACCGGCCGGGCGAGCCGCTGGTGAACGTGAAAACGGAATGCATAACGCCCAAGGCCCAGGCGGTGAAGACGGCCAGCCCGAAGGAAAGGCGGTCGCGCAAGCCGGTCCAACCGCATCCCAGAACGGAAATCACGCTCTCCCAGCAACGCTTCTTTCTTGACGGCGCCGCCGATGCCGGTAATCAGCTTTGGGTAATCCCGGTGTGCATCAAGACAGGCGAAAACAAACCTTTCTGCCAGCTTCTGGCAGAGCGGCAGCAGGTAGTATCGGTAGCCGGTTGCTCCGCCTGGGTGTTTACCAATACCAACTCCGTAGGTTACTACCTCACTCACTATGATGCGGAGAACTGGAAGAAACTCAGTGAGGTGGTGGTCAGCGGACTAACAACTGCTGAACGGATGTCACTCATTGATGACGAAATTGCACTCGTTACGGCGGGAAAGGAAAAAATTGGTTCGCTGTTGGACTTGATAAGCGCAGTGAATGCCGATCCGAAGCGGGAAGTCGTCGAGAGTTACAACGGCACCCTCAGATTCCTTGACAACTATTTGATTACGGCTGCCGACCGTGAAAGCTATCATTCCTGGCTGCGGACGGTCTTTCGCCCTATGCTTGCCAAAGTGGGCTGGGCGCCTGTACCGGGTGAAAGCGCTGAGACCCGTAGCCTGCGGGCCGATTTAGTGATCATCTTGGGAAGATTGGCGCAGGATACAGATACGATCAAGGAATCCACGAGGCTGGCCCGGCAGTACCTGCAAGATCCCAATTCAATTGATCCCAACCTGGCAGGAAGCGTGTTGGTCGTGGCGGCAAACGCCGGGGACAGGGCCTTGCTCAACGAATACCTTCTGGCTATGCAGCACATGACCGCGCCTGAGCAGTATTCCAACATAACTCAGTCCATCGCGGCGTTCCAGGGACCGGAACTGGCTGAGCGCGTGTTGCAAGAGGTAATTTCTCCGGGTATGCGCAATCAGGATGCGCCCCATTTGATCGCCACAGAGCTGGGTAATCCTCGGAACCATGATTACGTCTGGCCCTGGATCAAGAATCATTGGGCCGATGTGGAAAAGAAAATTACTGCGGCGAACGGAGGTGGCATTGTCTTCGGTGCCGGCAGTTTTTGCGATGCCGCGAGCCGGGATGATGTTCAGCGTTTCTTTACCGAACATAAAGTGCCTTCATCGGAGCGCGCATTGAAACAGGTAGCGGAACGGATTAATTCCTGCATCAGCTATCGTGAACGCCAGCAAGACAATCTTGCGGCGTGGCTGGGACAGCATGGTGGAGGAGGGGCGGTGGTAGGACAACAACGGTGAACCCTTATCGCCTGCATAACGGCCTGGGTTTTTTCGCCGACTGGGCCGCCCCTGAATCCAGAAGCGAGCACGCAGCATGAAGTTGCCTGAATGCCTTAGAGGAAGCACCCCAACATACTGAGGATAGCATCAATGAGTATTGTTTCACCGCCCAAACTTCCTTCGGAACGTAGCTTCGGGTTTTTGCTCACGGCTGTTTTCGCCATTGTAGGGGCGCGCGGAATCATTGGGCATTGGCACTGGATTACCTGTAGCGTCTGCTTCATGGCTAGTGGCGCGTGTGGCCTGCTCTCGCTCACGAATCCTCGCGTTCTTGCCCCGCTGAATAAGGCTTGGTTTTATTTAGGCAGAGGGCTCGGAAAGGTCGTCAGCCCGATTGTTCTCGGCATTATCTTCCTGGGCATTTTGACTCCAGTTTCCATTTTGATCTGGCTCTTCGGCCGCGACGAGCTTCGATTGAAGCGTCGCCCAGTCAATTCCTATTGGATTGACCGTACCTCGCCAATCGTAGCAGCTCATTCATTCAAAAATCAGTTTTGAGCGCAATAAAGGCCGGTAGAGGAGTAACTCGAAACGTTTGCGCCAAAAAAACAATCAATAAACAATCAATAAATAATGGAGGTAAAGAAGCATTATGGGTATGTTCATCAAGGAACTCTGGGCCTTCCTGCGAATTCGCAAGAAACTGTGGATCACTCCAATCATTTGCCTGATGATTGTCATTTTTACGCTGTTGCTGGTGGCGGAATCCTCCGTCGTCGCGCCGTTCATCTATTCCCTCTTCTAAGCGATGAAGATCCTCGGCCTGTCAGCTTTCTATCACGACTCTGCGGCCTGCCTGATCTCAGACGGTGATATTGTCGCCGCTGCTCAGGAGGAACGGTTCACGCGCAAGAAACATGACTCTGGCTTTCCCGCCAAAGCTGCGGCGTTCTGCGTCAGTTCGGTCGGTCTGCGGTCTACGGATATTGACTACGTTGTCTTCTACGACAAACCGTTCCTGAAGTTTGAACGCCTGTTCGAGACTTATCTCGCGTTTTCTCCCAGAGGGTTTCGCAGCTTTGCCAAATCGCTTCCAGTTTGGCTGAAAGAAAAACTTTTCCAGAAAACGGTAATCGTTGATGGCCTGAAAGAATGTTTCGGCGCAGAGGCTGATTGGGCGAAACGCCTGTGCTTTTCCGAACACCATCTGAGCCACGCTGCATCTGCATTCTTTCCATCGCCGTTCCAGGAAGCTGCCATTCTTACCATGGACGGAGTTGGCGAGTGGACGACAACTTCAGTCTTTACTGGTAGCGGCAATCAATTGTCTGTTCACAAAGAGATTCACTTTCCTCACTCCCTTGGACTGCTGTACTCGGCTTTTACTTATTACACCGGCTTCAAAGTCAACTCGGCTGAGTACAAAGTCATGGGCCTGGCTCCATACGGGGAGCCGTGTTACGTGGACCTCATTAAGAAGCACCTGATTGATGTCAAAGAAGATGGGTCCTTCCATCTTGACATGCGGTATTTTGACTACTGCACCGGCTTGACCATGACCAACGGCCGCTTCCATGCGCTCTTTGGCGGGCCGCCCAGACATCCGGAGAGCGAGCTTACCCAGCGGGAGATGGATCTCGCGGCTTCGATTCAGGCCGTTACTGAAGACATTGTTATCCGGCTGGCCAAAGATATCCAACGGACAACGCGGCAGAAGAACTTATGCCTTGCCGGCGGTGTAGCGCTCAACTGCGTTGCCAATGGGAAGCTTTTGCGTAAGGGAATCTTCGATGACATCTGGATTCAACCCGCAGCCGGCGATGCGGGTGGCGCACTGGGCGCGGCCCTTGCTGCTTATTATCTGATGCTCGATGGTCCAAGGGATGTAAAACCAACGGACAGCATGAAGGGGGCGTTTCTCGGGCCGGAATTCTGTCAATGCGAAATCGAACAAGTCTTGACGAAGCTTGGGGCTGTCTTCAAGACGGTGTCTGAGGAGGAACTGATTTGCGCCGTTGCCCATGCCCTTGCGGAAGGCAAGGCCGTCGGCTGGCATCAAGGACGCATGGAATTCGGGCCGCGAGCCCTTGGCGGGCGCTCCATCCTCGCGGACCCGCGCTCGCCAACCATGCAGAAGCAACTGAACTTGAAAGTGAAGTACAGGGAATCATTTCGGCCCTTTGCGCCGAGCGTATTGCGCGAGGACCTGTCGGATTGGTTCCATCTCGACGTGGACAGCCCATACATGCTTTTAGTGGCCGATGTTGTCGAGGCGAAACAGTTGGCCATGACAGAAGAACAGAAGAGGCTTTTCGGCATTGAAAAGCTGAATATCTTGCGGTCTGAGGTTCCGGCGGTCACCCACCTTGATTATTCCGCCCGGATTCAAACCGTGCATGAGGAAACCAATCCCAGGTACTACCGCTTGATTTCAAAATTTAAACAGTTGACCGGCTGCCCGGTTCTGGTCAATACCTCATTCAATGTGCGCGGTGAACCGATCGTCTGCACTGCCGAGGATGCTTTTCGCTGTTTCATGGGTACCGAGCTGGATGTATTAGCAGTTGGAAACACAATCTTGCATAAAGCAGACCAGAAAGAGTTTCTGGCAAGAAAGGATTATAAAGATGCCTATGAGTTGGACTAGATTTAGGGAGTTCTACGGATTGCGCCGTCCTTTCAACTTCAATGTGGCAATCCCGTTTACGTTGAATCTAATTGCCTTAACTGTAGTTTTCTGTGTAGCTTTGTTCTGGTTCTTTAGTAAAGCCCTAAGCACTGGAACAGCGCGATTCTACTTCTTCTGTTATATCGCTTGTCTGCTGCTGATCGGCGCCGCCTTCAGCAAAATGCGCAAATTGTCATACGCAATTCTGGTCTGGTGCACAATCGAACTGGTCTTGGGGTTCGGAAGTCGTACTATGGCGCTGCACGGACACGGCACTTCTCTCTTTCCGCGAAATATCGGCACAGCCCCCGATCCGTGGAACACAGCTTTCATCTACCATCCTTTGCTGCAATTCGCTCCACGGCCCAACTGGCAATATAAAGATCACGTGGACTTTGGGGCAAATGCGGACAATGCTAAGGCGGCTGGTATAGATGTGCAGTCATTGCAAGGCCGCGAAATTGACTTTGTTCACAATTCCCTGGGCTTAAGAGGAAAAGAACTAACAGAGGATGATCTCGCCAAAAGTCTTATTTTTGTCTATGGTGGATCAACTACCTATGACATTGGTTTAACCCAGGGTGAGACGTGGGTCGAGGATTTACAGTCTGGCTTTAAAAATAGATATACCGTCCTGAATCTGGGTGTGCCCGCGCACAGCACTGTGCAGCACTTAATAGAGACTGCTTTTTACCAGAATGTCGTGAAAAAGAAACCGGCTTGCGCAGTCTACTATATCGGCTGGAACGATATAATCAACGCCCACGTCAAAAATCTCGATGACGCCTATGCGGATTATTACCTATTGCTTGCGGCCCAGCATAAGCCCGCTATTCCCTTAGCAAAGTATTCGCCGCTGCTTCTTTTTGCGAACGCCATGGCCGTGAGGCGATTTGATACCCTCCCGCAGCACCCGCGAATATCTGGTCAGACGCCAGTGGCTGGCAGCGATCCACACCTGGAAGCTATCTTTATTGACCACGTGAAAACCATCGCCGCCATCAATGAAGCAAGAGGCATAAAGACCATTTTTATAGGACAGATTCTCAACAGAAATTGGCCCATAACCCCCCGTTATGTGCCGTTGATCAAAGACGGAGAGTTTGTGCCTCTAATGGAGAGATTCAAGTCGCTCTTAAAGAGTGCTGCCTCGTCGACGCCGGCCAAGTATATCGATCCTGGAGTTACGAATTTTGCGGGCAATGACTTTGTTGACGAGGGGCATTTTGCGGCTTCCGGGGCCAGAAAATTTGCAACGTTAGTCTCTAAGGAAATTGGCGACTATTGCCAATAGCTTCAGTGTTGTTCTGTGGAGAAGGCTGCGAACTCGGCGCCGGGCCTTTCATAATTGAACGCAATGAAAATACTTGGATTGTCATCGTTCCGGCACAGCACAGCGGCGGCCCTGCTGATTGACGGCAAGTGCGTGGCCGCAATCGAAAATGCCAAACTGGCTCGTACTCAAACCCTTGGTTTGCCTGAAAGAGCGATCAATTTCTGCCTAAAGTACGCCGGGCTCGAATGGCGAGACTTGGATACGGTGGCTGTCGCTGCTCAGCCGGTGCAGGGATGGCTGCGGCGCTTTGCAGGTGCTGCAAGGCGGCTCGGATTTTCGCCGCTGGCAAGCGCCTACTGTCAGATGAATGAATGGAGTAAGTTGGTTTGCGATCTGGGAGATCTGCGCATTCTAAGAGCCAGGGGGCTTTCACCGGGCCGTCTTTTTACCTTTGAGCATCACCTCTGTCATGCAGCGACAACATTCTATCTGTCACCGTTTGATCGGGCGCTCATAATCACTCTTGACGAAAATGGAGACGGCCGGACGGGAACAATCGCCTTGGGGGAAGGCACACGCATCCGGCTACTCAAGACCGTTTCATTCCCGCATTCATTGGCGTGGGCTTATTCTAGAATTACCGAACTTATTGGCTTCATTCCGCAAGTTGAAGAACACAAGACGCAATGGCTGAGCCTGCAAGGCCAGCCTGCCTTGAAGGCCCTCTTCCTGGAGATGTTTCGGAGCAAGAATGGCGCAATACCGTACCTCAACCCAGATTTTGTCTGTCAAGGCGTTACTGGCCAGCTTTCTCTCTCTACTTCATTCCTGAAACAGGCAGGAATATCAGGCGAGGCGCTCAGTGAAGAAGATCGTTCTGTGCTGGCCAGCAGTATCCAGGAGGCATGCACGGAATTTGTGGCCGGCATCGTTGCGGAGTATTTGAAAAAAGAAAAGATTGAAAAGGTTTGCCTGGCCGGAGGCTTGTTCAAGAATGTATTGTTGGTGTCAGATATTGAGACACGAATAGGCGCTGGGAAGGTATTTGTGCCGCCAGCACCGGACAATTCTGGGAGCGCACTTGGCGCCGCCATGCTTGCATGGTATCACCACAATCCTGTCCGCAGCGAAGTGGGCACAGATTATTACTGGGGTCCTGCTTTTAAATCCCATGAGGTAAGAGATCTGCTCATCAGTTCAAAGACCTGCTTTTCGCTGCATGAAACAGCAGAACAGAAATTGCACAATACAATCCGCCTTTTACAGGCTGGGAAGATTGTCGCGTGGTTCCAGGGGCGTGCGGAATTTGGATCACGGGCGCTCGGCAACCGCAGCCTGCTGGCCTCGCCTTGGGCCCCGTATGTAAAAGAAAATCTCAATGATTACGTAAAACATCGTGAATGGTTCCGCCCCTTTGCCATTTCAGTTCCTGAGGAAGACAGTGCCAGCTACTTCACCTCATCACCGCTGTGTGGCTGGATGAATTCACTTGCGTCCGTGAAGAATGACACTCAGGCAGTCCCAAGAGAATTCTGTCTGCCCGGTAATCGCATTCGGCTGCACGTAGTTGAACGCAAAAAAAACCCATTGTTCTGGAGTCTTCTGAAGCGATTCGGGAATCATGCTCCCGCACCCCTGCTCTTGAATAGTTCTTTCAATGTGGCAGGCGAGCCACTTGTGACTTGCCCGCAAGATGCTGTTCGAAGCTATTTCTGTTCTGGCATTGATGCGCTCGCCATTGAAAACTTTTTGCTCATGAAGGATACCACTAGGCACGTCCTTGCAGAGGCACAGGCAGCATCCTCTGGCCCCGCATTGAGTGCAGTGCGTCATCATAAATAGCGTTCCTCCGCTTGCCCAGATCTTCTCCGCTTAATTTCGGCTTGCGACCGGCGCGGCCTGCTTGTTTCAACCCCCGCACGCTCGTGATGCCCTGATAGCAGAGATTGCAAATCGGCCTGGAAACACTCCGCTATCCACCTCGCCCACATCGCGGCTCTTGCCGAATACCGAACGCCAATTCTCTTCCTACGTCACATCAAATTGATACGTCGCGCAGCATGCGGAGCACAGGATCGCTTGCAGCAAGAGCCGTGTCCCAATAATCCGGCGGAACATGTCAGCAGCGGCGCCTTGCTGCTCTCCACCCGCGATGAACCCCATCTCATCGATGATCGCGAAACGTGCGGCAGGGTAGGGAATCGAGCCTCCGGCATGAGAGAAGATGTACTTCACGCTTGGCGTGCGTGCAAATCTGTTCGTGTAATGCATCTGAGCAACAGCGCGATTGGTGTCGGTCGGGAAGTCAAGCAGATTGTCAGGCAGCCCTAACGAATGGGCAACCGCATCCGGTGAAGGACCGCGCCATCTGTGTCAATCCTGACGCCCACACAACGAGTTTCTTTGAAGTTCAGTTTCACTACGTTGGTGTTGAGCAGCAGAGTCAGGTTCGGCCTCGACAACGCTGGGCGCAGGAAGGCGCGAACGGCGCTCACGCGAGTCCCATCTGTGGCGATGTTCATGTTGATGTAACCGGCGCCGGGGCGCATCGGCCCGTTAACGTCATCCAGAATGGGCATGCCCATCTCTCGAGCGGCTTCAATGAAGGCGGGCGCTATGGGATGAGGATTCCTGGGGCGGCGGATGTGTATCGGGCTACCGGAACCCCGCCATTCATTCGCGCCGCCTTCCCAATCCTCTTGTTTCTTGAAGACTGGAAGCACGTCGGCGAAAGCCTAACCCTTGGCTCCGTTCTCCACCCACCCGTCGTAGTCCCGTTGCATGCCCCGCATCCACACCATGGCAAAGATCTTCACCAAAGGCCTCATTCAGGACTGAAACAGCTTCTGGTCAATGAACGTGTACAGCCTTGACACGCGACCATCACGCTCTTCGAGGAAGTCTGTTCCCGTGTAGTGGAACGGTTGACCTGGCATCCCGCTTCCCCACCGGCAAGTCGCTACATTGTGCATGATCTGGATC